>CAUJHQ010000160.1 GCA_963204815.1 Pseudomonadota bacterium | reverse complement strand
GACCTCGCCTGCGCCTACCGACTGGCGGCGCTGAACGGCTGGGACGACACCGTCTACACCCACCTGTCGGCCAGCGTGCCGGGCGAGCCCGGCCACTACCTGATCAACCGCTTCGGGCTGATGTTCGACGAGGTCACGGCCGGCAACCTCGTCAAGGTCGACACCGCGGGCCGCGTCGTCGACGGCTCCGGCGCACCGGTCAACCCGAGCGGCTTCGCGATCCACGGCGCGGTGCACGCGGCGCGGCCCGATGCCGCCTGCGTGATCCATCTGCACGCGCCCTGGAGCGTGGCGCTGTGCGCGCTGCCCGCCGGGCTGCAGCCGACGTCGCAGTGGGCGATGCGGCTGCACGGCCGCCTGGGCCGCCACGCCTACGAAGGTCTGGCGCTCGGCGCCGACGAGCAGCGCCGCCTCGTCGCCGCGCTCGGCACGCTCGACGGCGTGCTGCTCGAGCACCACGGCCCGCTGATCGTCGGCCGCACGGTGGCCGAGGCCTACATGCTGATGCACCTGCTGGAGCCCGCCGCGATGGCGCAGCTGCGCGCGATGGCGGCGGCGCCCGGGCCCGCGCTCGGCGTCGGCGCCGCGCTCGCCGAGCTGACCCACCGCCAGTGGGTCGGCGACGGCCGCGAGTGGGACGGCGACGCCGAGTGGCCGGCGCTGCGCCGCCGTGCCGACCGCCTCAGCCCGGGCTACGCCGACCTCTGAGCCCGCCGCGGCCGCGCCGCCGGCAGCGCTGCGGGAATTCCCGGATCGCAAGGCATTCAAGCTGGCCTACATTGCTTGTATGCAAGCTTGCGATCATGCAGGTCTGCAAGACCGGAGGTCCCGTCCCATGCCCCGCTTCCTGCGTTCCCTGTTCGGCCAGGTGCTGCTGGCCCTCGTGGTCGGCGTCGTCGTCGGCTTCGTCTGGCCCGAGTTCGGCGTCAAGCTGAAGCCGCTGGGCGATGCCTTCATCAAGCTCATCAAGATGATCATCCCGGTGCTCGTCTTCTGCGTCGTCGTGCACGGCATCGCCGGCGCCGGCGACCTGAAGCGCGTCGGCCGCGTCGGCGTCAAGGCGCTCGTCTACTTCGAGGTCGTGACAACGGTGGCGCTGGCACTCGGTCTGCTGCTGGCCTTCGTGTTCCAGCCCGGCGTCGGCATGAACGTCGACCCGAAGGCGCTCGACGCCGGCGCGATGGCGGCCTACGCGAGCAACGCCGACAAGCTGGTCGGCGGCGGCACGGTCGACTTTCTGATGAAGCTGATCCCGACCACCGTCGTCGCCGCCTTCGCCACCGGCGACGTGCTGCAGGTGCTGCTGTTCGCGGTGCTGTTCGGCTGCGCGCTGGCGATGCTGGGCGAGCGCGGCGCGCCGGTCGCGGCCTTCATCGACACGCTGAGCCACGTGCTGTTCAAGATCATGGGCATCATCATCCGGCTCGCACCGCTGGGCGTGCTGGGCGCGATCGCGTTCACGGTCGCCAAGTACGGCCTCGGCTCGCTGAAGCAGCTGGGCATGCTGGTGGTGCTGTTCTACGCCGCCGTCGTGATCTTCGTCTTCGGCGTGCTCGGGCTGGTGATGCGCCTGTCGGGCTTCTCGATCGTCAAGCTGCTGAAGTACCTGAAGGAGGAACTGGCGGTCGTCTTCGCCACCACCTCCAGCGACAGCGTGCTGCCGCAGGTGATGTCCAAGCTCAAGCGCCTGGGCATCCGCGACAGCACCGTCGGCCTCGTGATCCCGACCGGCTACTCGTTCAACCTGGACGCGTTCTCGATCTACATCACGCTCGCCGCCGTGTTCATCGCGCAGGCAACGAACACGCCGATCACGATGACCGACCTGCTGACGATCCTGGCGATCTCGCTCGTCACCAGCAAGGGCGCGCACGGCGTGCCGGGCTCGGCGATCGTGGTGCTGGCGGCCACGCTGCAGGCCATTCCCGCCATCCCCGCCATCGGCCTCGTGCTGGTGCTGTCGGTCGACTGGTTCATGGGCATCGCGCGCGCGCTCGGCAACCTGATCGGCAACTGCGTTGCCACCGTCGCCGTCGCCGCCTGGGAAGGCGACATCGACCGCGAGCGCGCGCACGCCGTGCTCGACGGCCGCCCGGTGCCGCCGACGGAGGACGATGCCGACGTCGCCGACCTGCCCGTCCTGGCGCCGCCGGCCGCCGCGCGCGCCTGAGCGCGCCGGCCTCACGCTACAGTCGCGCCCCATGTCCAGCCAGAGCGAGATCGCCCACCGCGTCGTCGAGTCGATCCTGGCGCAGAAGCTCGCGCCCGGCGAACGGCTCGGCGAGCAGGAACTGGCCGACCTCTTCGGCGTCAGCCGCACGCTGGTGCGCGAGGCGCTGATGCAGTTGCAGGCGCGCGGCTTCGTCGAGGTGCGGCCGCGCCGCGGCTGGTACGTCGTCGAGCCCTCGGTCGACGAGGCGCGCGACGCCTTCGCGGCGCGCCGCGCGGTCGAAGCCGGCCTGCTGCGCCAGGCCGGCGAGCAAGGCAAGCCGCTGCAGCAGGTGGTGCGCACGCTGCGCCGCCACATCGCCGACGAGGAAGCCGCGATCGACGGCGCCGACGCCGCGACGCGCGCCTTCCTGCTGGCCGACTTCCACGTCTGCCTGGCCGACAGCCTGGGCCACCGCGCGCTCGCCGGCATCCTGCGCGACCTGACGGCGCGCACCACGCTGGTGGCCACGCTCTACCAGTCGACGCACGACGCGCGCCAGTCGTGCAAGGAACACGCCCACATCGTCGCCGCCATCGCCAGCGGCGACTTCGACGAAGCGGCGCGGCGCGTGCTCGCGCACATCGGCAGCGTCGAGGACGCGCTCGGCAAGTCGGTGCCGGCGTCGGTCGACGCGCGCGAACGGCTGCGCGCGTCGCTCGCCCCCATCGCCGCCCCCAAACCCCCGACCCCCAGGAAAGGCTGACATGCCCACCATCCACGTCGAGATGTTCGCCGGCCGCACGGTCGAGCAGAAGCGCGCGCTCGCCGCCGCGCTGACCGAAGCCACCGTGAAGACGCTGGGCGGCTCGCCCGAGGCGGTGGACATCATCTTCCGCGACGTCGAACGCCACGACTGGGCGACCGGCGGCCAGCTCTGGAGCGACAAGGCACCGCCGAAGCCGGCCGGCACTTGAAGCCGTGGGTCGGCCTGTGTCAACCTGCCGCATCGGGCCGAGCGCCGGGCCGCTCCCAAGCCGGCCCGCGATCCCCTTGGGGGATCGGCCGACGTACGCGTCGGACGAGGGGCTGACATGACCACGCTGCTCGTCCGCAACGCAGACGTCCTCGTCACGATGGACGCGGCGCGGCGCGAGATCGCCGGCGGCGGCTTCTTCGCGCGCGACGGCGTCATCGAGGCCGTCGGCCCCACCGAGACGATGCCGGCCACGGCCGACACCGTGGTCGACGCGCGCGGCCAGGTCGTGCTGCCCGGGCTGGTCAACACGCACCACCACTTCTACCAGACGCTCACCCGCGTGCTGCGGCCGGCGCAGGACGCCGAGCTCTTCGGCTGGCTGCGCACGCTGTACCCGGTGTGGGAGCGGCTGACGCCGGAGATGGTGGCGGTGTCCACGCAGCTCGCGCTGGCCGAACTGATGCTGTCGGGCTGCACGACCAGCAGCGACCACCTCTACCTGTTCCCGAACGGCTGCCGCCTCGACGACAGCCTGGAGGCGACGGCCGAGGTCGGCCTGCGCTTCCACGCCGCGCGCGGCGCGATGAGCGTGGGCGCCAGCGCCGGCGGCCTGCCGCCGGACAGCGTCGTCGAGCGCGAAGAGGCCATCCTCGCCGACACCGAGCGCCTGATCGGCCGCTGGCACGACCCGGCGCGCTTCGCGATGCAGCGCATCGTCGTCGCGCCGTGCAGCCCGTTCTCGGTCTCGCAGGGCTTGATGCGCGACGCCGCCGTGCTGGCGCGCCGGCACGGCGTGCACCTGCACACGCACCTGGCCGAGAACGACAACGACATCGCCTACACGCGCGAGAAGTTCGGCTGCACGCCGGCCGAGTACGCCGAGGACCTGGGCTGGCTCGGCCCCGACGTCTGGCACGCACACTGCGTCAAGCTCGACGCCGCCGGCATCGCCGCCTTCGCGCGCACCGGCACCGGCGTCGCCCATTGCCCGGGCTCGAACATGCGGCTGGGCTCGGGCATCGCGCCGATCCGCGCCATGCGCGACGCCGGCGTGCCGGTGGCGCTGGCGGTCGACGGCTCGGCCAGCAACGACAGCAGCCACCTGCTCGGCGAGGCCCGGCTGGGCCTGCTGCTGCAGCGCGTGGGCTTCGGCGCCACCGCGATGGGCGCGCGCGAGATGCTGGAGATCGCCACGCTGGGCGGCGCGCGCGTGCTCGGGCGCGACGACATCGGCGCGCTCGCGCCCGGCATGGCCGCCGACTGCGTGAGCTTCGCGCTCGACGAGGTGGCGCTCGCCGGCGCACGCCACGACCCCGTCGCCGCACTGCTGTTCTGCCAGAGCCCGAACGTGGCCACCAGCGTCGTGCACGGCCGCGTGCTCGTGCAGCACGGCCGGCCGACGGCGCTGGACCTGCGGGCGCTGATCGAACGCCACAACCGGCTGGCGCGGCACATCGCCGGCTGAACCGGCGCGAGGGCTGACCCCAGAGGATACGGGGCGCGGTTTGCGCCAGAATCGGCGCAAACGATCCATCCCCCTCAGGAGACCACCCCATGAACGGCCAGATGATGCAGCTGCCGCTGCTCATTTCCTCCCTCATCGTGCACGCCGAGCGCCACCACGGCGACCAGGAAGTGGTGTCGCGGCGGGTCGAGGGCGACATCCACCGCACCACCTACCGCGAACTCGCCGCGCGCTCGCGCCGCATGGCCAACGCGCTCGCCGGCCTGGGCGTCAAGCAGAGCGACCGCGTCGCCACGCTGGCCTGGAACGGCTACCGCCACATGGAGCTGTACTACGCGGTCAGCGGCTCGGGCGCGGTGCTGCACACCATCAACCCGCGCCTGCACCCGGACCAGGTCGTCTACATCGCCGACCACGCCGAAGACCAGGTGCTGTTCTTCGATCTCACGTTCCTGCCGCTGATCGCCGCCATCGCCGGCCGCACGAAGACGATCCGCCACTTCGTCGCCATGACCGACCGCGCGCACCTGCCGGCCGACGCGGCGAAGATCCCGAACCTGCTGGTCTACGAAGACCTGGTCGACGCGAACCATGACCGCTTCGACTGGCCCACCTTCGACGAGAACCTGGCCAGCTCGCTCTGCTACACCAGCGGCACCACGGGCAACCCGAAGGGCGTGCTGTACAGCCACCGCTCGACGGTGCTGCACACGTTCGCGATCGCGATGCCGGACGCGCTGAACGTCTCCGCCAGCGACAGCATCCTGCCGGTGGTGCCGATGTTCCACGTCAACGCCTGGGGCCTGCCCTACGCGGCGTGCATGGCCGGCGCGAAGCTGGTCTTCCCGGGCGCCGGGCTGGACGGCAAGTCGCTCTACGAGTTGTTCGAGGCCGAGAAGGTCACCGTCAGCGCCGGCGTGCCCACCGTGTGGCAGGGCCTGCTCGGCCACGTCGAGGCGAACGGCCTCCAGTTCAGCACCATGCGCCGCACCGTCATCGGCGGCTCGGCCTGCCCGCCGGCGATGCTGCGCACCTTCGGCGACAAGTACGGCGTGCACGTGCTGCACGCCTGGGGCATGACCGAGATGAGCCCGGTCGGCACCGTGGCCGCGTTCAAGCCGCAGCACAAGAACCTGGACGCCGAAGGCCGCTACGCCGTGATGGCCAAGCAGGGCCGCGCGGTCTACGGCGTCGACATGAAGATCGTCGGCGAGAACGGCGCCGAGTTGCCCTGGGGCGGCGAGACCTCGGGCGACCTGCTCGTGCGCGGGCCCTGGATCGTCAACCAGTACTTCAAGGGCGAAGGCGGCGACCCGCTCGTCAAGGACGCGCAGGGCCACGGCTGGTTCCCGACCGGCGACGTGGCGAAGATCGACACCGACGGCTACATGCAGATCACCGACCGCAGCAAGGACGTCATCAAGTCCGGCGGCGAGTGGATCGGCTCGATCGACCTCGAGAACATCGCGATGGCGCACCCCGCGGTGGCCATGGCGGCCTGCATCGCCGCCCACCACCCGAAGTGGGACGAGCGGCCACTGCTCGTGGTGATGAAGAAGCCGGGCGCCGAGGTGACGAAGGAAGAACTGCTGAAGTTCTACGACGGCAAGATCGCCAAGTGGTGGACGCCGGACGACGTCGTCTTCGTCGACGCGATCCCGCTCGGCGCCACCGGCAAGATGCAGAAGAACAAGCTGCGCGACGCGCTGAAGGACTACAAGCTGCCGACGGCCTGAGGGCGCGGCGCGCGCTACTTCCCGGTGTGCGAGAAGTAGTGCGCCAGCGCCGCGAGGTCGGCGTCGGGAATGCCGCGCAGCACGTTCTGCATCTGCGTGTCGCGCCCCGGCAGCGGCGCGTCGCGGTACATCTTCATCGTCGCCAGCAGGTACACCTCCTGCTGGCCACCGAGCCGTGGCACGGCCTGCTGGCCGCGATAGTCGGGCAGGTGGCAGGAACCGCATTGCCCGCCCTTCGAGACGGCAGCGCCGCGCGCCATCAGCTCGGGCTTCGCCGGCCCCGGCGCGTAGTTCACCGGCTGCGTGGCGTAGTGCTTGGCGAGCGCGCTGATCTGCGCGTCCGACAGGCCGCGCATCACCGGCGCCATCGCCGGCAGCTCGCGCAGACCCTCGCGGATCATCACGAGCTGGTTCTCGAGGAAGGCCGCCGGCTGGCCGGCGATCGACGGCACCGCCGGTGCCGCCGAGTTGCCGCCCGGGCCGTGGCAGGTGGTGCACAGCGCGGTGTCGGCCGGCTGCGCCACAGCGCCGCCGGCCAGCACCGCGGTCGCGAGCGCCGCCAGCGCGGCGCGCGCGTCACTTCGCATAGCTGATGCGGTAGATGGCGCCCATCTGCTCGTCGCTGAGCAGCAGGGAGCCGTCGGGCAGCTGCAGGAAGTAGGTGGGCCGGCCGCTGAAGCTGTCGTTCACCGGGTCGAGGAAGCCGGTCATGAACGGGCGCACGACCGGGTTGTTGCCCTGCGCGTCGGTGCGCACCGTGACGACGTCGTAGCCGAACTTCTGCGTCCGGTTCCAGCTGCCCTTGCGGGCCACGAACATCACGTTCCTGTACTCGGCCGGGAACATGCTGCCGGTGTAGAAGTGGACGCCCATCGCCGCGGCGTGCGGGCCCATGGTCTGGAAGGCGGTCGTCACGCCGTCGCAGGCGCCGGCCTTCGGGTAGTCGCGGTCGGCGATGCCCTGCGCGTGGCAGTACGGGAAGCCGAAGTTCAGGCCCACCTTGGTCATGCGGTTCAGCTCGTCGGCCGGGCCGTCGTCGCCCATCCAGTCGCGGCCATGGTCGGTGAACCACATCTCCTTCGTCTCGGGGTGCCACGCGAAGCCCTGCGTGTTGCGCACGCCGCGCGCCACGACCTCCATGCCCGAGCCGTCGGCGTTGTAGCGGCGGATCTGCGCGTATTCCTCGCCCGGCACGCAGATGTTGCACGGCGCGCCGAAGGGCACGTAGAGCTTGCCGTCCGGGCCGAAGGCGATGTACTTCCAGTTGTGGTGCTGCTCCTTGGGCAGCTTGAAGGCGGCCGTCATGTCGACCGGCTGCACGTTCGGGTTGGTCGCGATGCCGTCGTAGCGCAGCACCTTGTCGATCGCCATCACGTAGAGCGCGCCGTTGGCGTAGGCCACGCCGGCCGGCTGCACGAGCTTGTCGACGACGACGCGCGCGGTGCGCGTGCCGTTGCTCTCGCTCAGTTCGTAGACGCGGCCGATGCCGCGCGTGCCGACGTAGATCTTGCCGTTCTCGGCACGCGCCATCGCGCGCGCGCCCGGCATGCCGGTGGCCCAGACCTCGACCTTGAAGCCGGCCGGCAGCTTCAGGTTGGCGAGCGCGATCTCGCTCGCCGGCGTGGCCGTCAGTTTGCCGGCCAGCGGGGCCAGCGTGGAGCTCGCCTGCTCGGGCAGGCGGCCCTGCTGCCAGGCCTGCGCCGGCGGCGCGAGCTTGCTGCCGCCGGCCGGCGGGGTGGATTGGCAGGCGGCCAGCAGCGTGAGCGATGCGGCGGCGAGCGTGGTCAGGACGCGCATGGGGTCTGTCTCCTAATGTGTTGTGACGAAGGCGCGGCGTCGAGGCCGTCGCGGCGCGATTGTGCCCAGCCCAAGTCGAACCACGTGCGTCAGGGTGATGCAGCATGTGAACGCGCGGCCGGCTGGCGCAGGCGCTCGAACAGTTCGTACCAGTCGACCCGGCGCGTCAGCCACATCACCACCGCCAGCACCGCGAAGAGCAGCGTCGAGCCGATGACGAGCGCCGTCTGCTCCAGCCGCAGCAAGGTCCACAGCGCGCCGTACAGCAGCGCCACGCCGGCGCCGAAGGCCGCGCCCGCGCGCCGGCTGCCCAGCATGTGGCGCGCGTACACGCCCAGCAGCCCCACGCAGGCGGCACTGGCGGCCGCGTAGGCGGCGCCGAACGCGACGTGCTCCGACAGGCTCAGCAGCAGCAGGTAGAACAGCGCCAGCGCCAGGCCGACCAGCGTGTACTGCACCGGGTGCACGCGGCGCTGCGCCAGCACCTCGGTGAGCGCGACGCAGCCGAAGGTGAGCACGATGAAGAGCAGCGCGTACTTGGTGGCGCGGTCGGTCAGCACGTAGGGGTTCACGGGGTCGACGAAGGCCACGCCCATCGTGTCCAGGCAGGCGCGGTCGGTCGGCGCCACGGCGGTGTCGGGCTCCTCGCCGCCGACCGTTGCCGGGCAGGCCGGCACCTCGCGGAAGACGTCGCGGCCGGCCGCGCTGGCCAGCGCACTGACGGCCCAGCGGGCGCTGAAGCCCTGCTCGGTGACCTCGCGCGCGGCGGGCAGGAAGCGGCCGCCGAACGACGGGTGCGGCCAGTCCGAGCGCAGCGACCACGCCGTCTCGCCGGCCGCCGGCACCAGGCCCAGGCGGCCGGTGCCCAGCAGGTCCAGCGTGGCGCGCACGGCGAGCGGCCGATCGGCCTGCGCGGCGCGCGCGTTGTCGATCTCGGCGTGCAGGCCGGTCACGTGGCGCTGCTGGCCGGCGCCGGCACGCACCGCCGTCGCCGTGCCGTCCAGCAGCAGCTGCGCCGCGCGCAGGCCGCGCGCGTCGCTCACGCTCAGCAGCACGCGCACGGGGCCGCAGCGCACGCGCACGCCGGGCATGTCGGGCGGCGGCTGCAAGGCGGCCAGCGAGGGCCATTGCGCGTCCAGCACGAGCTTGCCGCTGTAGCCGTTGACCTTGAAGAGGCCGCGGTAGCGCGGCTCGGCGCGCACGTCGCCGGCCACCTGCAAGGTGGCCGGCGCGGCGCCGAGCGTATAGCTGCGCCGCTCCGGCGCCTTGCGCGGCTCGCGGCCTTCGGCCGGCGGCGCGTCGCGCTCCTCGACGCAGACACGCTCGAGCAGCGGGCCGACCAGCGTCTGCGCGCCGGCCAGCGACTGCTCGACGCCGGTCGTCGCCTGCGCCTGGCGCCAGCGCCGTTCGGACACCAGGCCGTCGATGCGCATCAGCACCGACATCAGCAGCAGCACGACGAGGCCGATGGCCACGACCTTGGACAACAACGGAAACCGCATCTCCCATCTCCCTTCGACATCACGGTGGCCGCAGCATGGCGGCGCGATGTGGGGCGACGATGGGCTGTGTGAAGCGGGTGTGAAGTCGGCGGGCGCGCCTACGACGGCAGCACCAGGCGCACGCGCAGGCCGGGGGTGGCGGGCGCGAACTCGACGCGCCCGCCGTGCAGCAGCGCCACCTGGCGCACGATGGCCAGGCCCAGGCCGCTGCCCTTGGCGCCGTCGCGCGGGCGCGGCGTCGAGAAGAAGCGTTCGCCCAGCTGAGGCAGCGCGTAGGCCGGCACGCCGGGGCCGTGGTCGCGCAGGCTGAACACGGCGCTGGCGCCTTCGCGCTGCACCGCCAGTTCGAGCACCGAGCCGTCGGGCGCGAAGTCGATCGCGTTGGCCAGCAGGTTCGACACCGCCAGTGCCAGCCGCTCGGCGTCGCCGGTCACCGGCGTCTCGTCGGCCTCGCCCCACTGCAGCCGCAGCCGCCGCTGCTGCAGCGGCGCGGCCAGCGTCTCGAGCTGCTGGCGCACCAGCGCCGGCAGCGATAGCGCCTGCGCGTGCTGCGGCGCGTGCAGGCTTTCCAGCTTGGACAGCTCGAGCAGGCGGTCGACCATTTCGCGCAGGCGCTGCACCTGCTGGCCGATCTGGCGCGCGAAGCGTTCGCGGTCGGCGGCGGGCAGCTCGTCGTGCAGCAGCTCGGCGGCGCCGCCGATGGCCGCCAACGGGCTCTTCAGCTCGTGCGTCAGTGCGCGCATGCCCTGCTCCACCTGCGCGCGGCCGTCGAGGCGGTCGCGCATCGCGCCCATCGCCTGCGCCAGCTCGCCCAGTTCGCCGGCCAGCGCCGGCACCGGCCGCCGCTCGCCGGCGCGCGCCTGCTGCGCGAAGCGGCGCAGCGTGCGCACCGAGTGCACCGTCCACAGCGTCACCGCGACGCCGATCGCCAGGCTCAGCCCGAACAGCCACAGCCCGGCGACGAGGATCTTGCGTTCGGCGCGGTCGATGAAGGGCTGCACCGTCGCCACCGCCTTGGCCACCGTGAGCACGCCGATGGGCGCGCCGCCGCCGGCCGGCGTGACCGGTGCGGCGACGTACATCACCGACGTGCTGTCGTCGGTCTGCACCTCGCGCGTGGCGCGCGCGCCGTACTCGCCGCGCAGCGTGCGCGCCACGTCGCGCCAGCGCGAGTAGTCGGCCCCGGGCGCGGCGGCGCCGCCGGAATCGAAGACGACGCGGCCGGCGGCGTCGGTCACGTAGACGCGCAGGTCCAGCGTGCGCTTGCGCAGGCCCCAGATCTGCGCATCGACCGGCCGCGCCAGGTAGGCCTGCACGCTGGCCGCGAAGCGCGTGCCGGCGAGCGTGCCGCCGGGCGACATCGCGCGCAGGTCGGGCGCGGCCTGCTCGGCCAGCAGGTTGGCGCTGTCGACGAGCACGTCCTCCATCACCTCGCGCACGCTCGGCTTCACTTCGGTGAGGAAGACGCGCAGCACGAACAGCGACGCCAGCCCGGCGATGACGAAGAAGCCGAACAGCAGCCGCAGGCCGAGGCGCATGCGATCAGCGCGTGGGGTCCGCGAGGCCGTAGCCGAGGCCGCGGTGGGTGACGATCGGGTCCTCGTTCGGCGTCACCTCGCGCAGCTTGGCGCGCAGCGTCTTCACGTGGGTGTCGACGGTGCGGTCGCTCGCCTCGGTGGCGTCGCCCCACACGGCAGCCAGCAGGGCCTCGCGCCCGTGGATGCGCGCCGGCGCGGCCAGCAGCGTGCGCAGCAGGCCGTGTTCGAGCCGCGTCAGCGTGAGCCAGGTGCCGGCGTAGCGGATGCGCCGGCCTTCGTCGTCGACCTCGAAGCGGCCGGCCGCCGCGGGCGCGGCCGGCGCCAGCGCCGAGCGGCGCAGCAGCGCGCGCACGCGCGCCACCAGCTCGCGCGGGCTGAAGGGCTTGCCCATGTGGTCGTCGGCGCCCATCTCGAGGCCGAGCACGCGGTCGATCTCCTCGTCGCGCGCGGTCAGCAGCAGCACCGGCAGCGCGCGCAGGCGGGCGTCGGCGCTCTGGCGCAGTTCGCGGCAGAGGTCGATGCCGTTGCCGTCGGGCAGGCCGACGTCGGCCAGCAGCAGGTCGTGGCGGCCGCGCGCGAGCTCGGTGCGCGCCTCGCCGGCCAGCAGCACGTGATACACCTCGAAGCCTTCGCGTTGCAGCGCGAAGGCCACGGTGCCGGCGATCGCCGGGTCGTCCTCGAGCAGCAGCACGCGCGGCGCCGCCGTCACCGCGCCCACCAGTCGCCGTCGAACTGGCCTTGCAGCCAGCCGACGAATCCGCTCACCTTGGTCGGCACGTGGCGCGGCGACGGGTAGACGGCGTGGATCTCCTGCGCCGGCAGCGTCCAGCGTTCGAGCAGCGGCTTGACGCTGCCGTTCTTCACCGACTCGTGCGCCACGTACCAGGGCAGGATCGCCAGGCCCATGCCGTTGCGCGCGGCGGCGAGCAGCGCCGACAGGTTGTTGCTGCGCAGCGGCCCCTTCACCGGCACCGCCTGCGTCGTGCCGTCGGCACCGGTGAAGGCCCAGCGGTCGTCGCCCTGCACGGTGCTGTAGACCAGCGCGCGGTGCTGCGCCAGGTCGGCCGGCGTGCGCGGCGTGCCGTGTTCGGCGAGGTAGGCCTTGGCTCCGACCAGCACCCACGGGTTCTGGCCCAGCCAGCGCGCACCGAGCGTTGAATCGGCCAGCCGGCCCATGCGCAGCGCGAGGTCGGTGCCCTGCTCGACCAGGTTCACGTAGCGGTCCTCGAAGCTCAGGTCCACCTGCAGCTCGGGGTGCTGCTGCATGAAGCGCAGCACCATCGGCGTCAGCACGCGCCGGCCGAACGCGACCGAGGTGCTGATGCGCAGCGTGCCCTGCACGCGGCTCTGCATCAGCGCCGCCAGGCTGTCGGCCTCTTCGAGCTGGCGCGCGATGACCTTGCACTTCTCGTAGTACAGCGCGCCGACCTCGGTGGGCGTGACGCCGCGCGTGCTGCGGTGGAACAGGCGCGCGCCCAGGCGCTTCTCGAGCGCCGCGACGTGCTTGGTGGCGGTGGGCTGGGTGATGCCCTGGTCGGCACTCGCCTTGCTGAAGCTGCCGGTCTCGACGACGCGGATGAAGAGCTGCAGGCCGGCAACGGTGTCCATGTCAGGGGCGCGCGGCGGCCCGAGGGGGCGGCGCGGAGCGACGTGCGGGTCTCATGGGGCGACTGTATCGCCCGCCCCATGAAGAACGCCCCGGGGGCTGCCCGGGGCGTTCGGCATCAGGAGCGGCGGTGCGCTACTTGTCGACGCTCACGATGGTCGGTGCCGGCAGGCCGGCGGTGCCGCCGTAGACCACCGAGCCGAGCCAGCGGCCGGCGCCGAGCGCGGCGTCCGGCGTCACCGTGATGGTGCCGGTGGTGCCCAGCGTCGCGCTGGCCGGTGCCGCCACCGTCAGGTTGCCGGCGTCGGCCGTGCCCAGGCTCCACTGGTGCAGCTTGAACGGCGACGAGCCCGCCGGCAGGCCCCAGCCGTGCACGTACACCGTCAGCGTGATCGGCGCCGCGCTCGGGTTGGCGAACGCGAAGTTCACCTCCTCGGCCGAGGTGCCGGTGGCGCTGCTGCCGACCAGCGTGCTGCCCTGGTACACGAACATGTCCATGTCCGAGCCGGCCGCCACGTCGGCGTCGAAGAGCGCGAAGCGGGCGTAGGTGGTGCCGGCCGGGATCGTCACCGGGATCGCGACCGTGCCGGTCGGGTCGGCGACATCGAAGGTCTGGTCCGGGTCCTGCGACACGGTACCCGCGGTGACCGCCGGCGCGACGAGGCCGCGCGCCGTCGCCGTGAAGGCGCCGGTGTAGCCGAAGGTCACGCCGTAGCTGGCGGCCGCGCCGGTGCTGCTCACCGCGGCCGGGGCCGCCAGCGCCACCGGGCGGATCACGGTCGGGATGCGCACGCTGTGCTTCGTGCTCGTCCAGGTGATCGCGCCGGTGCGGTAGGTGTTCAGCGGTGCGCCGGCGTTCGCGAACGCGACCGTGACGACCTGGCTCTGGCCCGCGTTCAGCGTGAAGCTGGCCGGGGTCACGGTCACCGTGGTGCCCGCCAGGCCGCTCGTCGCCGCCGTGAACGTGATGCGCTCGCCGCTCACGTTGGTGAGGCGCCGCTTGACCGTCTGCGTGCCCGCCATGTCGCCGATGGCGATCGACGGCACGTTCAGGTTGCTCGGGTCGAGCACCGGCACGCCGGCATCGGCGCAGAAGGACACCGGCAGCTGCGTGCCGCACAGGAAGCCCAGCCAGTCGGCGAAGCCGGAGTCGAACACCAGGCCCGGGTTCTGCGCCCGGTTCGGGTCGACGTGGCCGGCGCCGAAGTCGAACGGCGTGCCGAACACGAGGCCGGTGGCGCCGGTCTTCGTGGTCTGGTAGGCCGTGGTCATCAGCGCCGACTTGATGGCCATCGGCGACCAGCCCGGGAAGCGCTGCTTCATCAGCGCCGCCAGGCCGGCCATGTGCGGGCTGGACATCGAGGTGCCGCTCAGGAACTCGAAGTTGCGGCCGCCTTCGACCGGCGAGTAGGCCGCCAGCACGTCGACGCCCGGCGCGGTGATGTCCGGCTTCAGCAGGTCGCCGCCGGCCGCGCGCAAGGGGCCGCGCGACGAGAACGCGGCCATCGTCGGCGCCGTGACCTGGCCGGTGGTGACCACGCCTTCGGCGATGGTTGCCGTGGCGCCGGCAGTGTCGGCGTAGGCCTGCACCGCGGTGCGCGCGGTGTCCGCCAGGTGCACGCTGGGCACCGCGTGGATGTCGGCGTTCAGCGAGGCGGCCGTCACGTTGACGAGCACCATGCCCACGCCGCCGGCTTCCTTCACCGCCAGGCTCTTGTTCACGCGCGCCGAGACGCCGCGGTCGCAGACGACGATCTTGCCGGCCACCTTGGCCGGGTCGAGCGTCGCGCCGCCGTCGGCGGCACCGAAGCACAGCGCCAGGTTGGCCGGGTCCGCACCGGCGAGGCCGGCGTCCTTGGCGTTGATGATCGGCGCCGGGCCGACGCCGGCGGTCAGCGAAGCGCCGTCGTACTTGACGCCATTGCCCAGCGTCACCGAGCCGACGCCGTCGCGGTCGTGCGTGCTCGCCGCCACCGTGGTGATCCACGGGCTCGGGTGCGCCACGGTGCTGGCCGTCGGGCCGGCGTTGCCGGCCGAGGCGGCGACGAAGACGCCGGCATCGGCCGCGAACAGGAACGCGATCTCCACCGGGTCGCGGAAGTTCGTGCTCGTGCCGCTGATCGAGTAGTTGATGACGTCCACGCCGTCGGCAACGGCCTGGTCGATCGCGGCGACGTTGTCGCTGTTCGGGCAGCCGCCTTCCGGCGCGATGCCCCAGCAGGTCTTGTAGACCGCGATGCGGGCGCGCGGCGCCATGCCGCTGATCTTGCCGAAGCTGCGGCCGTCGATGAGGGCGTCGACGCCGAAGTTGCCGGCCGCGGTGCTGGCGGTGTGCACGCCGTGGCCGTCGGCCGCGCGGGCGGAGACGAACTCGTACGGGAACTGCGCCTTGATGCCGGCCGGGCCGCCAAAGCCTTCGCCGAACCACTGGGCGGAGATCAGCTTCTGGTTGCAGTCGGACGCGGTGAACGCTTCGCCGGGCACGCACTTGCCGTTCCAGCCGGGCAGTTGCTGGAACACCAGCTTGCCGCTCGCGTCGCGGTCGGAGAAGCTGGGGTTCTCGGGCCAGATGCCGGAGTCGATGATGCCGACGACGATGCCCTCGCCGGCGCCGCTGCTGTTCGGACCGTTGGCCTTGATGGGGTTGCCGCCGGCGTTGCCCGACAGCACCGACCACAGGCCGCCGGCCTGGTTCAGGCCCAGGAAGTTCGGCGTCGTGGCGGTGTCGAGGCGGGCGATCGTGTCCTTCGTGACCGCGAGCACGTCGCGGTCGGCGCTGAGTTTGGCGAGCTGCGATTCGGACAGCTCGGCCGCGAAGCCGCTGAAGGCGTAGCGGTAGCTGTAGACCTTGCGCGCGCCGACGCCGTTGAGCTTGGCGTCGTGCTTGGCGTCGAGCCAGGCGACGTACTTCGTGACGTCGGCGCTCTTCGGGTCGATCTTCTGGCCCTTCGCCGGCTTCGTGGCCTTCAGGCCGGCGATGCCGCCGCCGTACGCGACCACCGGTGCGTCGCGCAGCTGGACGATGTAGATGTTGCGCGCCGCGGTGGGCGCGGCCGCGAGGCCGCCGGACGGCGTGGCGCGCGAGGCGCGCAGCTCGGTGTCGGCAGCGATCTCGACGCTGGCGTCGACCTTCGCTTCGGTGGCGGCGATGCCGGCGACGGCGGACTGCGGCTTCATGCGCGCGGCAGCGGTGCTGCCGTCGGCGCCATCGCCGCCGCCACCGCACGCGGCCAGCAGCAGCGCGCTCGCGCTCAGGCCGGCCCAGAGAGTTGGTCTTGTCATGGCTACCCTTCTTCAGACGACTTCGATCGAAGGAAACGGCGGCTCGTGGCCGCCTCGTCGCGGTCGTGACCGCAGGGTGCCATTCACGCCGCAAGCCCGCGGCGGGACAACAAGGGTTTTCAGCACATTTGCCCTCTCACCTCGGGGCTTGACAAATGTGCGGTGGGCCCATCGCACCTTTCGGCTCCGCCGCTGCGGCCATGCGCCGCGAACGTGCGCCCGTCGGGCGCGTCAGGCGCGCAGGTCAGGCGCGCAGGTCAGTAGCGTGTGTCGCGGCCGGGCTCGACCGCCTGCCCGGCGGGGCAGAGCACGAGCGTGCCGCGCAGGTCGGCGTGGTAGTCCCAGGCGTCGCCCTCGGCGGCCAGCCGCACGCGGTAGCCGGGCACCAGCGCCATCGTGTAGGCCATGCCCGGGCGAGGGCAGCCGAGGCTGCCGTCGGACCAGGTCACACGCTCGGCCGACAGCAGTTGCAGCGTGGCGGCGGCGCGGCCGCTGCGGCGCGCGGCGCCGGCGCGGGCGGCGCTGACGACCGCCTCGAGCGTCGGCCGCGCCGGCGGCGCCGCGGGCGCGGGCGCGACCCCGGTCGCGGCACAGCCGGCCACCCAGGCCAGGCCGAGGATCGAGAGGCAGCTCAGACGTCGCAGCATGGGCCGATGATGCCGCAGCCCGTTCGCCATTCCGCCGTGGAATAGCTTTTATCGCCGCCACCCGCCTTCCGCCACCGCCCCTGCGCCGCGAGCATCACGGCCAGTTCGAGCCCCCGCTCGTGTCGTGCATCGCAACCCCCGGAGACGAACCATGGCAAAGATGAAGGCTGCAATGGCCGCTGTGCTGGTGATGGAGAAGGAAGGCATCTCGCAGGCCTTCGGCGTGCCCGGCGCGGCGATCAACCCGCTGTACGCCGCGCTGCGCGAGCGCCAGGGCATCGCCCACATCCTGGCGCGCCACGTCGAGGCCGCCAGCCACATGGCCGAGGGCTACACGCGCGCCAAGGCCGGCAACATCGGCGTGTGCATCGGCACCAGCGGCCCGGCCGGCACCGACATGATCACCGGGCTGTACTCGGCCAGCGCCGACAGCATCCCCATCCTGTGCATCACCGGCCAGGCGCCGCGCGCACGGCTGTACAAGGAAGACTTCCAGGCGGTGGACATCGAATCCATCAGCAAGCCGGTGACCAAGTGGAGCGTCACCGTGCGCGAGCCGGCGCAGGTGCCGCGCGCCTTCCAGCAGGCCTTCCACCTGATGCGCTCGGGCCGCCCGGGCCCGGTGCTGATCGACCTGCCGTTCGACGTGCAG
>CAUJHQ010000159.1 GCA_963204815.1 Pseudomonadota bacterium | reverse complement strand
GCGCGCGTAGCGCTTCACGAGGTTCCAGAACATCTGCCGCGACATGCCGGCGCCGCGCACGGTGACGAAGAGCGCGTCGCTGGTGCGCTGCTGCAGCACCGCGGCGCGGCCGTCGGCCAGCCAGCGTTGCAGCCAGGACTGCGCCTCTTCGCCGAAGGGCACCAGGCGCTCCTTCGAACCCTTGCCCATCACGCGCAGCACGCCTTCGGAGAGCCCCAGGTGCACGGTCTTCATGTCGACGAGTTCCGAGACGCGCAGGCCGCTGGCGTACATCAGCTCCAGCATCGTGCGGTCGCGCAGGCCCAGCGGCGTGGCGGTGTCCGGCGCGGCCAGCAGCGCTTCCACCTGCGCTTCGGAGAGCGACTTCGGCACCCGCAGCGGCTGGCGGGCCGACAGCAGGCGCAGCGTGGGGTCGGCGGCGACCAGGTGCTCGCGCAGCGCCCAGCGGAAGTAGCGCTTGAAGACGGTGAGCCGGCGGTTCGCCGTGGTCGCGCGGGTGCCGGCGTGGCGCTCGGCGGCGTAGGCCAGCAGGTCGGCTTCGGTGCTGCCGTCCAGCGCCTTGCCGCCCTGCCCCGCCAGCCAGCCGGCGTAGAGCGTGAGATCGCGGCGGTAGGCGGAGAGCGTCAGCGCCGCGAGGCCGTCCTCGATCCAGAGGGCGTCGACGAAGCGGTCGATCGACGCCTGGCTTGCCGCCGGCAGCGAGGACGGCGCGGGTGCCGCCGCGGCCAACTCAGTCGAGCGTGAGCTTGGCCGACTGCACGACCTTCTTGTAGACCTCGAACTCGGCCTTGATCTGGGCCGCGAATTCGTCCGGGCTGTTGGCGATGACGATCGAGCCGGTGTCCTCGATGCGCTTCTTCACGTCGGGCAGCGCGACCGTGGCCTTGACCGCGGCGTTCACCTTGTCGACCACTTCCTTGGGCAGCCCCTTCGGCCCGTAGACGCCGTAGTAGGCCATGCGGTTCACCGGCTCGAGGCCGACTTCCTTGAAGGTCGGCACGTTGGGCAGCACCGACAGACGCGTCGGCGCCGCGACGACGATCGGGATCAGCCGGTTGTCCTTGATGAACGGCAGCGCCGACGGCAGGTTGTCGAAGATGATCTGCACCTGGCCGGCGACCGTGTCGTTCAGCGCCGGGCCGGCGCCGCGGTACGGGATGTGGGGCATGAAGACGCCGGCCATGCCCTTGAAGAGTTCGGTCTGCAGGTGGCCGATGCCGCCCGTGCCCGAACTGCTGTAGCTGTACTTGCCGGGGTTCTTCTTCAGCTCGGCGATGAAGCCCTTGTAGTCGCGCGCCGGGAAGCTGGGATGCACCGCGATGACGTTCGGCGTGGCGGCGATGTTGGTGATGGGCGTGAAGTCGGTCAGCGGGTTGTACGGGATCTTCGGGTTGATGGCCGGGTTGGCGGCCGTCGTCGACACCGTGGCCATGCCGAGCGAATAACCGTCGGCCGGCGCCTTCGCGGTTTCGTTGGCGCCGACGGCGCCGCCGCCACCGGCCTTGTTCTCGACGATCACGTTCTGGCCGAGCGCCAGGTGGATCTTCTCGGCAACCACGCGGGCGACGATGTCGGTGGTGCCGCCGGGCGCGAACGGCACGACCAGCTTGACCGGCTTGCTCGGGTAGCCCTGGGCCGACGCAACCAGCGGCGCCGCCAACAGGCCGCACAGCATCGCGGGGAGGAAGGTTCTCTTCATTCGGGGTCTCCAGCGGGGGAAAGGGGTGATGGCCGGGGATTGTGGATCATGGCGCCGCGCGCCGGCCCAGCAGCCCCGCCTTCAGCCGGGCATCGACGGGCCGCTCGCCCAGGAAGATGCGCAGCACGGCGCCGTAGAAGTCCTCGCCGGCCACCGGCGCGCCGTGCAGGCGGCCGTTGAGCGCCATCACGAGGCCGGTGCCGGGCACGAAGTCGAGGTCGACCACATCGCCCTTGCGCACCGTGCCCAGCGCCAGGATCTGGCGGTCGAACACGGCGCGGCGCTCGTCCAGCGCCGGCTGCTCGGCCGCCGGCGTGTTGCGGCCGATGCCCTTGTCGACGGCTTTCGCGAACTCGGCCGCCGGCACCTCCTGCAGCATGCGCATCTGCAGGCGCTTCGGGCCCGCCATCGCGACCACGCCGTCGGCACTGGCCGCCTTCGCCGGCAGGTACAGGCCGGCGGAGAAGCCCTTCAGCCAGGCCACCGCACGAACGCCGGTGCCGTTGAGCACGATGTCCTGCCCGGCCACGCGCGCCCGCGCCGCGTAGGTGTGGCCTTCGACGTGCACCTGCGCCTGCGCCGGCGGCGCCAGCGAGGCGAGCGGCACGACCAGGGCAACGAGGACGAACACGGCGTTTCGGCGCAGCATGGGCGGGGTCTCCACAGGGCAGAACCCGTACAACGCGCCGGCCGCGCCGCGCGCCGACCGGCTGGCACACTGCCAGCCATGTCCGATGCCCTGTTGCTGCTGCCCGACTTCATGCTGATCGTGTGCGGCTACCTGATCTGCCGCCACACGCCGCTGGACCGCAGCGTCTGGGACGGCGCCGAGCGCCTCGTCTACTACGTGCTGTTTCCGACGCTGCTGTTCAGCTCGATCCTGCGCCACCCGCTGACGCCCGGCACGGCCGCGCCGCTGGCTGCCAGCGGGGTGGCGGTGGTCGCCACCGGCATCGTGCTCGCGTACGCGCTGCGGCTCGTGCCCGGCGTCGACGCGCGGCTGCACGCGTCGGGCGCGCAGACCGCGTTCCGCTTCAATTCCTACGTCGCGCTGGCGCTCGCCGAGCGCCTGGCGGGCACCTCCGGCGTGGCCTGGACGGCGCTGCTGGTGGCGCTGTGCGTGCCGCTGTGCAACACCGCGGCGGTCTGGCCGCTGGCGCGCCACGGCGGCCACGGCTTCTGGCGCGAACTGGCGAAGAACCCGCTGATCCTGTCCACCGGCGCCGGCCTCGTGTTCAACCTCTTCGGCTGGCGCCTGCCCGAACTGGCGACGACGACGCTGGGGCGCATCGGCTCGGCCGCGCTGCCGATCGGCCTGATGGCGGTGGGCGCGGGCCTGCGTATCGGCGCGCTGCGCGAGGCGCCGGTCCTGGCGGCGGCGCTGCTGGCGATCCGCCACGCGGTGCTGCCGGCGGTGGGCATCGCGCTGGCCATCGGCTTCGCGCTGCCGCCGGCGCAGCAGGCGGTGGTGGTCGCCTTCGCGGCGCTGCCGACGGCGTCCAGCGCCTACGTGCTGGCGGCGCGCATGGGCGGCCACGGCGGCTTCGTCGCCGGGCTGGTCACGGTGTCGACGCTGATCGGCATGGCCAGCCTGCCGCTGGCGCTGCTGGCTCTGCGTCAGCTCGCCTGAAGGCGCTGGGCGAGCGCCCAGTCGATGTGCTCGCGCACCAGGTCGTCCGCGTGGTCGCGCGCGGCCTGCAGCGCCTGCGCGATGGCCGCGTCGCCGCTGGTCCGCCAGGCGTTGCCCAGCGCCACCGCGAGGTTCCGGCGCCAGCGCTGGAAGCCGATGCGGCGGATCGCGCTGCCCTCGGTGCGGCGCAGGAACGCGGCTTCGTCCCAACCCCACAGCGCCAGCAGCGCCGGGTGCGCCAGGCCTTCGCGCGCATCGAAGTCGGGCAGCGTCGCGCGCCGCGCGTACTTGTTCCAGGGGCAGGCGAGCTGGCAATCGTCGCAGCCGTAGATGCGGTTGCCGAGCAGCGGCCGCAGCGCGGGGTCGATCGCGCCGGCATGCTCGATCGTCAGGTAGCTGATGCAGCGTCGCGCGTCCAGCCGGTACGGCGCGACGATGGCGCCGGTGGGGCACACGTCGAGGCAGGCCGTGCATTGCCCGCAATGCGCGCTGGCGGGCTCGGCGGGCGGCAGCGCGAGGTCGACGTAGATCTCGCCCAGGAAGAACATCGAGCCCGCCTCGCGCGCCAGTGCGAGGGTGTGCTTGCCGCGCCAGCCCAGGCCGCTGCGCGTGGCGAGTTCCACCTCCAGCACCGGCGCCGAGTCGGTGAACACGCGGTGGCCGAACGGCCCGACCTCGGCCGCCAGCCGCTCGGCCAGGCGCTGCAACCGTGCGCGCAGCACCTTGTGATAGTCGCGGCCGCGTGCGTACACCGACACGACGGCGCGCTGCGGGTCGTGCAGCGCCTGCCACTCGCGCGCCGCCCAGTCGGCAGCGGCGTCGCGCGGCAGGTAGTCCATGCGCGCCGTGATCACGCTCACCGTACCGGGCACCAGCTCGGCGGGCCGCGCGCGCTTGAGCCCGTGCGCGGCCATGTAACCCATGCCGCCGTGGAAGCCGGCGTCCAGCCATGCGGCGAGCCCGGGTTCCGCGGTCGAGAGATCGACCCCCGCGACCCCGATCTGGGAGAATCCGGCCTCGTGCGCCCACTCCCGCAACCGCTGCAGCAGCGATTGCCCGTCGTCCCGATGCTGATCGCGCATGCGCCGATTCTAGAAACGCGCTCCGTCCCCTGGCCCGACGAGGCCGCCTGTGCCGACTTCGCGGCCGCGCTCGCCCGCCGCCCGGCGCTGCGCGACGCCTACATCGAACTGCACGGCCCGCTCGGCGCCGGCAAGACCACCTTCGTGCGCCACCTGCTGCGCGCGCTGGGCGTGCAGGGCCGCATCAAGAGCCCCACTTATGCGGTCGTCGAGCCGTACACGCTGCCCGGGCTGTCGATCTCGCACTTCGACTTCTACCGCTTCGAGGACCCGCGCGAGTGGGTCGACGCCGGCCTGCGCGACCTCTTCGAGGCGCCGGGCCTGAAGCTCGCCGAATGGCCCGAGAAGGCCGCCGCGGTGCTGCCGCCGGCCGACCTGCGCCTGACCATCGAGCCCGGCGACGGCGACCGCCGCCACGTCACCGCCGAAGCGCTCAGCGAGCGCGGGCGCGCGCTGCTGCCATGAGCCGCCCGCCTTCACGCCGCGCCGCGCTGCGCTCGATGGGCACGCTGGCGCTGCTGCTGCAGGGGCCGCAGCTGGCCTTCGGCGCCAGCATCGTCGGCGTGCGCGTGTGGCCGGCGGCCGACTACACGCGCGTGACGATCGAGTCCGACGAGGCGCTCGTGGCGCGCCACTTCGTCACCGGCGAGCCCTTCCGCCTGGTGGTCGACATCGAAGGCCTCGAGCTCAACGGCCAGCTGCGCGAACTGGTCGGCCAGGTGCGCGGCGACGACCCCTACATCGCCGGCGTGCGCGTCGGCCAGAACACGCAGAAGGTGGTGCGCCTGGTGATCGACCTCAAGCAGCCGGTGGCGCCACAGCAGTTCACGGCGGCGCCGGTGGCCGCCTACCGGCACCGGCTGATGTTCGACCTGTTCCCGAAGAAGGAAGTCGACCCGCTGCTGGCGCTGATCCGCGACAAGGAAGCGGCCGAGTCCGTCGCCGCGAAGGCGGTGCAGGACGCGCTGGGCGAGCTGATCGCGCGCGTCGACAGGCCGGCCGGCACCGCGTCCGCGCCGCCGGTGCTGCAGACGAAGCGCCCGCCGGTCGACACGCCGCCGACCGACGCCGAGAAGCGCCGCGCCGACCGCCTGGTGATCGTCGCCCTCGACCCCGGCCACGGCGGCGAAGACCCCGGCGCCATCGGCCCGAGCGGCCTGCGCGAGAAGGACGTCGTGCTCGCGGTCGCGCTGGCGCTGCGCGACAAGCTCAACGCCGTGCCCGGCATGCGCGTGATGATGACGCGCGACGCCGACTTCTTCGTGCCGCTGGGCGAACGCGTGCGCAAGGCGCGGCGCGTCCAGGCCGACCTGTTCGTCTCCATCCACGCCGATGCCTTCTTCAAGCCCGAGGCGCGCGGCGCCAGCGTCTTCGCGCTGTCCACGCGCGGCGCCTCGAGCACGGCGGCGAAGTGGATGGCCGAACGCGAGAACGCGGCCGACCTGGTGGGCGGCGTCAATGTCGCCAACGTGAAGGACGCGCAGGTGCTGCGCGCGATGCTCGACATGAGTACCACGGCCCAGATCAAGGACAGCCTGGAACTCGGCACCGAGGTGCTGCAGCGCATCGGCCGCGTCGGCAAGCTGCACAAGCCGCGCGTCGAGCAGGCCGGCTTCGCGGTGCTGAAGGCGCCGGACATCCCGAGCATCCTGGTCGAGACCGCGTTCATCTCGAACCCCGAAGAGGAAGCGCACCTGCGCGACCCCGACTACCAGGCGAAGCTGGTGGACGCACTGGCCACCGGCATCCGGCGCTACTTCGCGAAGAACCCGCCGCTGGCGCGCAACCGCGCGCTCTGAGCCGGCGCCACGCTCAGGCGGCGTTCACCTCCGCCGCGGCGCGGCGGGCCTTCCAGGCGCCGTAGAGCACGAACAGGCCGGGGATGAGGATCATCGCCCAGATGATCTTCGACAGATGCGTCTGCACCCACGGGATGTTGCCGAACAGGTAGCCCGCGATCGTGACGCTGCCCACCCACAGCACCGCGCCGCTGACATCGAATAGCGTGAATCGGCTGCGCGTCATCTGGGCCACGCCGGCGACGAACGGCGCGAAGGTGCGCACGAAGGGCATGAAGCGGCCGGCGATCAGCGTGAAGCCGCCGTACTTCTCGTAGAAGGCGTGCGTACGGTCGAAGGCGGCGCGGTTGAAGAAGCGCGAGTTCTCCCACTGGAAGACACGCGGGCCGATGTGGCGGCCGATGGAGTAGTTCGTCTGGTTGCCGAGCACCGCCGCCGCGATCAGCAGCAGCAACGTGAGCGGCAGGCTCATCAGGCCCAGGCCGCACAGCGCTCCCACCACAAATAGCAGTGAATCGCCGGGCAGAAACGGCATTACGACGACGCCCGTCTCGACGAAAATGATCATGAACAGCAGGACGTAGACCCAGGCGCCGTAGCCGAGAACGAACTGGCGGAGATGCACGTCGACATGCAGCACGAAGTCGACCAGGTAAGCGACGAGTTCCATCGGCCCGGATTATCGGCCGCGAGCGTTATGCTGCCTTCCAGATGACCCCGACACCGGAGATCGACAGGGCGGCCCGCCGCGAACTGCTGCAGGTGGCGCTGCGCAATTCCGGCCGCAGCGTGCCGCTGCTGCTGGTGGCGGTGGCCTACGTCACCTGGCTGGGCTGGGTGAACGACCACGCGGCGGCGTTCGTCACCGGCCTGCTCGGCAGCGCGGTCGCCGCATGGCGCTGGACGCTGATGCGCCGCCACCAGGACACCACCCTCTACGACGGCGGGCAGATCGCGCGCGTCGTGCACCAGCTCGAGTTCAACGCCCTCGGCGCCGGCGTCATGTGGGCCCTGGCGACGCTCACGATCTACCCTGCCCTCACCGGCACGATGGCCACCGTCTACGTCGTCATCGCCTGCGGCTCGATGGCGACGGCGGCGTTCTTCATGTCGCTGGCCGGCCGCTCCTTCGTCTGGCTGGCGGCGCTGCAGGTCGGCTCGCTGATGGCCGTGAGCCTGGCCAGCGGGCCTGCGCACTCGGTGCCGCTGGCGGTGCTGGCCGCGGTCTTCGGGCTGACCATGTGGCAGGCCACGAACGAACTGCGCGGCGTGGCGCTGAAGGCGGTCGTGCACAGCCTGGAGGTCGACGCCGCCGCCGATTCGCTGCAGCGCGCGAAGGAGGCCGCCGAGGCCGCCAACGTCGCCAAGTCGCAGTTCCTGGCGACGATGAGCCACGAGATCCGCACGCCGATGAACGGCGTGCTCGGCGCGCTGGACCTGCTGCGCACCACCGCGCTCGACCAGCGCCAGCGCCGCCTCGTGAAGACGGCGGCGGCCTCGGGCGAGTCGCTGATGGACATCCTGAACGACGTCCTCGACCACTCGAAGATCGAAGCCGGCAAGCTGCTGCTGGCGAACACGCCGATGTCGCTGCACTCGGTGGCCGGCGCCGCGGCGGCGCTGTTCCGCGCGAGCGCCGAGTCGCGCGGGCTCACGCTCACGCTGCAGATCGACGCCGACGTGGTCGACGGCGTCGTCGGCGACGCCCCGCGCCTGAAGCAGGTGCTGCTCAACCTGGTGGGCAACGGCGTCAAGTTCACCGAGAAGGGCGGCGTCTCGTTGCACCTGTCGGCGCGCCCGGCCGCCGAAGGCTACGGCTGCGTGCGCTTCGATGTCGAGGACACCGGCATCGGCATGCCAGCCGATTCGATGGAGCACGTGTTCCAGCCCTTCCACCAGATCGACAGCACGCGCAGCCGCCTGCGCGGCGGCACCGGCCTCGGGCTGGCGATCAGCCAGCGCATTGTCGAGGCGATGGGCGGCCGCATCGACGTCACGAGCGCGCTCGGCAAGGGCTCGTGCTTCGGCTTCACGCTGACGCTGCCGCTCGCGCAGCCGGGCAGCGTGCCGCGCGCGCCGGATTCGGGCTTCGTCGCGCTCGAGGCTTCGTCGACGCTGTCCGGCCATGTGCTGCTCGTCGAGGACAACATCGTCAACCGGCTGATCGGTGTCGAGATGCTGAAGTCGCTGGGCCTGGAGGTCGTCGAGGCCGAGGACGGATCGCAGGCCCTCGACATGCTGCGCCGCCAGCATTTCGACCTCGTGCTGATGGACATCCAGATGCCGGTGCTGGACGGCTACGCGGCGACCCAGCAGGCGCGCGAGCGCGAGGCCCAGCTGCGGCTGCCGCGCGTGCCGATCGTCGCGCTGACCGCGAACGCCTTCGAGGAAGACGCCCAGCAGGCCGTGGCCGCCGGCATGGACGGCCACCTCGCGAAGCCCTACACGCGCGAACAACTCCGCGAACTCCTCAAGCGCTGGCTCTGAGCGTGCGCGCAAGTCGCCGGAAGGCGACTTGCGGCCCGCGAAGGCCCGCGCGCGATTTCACGCGCAAGGGCTGAGCGTGCGCGCAAGGCACCGGAAGGCGACTTGCGGCCCGCGAAAGCCCGAGCGCGATTTCACGCGCGAGGGCTGAGCCCCTGCGTGCGGCGGATCAGTCGTCGCCGCGGCGCTCGCCCTGGCGCCGGTCGCCGGCGCCGGTGGCGCGGCGGTCGACGCCGCTGCGGCGCTCGTGCCAGACGAGTTCGAGCTCGAGGCGCTTGATCTCCTCGACCGCGCCCTGCGCCGCGCCGCCGGCCTTCTGCGCCTGGGCGCGTGCGAGCCGGTCCATCAGGCGCAGGTCGCGGTCGGTGAGCTGCAGGGCCGCGTCGGCCCAGCGGTCGACGATGGCCTGAAGCGATTCGTAGCGGATCGGCGCCGCGAGCTGGCGCGCGCGCAGCGCGGCGAGGATGCCGCGGAAGCGGCCGTCGACCTCGCGCACGGCGCGGTCCAGGGCCTGCTCGCCGCGGCCGTCGTCGGCGACGATGTCGACGAGGCGCCGGCTGTGCAGTTCCTCGGCGCCGAACACGCGGCCGGAGAGCACCAGTTCGTTGGCAACCGCGAGGCCGCACTTGCGGATGGTGAAGTCCCACGCGCCCATGCCGGGGAACAGGTTGAACACCACCTCGGGAAAGCCGGCCTGCGCGCTGCGCTCGAAGATGACCTTGTGGAACGGCAGCACCGACTCGAGCCCGCCGCCCAGCGTGTCGCCCTGCACCAGCACCGTGGTGTGCACGTTGCGCTCGGCGGCGTTCTCGATCCACCAGACGAGGTCGACGCACAGCCGGCCGTAGAGCCTGAGCGATTCGATGTCGCCGGCACGTACGAGCAGGATGAAGAGCGTGAGGTCGCCGCCGAAATTGAAGACCTGCGGCACGTCGGACGAGACGACGAGGTGGCGCACCACGCCGGGGTTGGCGTCGATGTCGTCGAGCACCTGCTGCATCTCGGTCAGCGCGGCGAGGCTGAAGCACTGGATCGGCTTCACGCAGGTGCGCACGCGCAGCATCGCGAGGCTGGACGTCCATTCCAGGCGCTGCGTCTTGTAGGGGCGCGCCAGCATGGCCGCCAGACCGGCGCCGGTGGGCGGCGGGGGCCGCACGGTGGGCGCAGTGGCCGGGGCGGCGGCGACGGGCGCCTCGACGAGCAGGGCTTCGCGTTCAGTCATCAGATCGCCTCGATGATGCGGGTGAAGTGATGGAAGTTGACGCGGACTGATTCTTGTATGGCCTTCTTGGCCCCGTCGTCGTCGATCTTGTTCAGCACGGTTCGCAGCTCGGCCATGTGCTTCGCGTCCATCGTGGCGTGCGAGCTGATGAAGGACACGCCACGGTCGCCATCGAGCAGCAGCGACTCGCGGATGGCCGACGAGAACGGACCGCCGTAGACGGAGGCGATGACCTCCAGCACGTACAGCATGCCGAGCACCGAGCAGGGGTGGCGCCGGTCGGCCGCCCAGTAGTTGTAGCCATTGAGCGCCAAGGTGTTGGCGCTCGCGGCGTGGGCGATCGTCACCTGCGGAGGCACGCCCACGGCTTCGAGGTCGTTGCGCACCCAGACCTCGTGGCCCTTCTCTTCCTGCATGTGTTCATAGAGGAAGTAGCGCACCTCGGCATGCTCGTCGCCCATGCGGCTGGCCGCCGCGGCACTCACCGGGTTGAAGTGCCAGACCACGTGGTACAGCTCCAGCAGCAGCTGGCGGTAACGCTCGACCGACAGGCCATCGGCCACCGCGGCGAGCAGCACCGGGTGCGTCTCGAAGGCGCGGCGGTCCTCGTCGGTGGTGGTGACCAGTTCGGCGAAAAAAGGGAGCATCGGGTTTCCGCGGGAGTCCATCCCAAGAGTGCGAACTTCTACCGATTCTGCGGCTTGTCGAAAGACCGGTCCATTGGGAAGTTCGATCACGTTGCGCTCCTACAATGAATCGATGAACGCCGTGCTCCAGGGCGCAGCGCGCCGGCCGATCCGCGAACTGCCCGACGCCCTGGTGAGCCAGATCGCCGCCGGCGAAGTCGTCGAACGCCCCGCGTCCGTGGTGCGCGAACTCGTCGACAACGCGCTCGACGCCGGCGCGCGCCAGGTCACGGTGCGCCTCGCGGCCGGCGGCGTGCGCAGCATCGTCGTCGAGGACGACGGCGCCGGCATCCCCGCCGACGAGCTGCCGCTGGCGCTGAAGCGGCACGCCACCAGCAAGATCGCCTCGCTGGCCGAGCTGGAATCCGTGCGGACGATGGGGTTTCGCGGCGAAGCCCTCGCCGCGATCGCGTCGGTGTCGGAGCTGTCGATCACGAGCCGCAGCCCTGACGCCGCACATGCGCATCGCGTCGACGCCCTCAGCGGCGAGTTGCAGCCGGCGGCGCGCGCCGGCGGCACCACGGTGGAAGTGCGCGAGCTGTTCTTCAGCACGCCGGCGCGCCGCAAGTTCCTGAAGACCGACGCGACCGAGCTCGCGCACGCGCTCGACGCCGTGCGCCGCCACGCGCTGGCGCGGCCCGACGTGGCCTTCGCGGTCTGGCACGAAGGCCGCCTGGTGGCGCAGTGGCGCGCCGGCGCCGCGCCGCAGCGCCTGGCCGACGTGCTGGGCGCCGAGTTCATCGCCGCCAGCCGCGCGCTCGAGGTCGCCGCCGGGCCGCTGGCGGTGCACGGCCGCGCCGGCCTGCCCGAAGCGGCGCGCGCACGCGCCGACCTGCAGTACCTGTTCGTCAACGGCCGCTTCGTGCGCGACCGCCTGCTCGCCCACGCCGTGCGCAGCGCCTACGAAGACCAGCTGCACGGCAGCCGCCAGCCGGCCTACGCGCTGTTCCTGCACATCGCGCCCGAGCTGGTGGACGTCAACGTGCACCCGACGAAGATCGAGGTGCGCTTCCGCGACGGCCGCGCCGTGCACCAGGCGCTTCGGCGCGCCGTCGAGGACACGCTGGCGACGACGCGCGCACTCGCCGCGCCGGCCGCCGGAGCGGTGGACGAAGCCGCACCCATCGCCCACGCGGCGGCAGCCCCCGCCTGGCAGGCGTCGCTGCCGCTCGCAGCGCGCGAAAGCCCGCCGCGCTGGGCCGACGCGCCGGCCACCACGCCGCAGGGCAGCGGCGGCCTCGCCACCTGGGCCGCGCTGCGCCCGACCGCACCCACCCCGGCGCCGATGCCGGCCGAGCCCGACGCCGTCACGCAACCGCTCGGCCGCGCGCTGGCGCAGATCGGCGGTGCCTACGTGCTGGCCGAGAATGCGAGCGGTCTCGTCGTCGTCGACATGCACGCGGCGCACGAGCGCATCGTCTACGAGCGGCTGAAGACGGCGGCCGTCGCCGGCCAGGCGATGCCGGCGCAGCCGCTGCTGATCCCGGTGAGCTTCGCCGCCACGCCGGCCGAGATCGCCACCGCCGAGGCCGAGCCGGCGGCCTTGCTCGAACTCGGCCTGGACGTCGGCGTGCTGAGCGCCGGCACGCTGGTCGTGCGCAGCCGCCCGGCCGCGCTGCCGGGTGCCGACCTGCCCGAGCTCACGCGCGCCGTGCTCGCCGAACTGGGCCAGGTCGGCGCCAGCCGCGCCGTGCAGCGCGCGCGCGACGACCTGCTCGCCACGATGGCCTGCCACGCCGCCGTGCGCGCCAACCGCCGCCTCACGCTGGCCGAGATGGACGCGCTGCTGCGCGACATGGAAGCCACCGAACGCTCGGACACCTGCAACCACGGCCGTCCCACCTGGCGCCAGGTGACGCTGAAGGAACTGGACGCCCTCTTCCTGCGAGGCCGCTGATGCGCTTGCCCCTCATCGCCGCCGCGCTGCTGTGCGCGTTCAACGCCAGCGCCGCCGACGCCCCGCCGGCGCAGCTCGGCCCGCGCCCGTTCTTCCTCGTCGAGGACATGAGCCCGGGGCCGCTGAAGACCGAGCTGCAGGCCTGCGCGCAGCGGCCGGCGTTCACGCGCCGCGCGTGGTCGATCGGCCACCGCGGCGCGCCGCTGCAGTTCCCCGAGCACACGAAGGAATCGTACGAGGCCGCGGCGCGTCTGGGCGCGGGCGTCGTCGAGTGCGACGTCACGTTCACGAAGGACCAGCAGCTGGTCTGCCGCCACGCGCAGAACGACCTGCACACGACGACCAACATCCTCGCCACGCCGCTGGCGGCCACCTGCGTCAAGCCCTTCAGGCCCGCCACCTTCGACGCCGACGGCAAGCTCGTCACGCCGGCCAGCGCCGAGTGCCGCACGAGCGAGATCACGCTCGCCGAGTTCCGCACGCTGCGCGGCAAGATGGACGCCGCCAACCCGCGCGCGCGCACGGTGGCCGAGTACCTGGCCGGCACCGCGCCCTGGCGCACCGATCTCTACAGCGGCCCGCAGAGCGGCACGCTGCTGACGCATGCCGAGAGCATCGAGCTCTTCAAGCGCCTGGGCGTGATGATGACGCCCGAACTGAAGGCACCCGCCGTCGCGATGCCCTTCGACGGCCTCACGCAGGAGGCCTACGCGCTGAAGATGATCGCCGAGTACAAGGCCGCCGGCGTCGCTCCGGAGCGCGTGTGGCCGCAGTCCTTCGGGCTCGCCGACGTGCTCACCTGGGTGCGCCACGAGCCCGCCTTCGCGCGCCAGGCCGTGCTGCTGGACAACGCGGCACGCCCTTCCGACCTGCCGCGCGCGGCGCAGTTCGCGGCCTGGAAGGCGCAGGGCGTGCGCATCTGGGCGCCGCCGCTGTTCGCGCTGCTGGCGCTGGACGGCGAAGGCCGGCTCACTGCGTCGGCGCCGGCGAAGGAAGCGCGTGCCGCCGGGCTGGACATCATCACCTGGTCGCTCGAACGCTCCGGCCTCGTGGCCGGCGGCGGCGGCTACTTCTACCAGGGCGTCGGCCCGGCGCTCAAGCGCGAAGGCGACGTGCTGCGCGTGCTGGACGTGCTGGCGCGCGAGGTCGGCGCGATCGGTGTCTTCAGCGACTGGCCGGCGACGACCACCTTCTACGCCAACTGCGCCGGCCTGAAGTGAGCCCGCCCGCGCCTCACGGCCGGCCGGCCTGCAGGTGCTGCTTGAAGAAGCGCTCCATCGCGCCGTAGAACTCGAACTGGTTCTCCTCGTTCGAGAACCCGTGCCCTTCGTTGTCCTTCACGAGGTACTCGACCTCGACACCGCGCCGGCGCAGCGCCTCGACGATCTGGTCGCTCTCGGCCTTGTTGACGCGCGGGTCGCGCGCGCCCTGCGCCACCAGCAGCGGCGTGCGGATGCGGTCGACGTGGAACACCGGCGAGGTGGCCGTCAGGCGCTCCTTGTCTTTCTCGTCGTCCGGGTTGCCGACCATCGCGTACATCTGCTGGCGGAACGGCTCCCAGTACGGCGGGATCGTCTTCATGAAGGTGAACAGGTTGGCGACGCCCACGTAGTCGACCGCTGCCGCGTACAGGTCGGGCGTGAAGGTCACGCCGGCCAGCGTGGCGTAGCCGCCGTAGCTGGCGCCGTAGATGCCCAGCCGCTTCGGGTCGGCGATGCCCTGCGCCACCAGCCACTTGGCGCCGTCGGTGATGTCGTCCTGCATCGCCAGGCCCCACTGGCCGAAGCTGGCTTCCCAGAACTTGCGGCCGTAGCCGGTGGAGCCGCGGTAGTTCATCTGCAGCACGCAGAAGCCGCGGTTGGCGAGGAACTGCACCTCCGGGTTGAAGCCCCAGCTGTCGCGCACCCAGGGGCCGCCGTGCGGGTTGACGATGCACGGCAGGTTCTTCGCCGGCCGGCCCAGCGGCAGCGTCAGGTAGGCCGGGATCTCGAGGCCGTCGCGCGCGGTGTAGCGCACCGGCTTCATCGGCGCCATCTGCGCCTCGGGCAGCCAGGGTGCCACCTCGCCCAGCTTGGTCAGCGTGCCCTTGCGCTCGTCGTAGAGGTAGCGCGTGCCCTGCGTGCGGTCGTTCAGCGCGGCAACGATGTGGCGCGTTTCGTCGCGCGTCGACGACTGGATCGCGATCTCCATGCCCGGCAACGCACGCGCCAGTCGCTGGTACAGGCGCGCGGTACGCAAGTCGAAGGCGTGGCGCTCGGTGCGCTCGGTCTGGAACGTCACTTCGAGCAGCACCTTGCGCTGCTGCGAGCCGCGCGCCTCGTAGAGGTCGACCTGCGGGTGCGAGTAGATGAGCTCTTCGTCGTCGGGCCGCGCGGGGTCGATCAGCACCAGCGCCGACTTGTCGCGCCCGCGGTTGCTCAGCGCGTAGAAGCGGCGGTTGTCGGCGTGGAAGAACTGCGGCGTGACGCTGGTGCGGAAGTCGGTGCGGATGATGCTTCGGAACTCGCCGTCGGCGCCGTCGCGCACCAGCACCGCGCTGTCGACGCCGTCGCTCGCGAAGCCCAGCCGCACGTGGCCGGCGTGGTCGGTGGTCCAGCCGACCACGTTGCCCGGGTTGGTGGCCACCACCTGCTCGGCGCCGCTGCGCACGTTCAGGCGCACGACGTCGAACACCTTCGGGTCGCGCCGGTTGTGCGACACCAGCACGTGGCCCGGCTGCGCGGGCAGCAGGTCGACGAGGCTGGCGCGCAGGTTGTCGCCCGGCGTCAGGTCGCGCACCCGGCCGGTGAGCGCATCGACCGCCACGAGGTGGAAGTTCTCGTCGCCGCCGAAGTCCTTCTCGTAGAGCAGCGTCGCGCCGCCCTTCCAGCGGTACTGCGCGATGTCGCGCGCCGTCTCGCGCGTCACCTGGCGCGGCTCGCCCACCGGCTTGCCGGCCTCCAGGCGCTGCACGAAGACGTTGCGCCGCGGCGTTGCGCCCGGCTCGCCGGCGGCCGGCTGCATGAAAGACAGCCAGCGGCCGTCTTCGCTGAGGCGGAAGAACGCGCGCTCGGGGTTGCGGAAGAAGTCGCGCAGCGGCAGTTCGGGCGGCACCGCGGCCTGGGCGTGGGCCGGCGCCGGCAGCACCAGCGCCACCAGCAGCGAGGCGCCGACGAGCGCCAGCGCGAGGGTGAGGTCGGACAGCTTCTTCATGCGGCCAGTATGGCCGCGGCCCGGCCCGCCCGGCCGCCGGCATGCGACGAACGGCATGCCGGCGCCGACGAAGCGCCCGGATCAGGAGTGGATGTAGCTCTCGAGCTGGGCGATCGTCGCCTCGTGGTCGGCGATGATGTCGTCCATCAGGTCGCGGATCGAGATCATGCCCAGCACGGTGGCGCCCTCCACCACCGGCAGGTGGCGGATGCGGCGGTCGCGCATCAGCGCCATGCAGGCGCGCGTGCCGGTGTGCGGCGACACCGTGACCACCTGCGGGGTCATGATCTCGGCCACCTTGGTTTCCTTCGAGTTGCGCCCCTGCAGCGCGATCTTGCGTGTGTAGTCGCGCTCGGAGAGCACGCCGACGAGGCGGCCGCCGTCCATCACCATCAGCGCGCCCACCTCGTGCTGCGACAGCAGCAGCAGCGCGTTGTAGACGCTTTCGTCCGGCCGCACGTGCCAGAGCGTGCCTTCTCGGTTGCGGAGCAGTTCGGAGACGGGTTTCATGGCCGAGAACCTCCTCGTCGTGCGGGTGCGGGCCTCAGGGTAACCAAAACGGCGCTGCGTGCAAAGGGCCGCCGCGGCCATGGTCCAATCGGGGCCATGGCCGACGACACTCCGGCGGGCGCGGAAGGCGTCCGCATTTCCAAGCTGATCACCGAACGCGGCCTCGCGTCGCGCCGCGAGGCCGACGAATGGATCGAGGCCGGCTGGGTGCGCGTGAACGGCGCGCCCGCCGTGCTGGGCCAGCGCGCCCTGCCCGACGTGCGCATCGAGATCGACCCGCGCGCCCGCGCCCAGCAGGCGCGCCGCGTGACGGTGCTGCTGAACAAGCCGCTGGGCTACGTCAGCGGCCAGGCCGAGGACGGCCACGAGCCGGCCTCGGTGCTGGTTCTGCCGAAGAATCGCTGGCCACAGGACCCGACGCGGCTGGACTTCCACACCGGCCACCTGCGCGGCCTGGCGCCCGCCGGCCGGCTGGACATCGACTCCACCGGCCTGCTCGTGATGACGCAGGACGGCCGCATCGCCAAGATGCTGATCGGCGACGAGACGCGCGTCGAGAAGGAGTACCTCGTGCGCGTGCAGCACCTGCGCCCCGACCGCCTGCCCGACAGCGACCTGCAGCGCCTGCGCCACGGCCTCGAACTCGACGGCAAGCCGCTGCGCCCGGCGCGCGTGAGCTGGCAGAACGAGGACCAGCTGCGATTCGTGCTGCGCGAAGGCCGCAAGCGGCAGATCCGCCGCATGTGCGAACTGGTCGGCCTGAAGGTGGTGGGGCTGAAGCGCGTGCGCATCGGCAGCGTGTCGCTCGGCGCGCTGCCGGTGGGACAGTGGCGCTACCTGGGCGAGAACGAGCGCTTCTAGCCGCCGCTCAGCCGCCCAGCTGCTCGAGCCGCTTCTTCGCGTCTTCGAGGTTGCCCTTCGAGCCCTTGCCCGCCGCGACGAAGCGCTTGAACGCGGCGCGCGCCGCCTCGGCGCTGCCGAGCGCCTGGTGGGCGATGCCGGCGCGGTAGTCGATCGGCAGTTCGGCGGCGCCCTTCAGCTTCGTGGCGGCGTCGTAGTGCTTCAGCGCCTCGGCCGGCGCGCCGGTCTCGGCGAGCACGCGGCCCAGGCCGTAGGGTGCGTAGGCCGCCTCGGGGCGCTGCTTCATCACGCGCTCGAAGTGCGTGCGCGCCCGCGCATGCTGGCCCTTGTTCAGCAGGCCGAAGGCGGCCTGGCGCGCCCAGGCGTCGACGTCGGCGGCGAGCGCGCTGTCGGCCACCGGCTGCAGCGCGACCAGCGCGTCCAGCGCCGCCTCGAGCTTGCCGTCCTGCAGCGCGACACGCGCTTCCAGCGCCTTCGTCTCCTCGGGCCGCGGCGCTGCGCGCGCAATCTCGAGCGCCTTCGTCGTGCTGCCGCCCAGCATGCCGGGCACCAGCGCGTAGTACTCGACGACGGCACCGCGCGCGGCGTACCACTTCGGTTCCAGCGCCAGCGCCTCGTGCAGCGAGTCCTTCACGCGGCCGATGCTCGACGCCAGCTTCAGCATGCCTTCGGTGGCGGCGTGCACGCCGAGCACCGCGCCGAGCGCGTAGTGGCAGGCGGCGGCCTTCGGCTGGCGCTGCACGCAGCCCTCGGCCTGGTCGATCACGGCCTGGCGGCGCGGCCCGTCGTTCGCCTGCAGCGCCGCGAGCGCGCGCGCCAGCAGCCCTTGCGCGTCGTCCGCCGGGCGCTGGCGGCCGGCGCGGTCGAGATCGTCGAAGCGCTCGGCGGCGTACAGCGCGTCAAGCGCGCCGTCCTTGAACATCTGCGCCTGCGCGGCCGGTGCGCCGGCCATCAGCAGCAACGGCAACAGCAAAGGCAAGGTCGCGTTCGTCGAGGTGCGCATCGCGGTTCTCCCTGGTCGGCCTCGGGGGCCTGTTAATCTCGCCGGCATGGATTCTCCCTCGCGACCGGGCGTGGTCGCAGCCCCGGTGCGGGTCGGCGCCGGATTCGCCGCCTTCGCGTTGGCGCTGCTGCTCGGCCTGCAGCCCATCACCACCGATGCCTACCTGCCGGCGCTGCCGATGCTCACGCGCGAGCTCGGCGCGCCGATGTCCGCCGCGCAGATGACGATGGCAGCGCTGATCCTCGCCTTCGGCGTGGCGCAGCTCGTCTGGGGCCCGGTGGCCGACCGCGTCGGGCGGCGGCCGGTGCTGATCGCCGGGCTGGCGCTCTACACCGCCGCCAGCGCGGGCGCGGCACTGGCCGCGGACATCGAGCTGCTGATCGTCTGGCGCACCGTGCAGGGCGCCTGCCTGGCTGCCGCGGTGGTGGTGGCACGCGCCATCGTGCGCGACCTGTACGAGCCGCTGGAAGGCGCGCGCGTGATGTCGATCGCGCTGTCGGGGCTGGCGGTCATCGCGTTCGCGTCGCCCTCGCTCGGCGGCTGGGTCGCCGGCGTGTGGGGCTGGCGCGCGACGCTCAGTCTGGTCGCGCTGGCCGGCGCGCTGACGCTCGGCTTCATCGCGCTGCGCCTGCCGGAAACGCTGCGCCAGCCGAACCCGCGCGCCACCGCGATCGCGCCGCTGGCGCGCAGCTGGAGCCGCATCGCCCGCCACCCGACCTTCCTGGCGTGGGCGCTGCTGACCTCGTTCACCTACGGCGGGCTGTTCACGTTCCTCGCCGGCTCGTCGTTCATCTACATCGACATCCTCGGCGTGAGCCCGGGCGCCTACGGGCTGGCGATGGCCTCGGGCTCGGTGGCGTACCTGGCCGGCACCTTCGCCTGCCGGCGCTGGATCATCCGCGTCGGCGTGGTGCGCGCGGTGCAGCGCGGCGCGCTGTTCACGCTGGCCGCCGGCGCGCTGATCGTCGCCTGCGCGATGGCGGGCTGGTACACGGTCGCCGCGGTGCTGCTGCCGCAGTGGCTGTTCGCGTTCGGCCACGGCATCCACCAGCCCTGCGGGCAGTCGGGTGCGGTCGGGCCGTTCCCGCACGCCGCCGGCGCGGCGTCGGCGCTCGCGGGCTTCGTGCTGTCGCTCGTCGCCTTCCTCGATGGGCGCTGGCTCGGCTTCGCGCTGCGCGGCGAGGTGCTGCCCTTCGCGCTGACGGTGGGCTTCTGGTCGCTGGCCACCGCCGCCGTCGCGTGGACGCTGGTGCGCCGGCTCGAACGGCCGTGACGCCGCGCGCGTTGTGCCTGGCCGGCCCCACGGCGGCCGGCAAGACGGCGGTGGCGCTCGCCTTCGCGGCGCGCCACGCGGTGGAGATCGTCAGCGTCGATTCCGCACTCGTCTACCGCGGCATGGACATCGGCACCGCCAAGCCCAGCGCCGCCGAGCGCGCCGCGGTGCCGCACCACCTGATCGACATCGCCGACCCCACGGAGCCCTACTCCGCCGCGCGCTTCGTGGCCGACGCGAACCGGCTGATCGACGCGATCCGCGCGCGCGGCCGCGTGCCGCTGCTGGTGGGCGGCACGATGCTGTACTTCAAGGCGCTGCGCGAAGGCCTGGACGAGATGCCGTCGGCGCAGCCCGCGGTGCGCGCCGCGATCGACGCACGCGCTGCGCGCGACGGCTGGCCGGCGCTGCACGCCGAGCTCGCGCGCGTCGACCCCGCCACCGCGGCGCGGCTGGCGCCGAACGACGCCCAGCGCATCCAGCGCGCGCTCGAGGTCTTCGAGGTCAGCGGCCGGCCGCTGTCGGCCTGGCACCGCGCCGGGCGCGCCACCGCCGGCGACCTGCCGCTGGTGTCGCTGGAACCCGCCTCGCGCGCCTGGCTGCACGCGCGCATCGCCGAGCGCTTCGACGCCATGCTGGCGGCGGGCTTCGTGGCCGAGGTGCAGGCGCTGCGCGCGCGCGGCGACCTGCGGCCCGAGCTGCCGTCGATGCGCTGCGTGGGCTACCGCCAGGCGTGGGCAGCACTGGAGGCGGGCGACCTCGCCGCCCTGCGCGACGAAGGCATCGCCGCCACGCGCCAGCTCGCCAAGCGCCAGCTGACCTGGCTGCGTTCGATGAACCCGCGCACCGTCGTCGCGGCCGACGCCCCCGACGCCGTCGCGCAAGCCATCGCCGCGCTGGAGGCCGCATGCTGACACTCGAAGCGCTCGGCAAGTCCTTCGGCGAGGTGCCGGTGTTCCACGACGTGTCGCTCACGCTGAAGGCGGGCGAGTTCGTCGCGCTGCTGGGCGAGTCGGGCGTCGGCAAGTCGACGCTGCTGAACTGCATCGCCGGCCTCGAAGCGGCCGACCGCGGGCGCGTCGTCGTCGCCGGCCGCGACCTCGCCACGCTCGACGAGGCCGGCCGCGCCCGCCTGCGGCGCGAGAAGCTCGGCTTCGTCTTCCAGGCCTTCCACGTGCTGCCGCACCTGACGGTGGCCGAGAACGTGGCACTGCCGCTGCTGCTGCAGGGCCGGCCCGACGCCACGCGCGTGGCCGCGCTGCTGGACCAGGTGGGCCTCACGGGGCTGGGCGCGCGCCATCCGGCGCAACTGTCGGGCGGGCAACTGCAACGGGTGGCGATCGCGCGCGCGGTCGTGCATGCGCCCGGCCTGATCCTCGCCGACGAGCCCACCGGCAACCTCGACCCGCAGACCGCCGAGCGCGTGCTCGGCGTGCTGCACGCCCAGGTGCACGAGGCCGGCGCCGCCTGCCTGCTCGTCACCCACTCGCAGGCCGCCGCGGCGCGCGCCGACCGCGTGCTGATCCTGTCGCCGGACGGCGTGCGCGCGGCATGAACCTGTCCCTGGTGCTGTCGCTCGCCGCCCGCGAGTGGCGCCACCACCCGTGGCGGCACGCGATCGCGCTCGTCGCGGTGGCGCTGGGCGTGGCGCTGGCGTATTCGGTGCACCTGATCAACCGCTCGGCGCTGTCCGAGTTCTCGGCCGCCGTGCGCGCCGCCAACGGCGAACCCGACCTCACGCTGCGCGGCGCGCGCGAAGGCTTCGACGACGCGATCTTCGACCGTGCCGCCAGCGACGCCGCCGTCACCGCCGCGAGCCCGGTCGTCGAGGTCGACACCTACGCGAAGGCGGCCGACGGCGGCCGCGTCGCGCTGCGCGTGCTGGGCATCGACGCGCTGCGCATCGCGCCGCTGGCCGCCGCGCTGCTGCCGCGGCCGGCGGAGGGGGCCGACCGGCTGGCGGTGCTGGACCCGGGGGTCGTCTTCGTCAACGCGGCCGCACGCGAGCGCACCGGCGTCGCCGACCTCGGCCGCCTCGACGTGCAGGCCGGCCCCGCCTGGACGACGCTGCGCGTGGCCGGCAGCGTGCCCACCGCCGGCACGCCGCTGGCAGTGATGGACATCGCCGGCGCGCAGGCGCGCTTCGGCTTCGAAGGGCGGCTGTCGCGCATCGACCTGCGCCTCGAGCCCGGCACCGACACCGCCGCGCTGCTGGCGCGGCTGGCGCTGCCCGCCGGCGTCGTCGCGATGCCGGCCGACGAAGCCGAGCAGCGTGTGTCCAACCTGTCACGCGCCTACCGCGTGAACCTCACGGTGCTGGCGCTGGTGGCGCTGTTCGTCGGCGCCTTCCTCGTCTTCTCGGTCGTCTCGCTGTCGGTCGCGCAGCGCACGCCCACGTTCGCGCTGCTGGGCGTGCTGGGCCTCACCGCCGGCGAGCGGCGCGGCCTGGTGCTGGCCGAGTGCGCGCTGCTCGGCGCCGCCGGCAGCATGCTCGGCCTGGTGCTCGGCTTCGGCATGGCGGTGGCGGCGCTGCGCCTGCTGGCGGGCGACCTCGGCGGCGGCTACTTCCCCGGCATCGCGCCGCAGGTGCAGGTAGGCGCGGCGGGCACGGCCGTGTTCGGCGCGCTCGGCGTGCTGTCGGCGCTGGTCGGCGGCTGGTGGCCGGCGCGCCAGGCCGAGCAGCTGGCGCCGGCGCAGGCGCTGAAAGGCCTGGGCAGCGTCGACGCGCGCGGCGCGCCGGCCTGGCCCGGCCTCGCGCTGCTGGCACTGGGCACCGCGCTCGCCTTCGCGCCGCCGGTCGCCGGGCTGCCGCTGGCGGCCTACCTGGCGGTGGCGGCGCTGCTGTTCGGCGGCGTCGCGCTCGTGCCGGCGGCGGTGCAGACGCTGCTCGCGGCCTGGCCGGTGCCGCGCTCGGCGCTGATGCTGCTGGCGCTGCAGCGTGCGCGCTTCCAGCGCCGCACCGCCACCGCGGCGGTGGCCGGCGTGGTGGCGAGCTTGGCACTGTCGGTCGCTCTGACGGTGATGGTGACGAGCTTCCGCCAGGGCGTTGCCGACTGGCTCGACGCCATCCTGCCGGCCGACCTGTACGCGCGCAGCGCCGGCAACTCGAGCGCCGCCGAGCAGGCCTGGTTCGAACCCGGATTCGCCTTGCAGGTGGCGCAGCTGCCCGGCGTGGCGCGTGTCACCGCCGCGCGCACGCGCGCGCTGCAGCTCGCGCCGGGGCGGCCGGCGGTGGCGCTGATCGCGCGCGAACTGGCCGACCCCGCGGCCGAGCTGCCGATGCTGGAGACGCCGCGGCCGCGCGCGCCGGGCGAGGTCGGCGTGTGGGTCAGCGAGGCGATGGTGTCGCTGTACGGCGCGCGCGTCGGCGACACGCTGGCACTGCCGTTGGGCGGGCAAACCGTGAGCACGCGCGTGCTCGGCGTCTGGCGCGACAACGCGCGCCAGTTCGGCGCCGTCGCGATCGACGCCGCCGACTACCGCCGCCTGACGGGTGACGTGCGCATCAACGACCTCGCGCTCTGGCTCGCGCCCGGCGCCGACATGGCCGACGTGCAGCGGCGCCTTCGCGCCCTGCTGCCCGACCCGTCGATGCTGGAGTTCGCCGCCACCGGAGAGCTGCGCGTCGTGTCGCTGCGCATCTTCGACCGCAGCTTCGCCGTCACCTACTACCTGCAGGCGGTGGCGATCGCGATCGGGCTCGTCGGCATCGCCGCCAGCCTGTCGGCGCAGGTGCTGGCGCGGCGCAAGGAGTTCGGCCTGCTCGCGCACCTGGGGCTGACACGCGGCCAGGTGATCGGCGTCGTCGCCGGCGAAGGCGCGGCCTGGCTGGCCGCCGGCACGCTGATCGGGCTGGTGCTGGGCATCGCCGTCAGCCTGGTGCTGGTGTTCGTCGTCAACCCGCAGAGCTTCCACTGGACCATGAAGCTCGTGCTGCCGTGGGGCCGGCTCGCCCTGCTGGCCGCCGCGGTGCTGGCCGCCGGTATCGCGACGGCCGCGTTCAGCGCGCGCAGCGCGGCCGGCCGCAGCGCCGTGCTGTCGGTGAAGGAAGACTGGTAGGAAGACCTCGTGCTGCTGGCGGGCAAGTTGTCGTTGTCGGGCGCTGCCTCCGGTGGCCGCGTTCGGCAGCGCGGCGGCAACTTCACACCGCCGTTGCCGCTCGGCGCCGGAACAGGGTCGAGGCCGTGCTGAGCGCTGCGAGCTCGCGCGCCGTCTCCACCAGTGCGCCGCCCAGTTGCTGCATGCGCGCCTCGTCCAGCCGCACGGAGGGGCCGGCGATCGTCACGACGCCGATCGCTTCGCCGCGAACCACGACGGGCGCCGCCATCGCCGCCATCGCCGGCGCGAACACCTCGCTGATGACCGAGTAGCCGCGCTTGCGGGCGGCATGCACGTGGGCCAGCAGCGCCTTCACGGTGGTCGGCGCCTTGGGGCCGTACGCGCCGGGTGAACCGAAGCCCTGGCGCGCGACCTTCTGGATCGCCGTCTCGTCGTCCAGCGTCGACAGCCAGGCATGCCCCGCGGCGCTGCACGACAGCCGCACGGACAATCCCATGTCGGGGTCGTAGCGCAGGCCGCGCGTCGCCCCCTGGGCCTTGGCGACGAAGACGAGGTCCTCGCCGTCGACGATGGCCAGGCGCACCAGTTCGGCCGAGTCCAGCGCCAGCCGGTCGAGCGACGGCTGCGCGACATCGACCACCCCGGTCGCCCCCAGGTAGCCCAGCCCCAGCGCGACGAGCTTGATGGTCAGGCCGTAGTCGCCCTGGTCGCGCAGCTGGCGCACGTAGCCGCTGCGGACCAGCTCCGTCAGCAGGCGGTGCGCGGCACTCAGCGGCAGCCCCAACGCGACGGCGATGTCCGACAGCGGCGCACCTTCGGGGCGGCTCGCCAGGTGCTCGAGCACCGCGAGGCCGCGTTCGATCTGGGTGGTCATGTCAGCGCGGATCGTAGCCGCTGCGCTAAGTGTTTTCCAGATTGGAAAGTCTTTCCAATCAAACAATGATCAACGCTCCTCATCGCCGGAGTGCCGCCCATGCGCCGCCCTTTGCTCGCCCTTGCCCTGCTCGCCGCCACGGGCCTGTCGCTGCCCGCCGCCGCCCAGGACATCCAGGAACGCACGATCCGCTTCGGCCACCTGAACAACGTCGGCCACCCCACCAGCACCGGCGTCCGCAAGTTCGCCGAGATCGTGGCGGCCAGGAGCGGCGGCAAGTTGAAGGTGCAGGAGTTCGCCAGCAGCCAGCTCGGCAGCGAACTGCAGCAGCAGGCGGCCATGCAGGGTGGCGTGCAGGAGATGTTCGTGGCGTCGACCACCTCGCTGGCCGGCGTGGTGAAGGAGTTCGGTGTCTTCGACTTTCCGTTCCTCTTCAGCAACTCCAACCAGGCCGACGCGATGGTCGACGGCCCGCTGGGCAAGCTGCTCGCCGGCCGGCTGGCCGAGAAGGGCATCGTCATCCTCGCGTTCTTCGACCTCGGCGCGCGCAACGTCACCAACAGCAAGCGCCCCATCACCAAGGCCGAGGACCTCGACGGCCTGAAGCTGCGCGTGATCCCCAACCCGGTGTTCCTGGACACCTTCAAGACCTTCAAGGCCAACCCGGTGCCGATGGCCTTCGCCGAGCTCTACAACGCCCTGGAGAGCAAGGCGGTCGATGGTCAGGAGAACCCGTATTCGGTGATCCTGTCGAACAAGTTCTACGAGGTGAACAAGTACGTCAGCGCGACGAACCACGTCATCGCGATGAACCCCGTGCAGATCAGCAAGCGCTTCTGGGACTCGCTGTCGGCCACGGAGCAGAAGCTGCTGCAGGACGCCGCGATCGAGGCGCAGAACTTCCAGCGCACCGTCAGCCGCGAAGCCGCGAGCAAGGCGCTCGGCGAACTCAAGGCCAAGGGCATGAATTTCAACGAGATTGCGCCGGCAGAGGTGGCGCGCATGCGCGCGGCCGTCAAGCCCGTGCACGACAAGTTCGCCGCCTCGTACGACCCCGCGGTGATGACGCTCTTCAGGAGCGAGCTCGAACGCGTCTCCAAGCTGTGACCCCATGATCCAGCTGCTGGTCCTGCACGGGCCGAACCTCAACCTGTTCGGTCGCCGCGAGCCGCACATCTACGGCCGCACCACGCTCTCCGAGATCGACGCCCGCCTGCGAGAACTCGCCGGCGAACTGGGCGTCGGTCTGGAGATCTTCCAGTCCAACCACGAAGGCGCGCTGATCGACAAGCTGCACGAGCGCATCGACACGGCGGCCGGTGCCCTGGTCAATCCAGCCGGCCTGACCCAGCACGGCGTGCCCTTGCACGACGCGATCAAGGCGATGCCGTTCCCGGTGATCGAAGTGCACATGAGCAACATCGCCGCACGCGAAGCATGGCGGGCGCACTCGATCATCTCGCCTGCGGTTCGCGGCACCGTGCAGGGGCTGGGCTGGCGCTCGTACACGGCCGCGCTGCGGGCGCTGGCCGAGCTGGCGGCCGAAACGGCCGCTGGCGCCGCCGGGAGCTGACCGCTTGGCGCTGGCGGGCAAGGCGGCCCTCGCGATGTGGTGGGACATCGCGCCCCAGGTCCGCGCGGACTTCGAGCACTGGCATGCCCACGAGCACTTTCCCGAGCGGCTGGCGATCCCCGGGTTCCTGCGCGCCTCGCGCTGGCGCAGCGCCGACGGCGGCGACGGCATGTTCGTGCTCTACGAACTGGCGGGCCATGAGGTGCTGGGCTCGCCCGCCTATCTGGCCCGCCTGAACGCCCCCACCCCGTGGTCGACGCGGCTGATGCCGCACCACCGCAACATGGTTCGCAGCCAGTGCCATGTGCTCGAGAGCCGCGGCGGCGTGACCGCATGCTGCGCGCTCACCGTGCGCCTGGCGCCGGCGGCCGGCCGTGAGGCCGACCTTCAACGCACGCTGCGTCGCCTGACGGAGTCCACCCCTTTTCGGCCGGGCATTGCCGGGTTGCACCTGCTGCGGCACGAGGTTCCGCCGATCGCGGCGACGACCGAGCAGCTCCTGCGCGGCCTGGCCGACGAGGCAGCCGCATGGGTGATCGTCGCCAGCGGCTACGACCGCGGCGCGCTCGCCGATCTGGCCGCCGCGGAACTGGGCGCGCCGTCCCTGCTGGACATGGGTGCTGCGCCCGGCGCCACCGTCGGCATCTTCGACCTGGCCTATGCGGCCATCGGCAGCGACGTCGCCGGGATCTCGCTGCCGGCCGCCGCCGGCCCCACAACCTGACACGCGGCCGGCGCCAGCTGCGACACCGAGGGCATCCATGGACATCCGGTGCGTGGCGGCTTCAGAGGACATCCTCGGCGAGACGCCGCTGTGGTGCGAATCGACGCAGTGCCTGCTGTGGATCGACGTCGACCGTGCGACGCTGCATCGGGCCCACCTGGCCAGCGGCCGGCGCGACACGTTCCGGTTCGACGCCCGCTTCCTTGGCGGGCTGGCGCTTCGTCGCCAGCCCGGTTGCGTGGTCCTGGCGCTCGGCACGGCCTTGCATGAATTCGACATGGGCAGCGGGCGCCTCACCTTGCTGACCGAGGTGGAGCCCCCGGCGCTGGACACCCGGCTCAACGACGGGCGCTGCGACGCGAACGGCAACCTCTGGATCGGCACCATGGACAACGGCCTCGCGACGCCGACCGGGTCGTTCTACCGTGTCGGTGCGGACGGCACCGTCGCGCGGCAGTTCGGAGACGTCATCGTCTCGAACACCGTGGCGGTGTCGCCGGACCAGCGCACGCTGTACTTCTCCGACACCCGCCGCTACGTGACCTGGGCCTTCGACCTCGATCCCGAGGGCGGCACGCTGTCGAATCGCCGCATCTTCGTGGACCATCGCGAACGCCGGGAACGTCCGGACGGCGCCTGCGTGGACAGCGAGGGGGCGCTCTGGGTGGCGATCTTCGCGGGGGCACGGGTCGAGCGCTACACACCCGATGGACGCGTCGAGCGCAGCATCGCGCTGCCGGTGACCAACCCGACCTGCGTCTGTCTCGGCGGGCCCGCGTACCGGACGCTGTTCATCACCACGGCGCGAAAGTTCCTCAGCGCCGAGAGGCTGAGTCAGGAGCCCCTGGCTGGATCGGTACTGGCCATCGAGGTGGACGTGTCCGGTTTGCCGGAAAGGCGTTTCGGGCCGGACGGCAGCAGACCCCGCACGACCTCCGAGGCGCTTTCGCCGCTTTCTCGTTGACTTGCCGGGGTGACCCGACATCGGCGGGCGGCTTGGCGGCGCATCGGCGAGGAACGGCGACAGACCTGCACCACCTGCTTGACTTCGCCAGCACCGCAAATCGACCCAGCGTTGCCAAAGGTCAGGCCTTGTCTCGGGCGAACGTCGACCGTGCGTCGACCGTATCGACACCCTCAAGCGTCGCCAGACCCTCGCCCGCGCCGCTTCGACACGGCCCGGCCACCGGCGGATGATGGCGGCACCAGCGCCGCGAGGATCTGCGTGCGGCAGGTGTCGAGAATCTCGTCGGACAGCGCCGGGTCATCGGCGCAGGCTCGCGACAGCACCACCGCACCCACCATCTGTGAGAACAGGCCGATCGCCTGGGCACGGGCGGCGGCCGGGGGCGTGGCGGCCGCCATCGCGCCGCGCTCGACCGCTGCCAGCATGGTGGCGATGCCCGACACGAACTGGGCCTGAACTTCCGCGGGCTGACGCGCGGCGTCGCCGGACAAGGCTGCCATCGGGCAGCCGTCGCCACGCCCGTCCCGGTGCTCCCGGGACAGGTAGCGCTCCACGAATCCGCGCATGTCCAGGCCTTCGTACTCGCGCATCTTTCCGGCGAGCGCTTGTGCGGTCGCTTCGGCCATCAGGTCGGCCTTCGAGCCGAAGTGCTTGTAGAAGCCCCCATGCGTGAGACCCGCGGCGAGCATCAGGTCGGCCACGCTCACGCCGTCGTAACCACGCTCGCGGAACAGCGCCGCGGCGGTCTGCACGACACGGGCCCGGTTCTCCTGCGATTGCGCCTTCGAAATCTTCATCTCTTGCCTCGGCAGACCACAACGCCAAACTTCAGATTGATGCTACTCGCAATCAAACACGGCGCGACCCCGACCACGCCTGCAACGCGCGACCCGTGCATCAGAGGTCGCGTTCATCCACCAGCAGCGACTGCAGCCAGAGCTTCGTGCGCAGCCACCAACCGGTGTCCGGCTCGTCGGTGGTGGCGACGGTCCGGCCCTGCTCGTCGACCTGGCTCCATTCGATGGTCGTGTCGTCCGGCCGCAGGCGGAGCCTGTAGACACTGGCGAGGCGGTCGCTGTCGATCCTGCTGGTGAACGCCTCGGCCAGCGCAGGACTGTCGATGACGACGCCCATCTCGGTGTTGCCCACGGCCGAGCGGCCGTCGAGGTTGGCCGACCCGACCAGCAGGCGCTGTCGGTCGACGACCGCCACCTTGGCGTGCAGCCGCGGCGTGGAGCGGCCGAAGTCGCCGAAACGCCGCACGCGGCGCGTCTGCGTGGGGCTGACCTCGTACAGCTCCACGCCCATGCGCAGCATCTCGACGCGGTAGGCCGCATAGCGGTCGTGCACGAGCGGCTCGTCGGTGGACCCCAGTGAGTTCGTGAACAGCACGACCCGGATGCCGTTCGCGCGCGCCGTCCGCATCAACGGCATGCCGACCGCGCCGGGCACGAAGTAGGGCGACACCATCGCCACCTCCTGCCGTGCCGCGCTGAGCGCGGCCAGCAGGCCGCTCACCGCCTGCGTCGGCTCGGTGCCGGGTGTCGGGTCGGCGGCCTTCTCGGGCGGGTCGGCATGCACCTGCGCCGTCGCGTAGCTCATCGTCAGCCGGCCTTCGTGCAACTGGGCCCCGACGGTCGACTGGCCGAAGGGATCGGCCGGCACCTGCGGGGCGTCGACGCGCGCATCGTCCACCGCACGGTCGAACTGCCGGCGTGCCGCTTCGGCGTCGGCCGGCCGGCCCAGCACGGTGTGCACGGGCCACGAGAGTTCGCTGTTCCAGTAGCGGTCGAACACCGCCGACAGGTCGGTCACCACGCGGCCGGTGGAGAGCACGTCCATGTCGATGAAGTTGGCCTCGCGGTTCTTCATGAAGTACTCGTCGGCGATGTTGCGCCCGCCGTAGACGGCCACCGCGTTGTCGGCCACGAACAGCTTGTTGTGCATGCGGTGGTTGTGAAGCTGGAACGGGCCCGGCGACAGCAGGAGCCGGAGCACCGGCGCGCCGCGGCGCATCGGCATCGGGTTGAACAGGCGCACCTGCGCGTCCGGGTAGGACGCCAGCCCGACCAGCAGGTCGTCGATCTCCGCCGCATGGAAGTCGTCCACCAGCAGGCGCACGCGCACGCCGCGGCGCGCGGCATCGCGCAGCTCACGCAGCAGGGTGCGCCCCGCCTCGTCGCGATGCACGTGGTAGTACTGCAGGTCCAGCGAGCGCTCGGCCCGACGCGCCAGCGCCACGCGCGCGTCGAAGGCGTATTCACCCACGGGCAGCAGGCGGAAGCCCGAGGGCGCGGTCTCCTCCGGCGGCCGGCTCGAGGCCGCCACCCGCGCGAGCGTCGTGCCGGCGACCTCGGACGCCGCGTGGGCGCGCGATGCGGGCACCTCGCCGCGGGGCGGCAATGAGCCGCAGGCGGACAGCAGGGCGGCGAGCACCAGCAGCCCGGGCCAGAACAGGTTCGACCGCTTCATGTGCCCGTGACCCCCGGTCCGGGAGCCGTGATCGGGTGCGCCCGGAGCACCGGCAGCAGCACCCCGCGAGTGATGGATGTCATTCGACCTCAAAACCGTTGACATGTTTGATTATGACTGACATCATAAAGCCATTCCCTCCCTCCGAAGGCAACGACATGGCAACAGTTCCCGCGGTCCTCATCACCGGCGCCTCCTCGGGCATCGGCGCCACCTATGCCGACCGCTTCGCGCGGCGCGGCCACGACCTGGTGCTCGTGGCGCGGGACAAGGCGCGCCTCGAAACGCTCGCCGCCCGGCTGCGGGCCGAGTGCCAGGTGGCCGTCGACGTGCTGCAGGCCGACCTGACGAAGCCGTCCGACCTGGCCGCCGTCGAAGCGCGTCTGCGCGACGACACCCGCATCGGCATCCTGATCAACAACGCAGGCGCGGCGCAGTCCGGCGGCATCCTGCAGCAGACCGCGGACAGCATCGAGACGCTGATCGCCCTCAACACCACCGCGCCGACACGGCTCGCGGCCGCGGTCGCACCGCGGTTCGCCCAGTCCGGCAGCGGCGCGATCGTCAACATCAGCTCTGTCGTCGGCCTGGCGCCGGAGTTCGGCATGTCGATCTACGGCGCGACCAAGGTCTTCGGGCAGTTCCTCTCTCAAGGGCTGAGCCAGGAGCTGTCGCCCAGGGGCGTGTACGTGCAGGCCGTGCTGCCCGCCGGCACACGCACCGAGATCTGGGAGCGCGCCGGCATCGACGCCAGCGGCATGAGCGATCTGATGGACGTCGGCGAACTGGTGGATGCAGCCCTGGTCGGCTTCGACAACCGTGAGCCGGTCACGATCCCGCCGCTGCACGACGCCCGGCGCTGGGAAGCGCTCGAGTCCGCCCGGATGGTGCTGCTGTCCGAGATCCAGCAGGCCCATGCCGCCGAGCGCTACCTGAGCGCCGCCTGAGCCCTCGGCTCCAGGCCGCGACCCCTGCGTTCAAGGATCGATACATGACTCTCAAGGCACGACTGGCCGCCGGCGCGGTCTCCACTCCACGGGTCGACTCGCCGCCCCACCCAGGCGGGGCAGCGCGCTTCACCGAAGCGCCGAACCAGGTCATCACGGTCAACGGGGTCGCGCTGGCCTACCGGGAACTCGGTCCGCGCGAGGGCACACCGCTGTTCCTGCTGAACCACTGGGGCGCCGTGCTCGACGACTTCGATCCCCGCGTCGTCGACGGCCTGGCGAGCCGGCATCGCGTCATCGCGATCGACTACCGCGGCATCGGGGGCTCCGGCGGCACGGCGCCGCTCACGGTCGACGAGATGGCGCGCGACACGCTGGCCATGATCCGCGCCCTCGGCTTTGCCGAAGTCGACCTGCTCGGCTTCTCGCTGGGCGGCTTCGTCGCGCAGGACGTGGCGCTGAAGGCCCCGGGCCTCGTGCGCAGGCTCATCCTCGCCGGCACCGGCCCGGCGGGCGGCGCGGGCATCGACCGGGTCGGTGCCGTCTCGCGGCCGCTCATCCTCAAGGGCCTGCTGACGCTGCGCGACCCCAAGACGCACCTGTTCTTCACCTCGTCCGCGAACGGACGTCGCGCGGCCCGCGAATTCCTGCAACGCCTGAAGGAACGCCGGTCCGGTCGCGACAAGGCGGCCACACCGCGCGCCTTCCTGCGCCAGCTGAAGGCGATCCACGCCTGGGAACGCCAGGCGCCGCAGCCGCTGGAGAACCTCCGCATCCCGGTGCTGATCGCCAACGGGGACCACGACGTCATGGTGCCCACCGCGCTCAGCCACGACATGGCGCGCCGCCTGCCGCAGGCGCAGCTCGTCATCTACGACGACGCGGGGCATGGCGGCATCTTCCAGCACCACACCGACTTCGTTCGCCAGGCGCTCGCCTTCCTCGCCTGACTCGATCCATTCCCAGGAACACCCGGAACATGAAAGCCCTCACCTTCAAGCGCTACGGCAAGTCGCCGGACATCGGCTTCTCCGATCTGCCCCGTCCCACCTTGCGGGACGACGAGATGCTCGTCGAGGTTCACGCGGTCGGTCTGAACCCGATCGACAACATGATCACCACCGGCATGTTCAAGCCGGTGCTGAAGTTCCAGTTGCCGGCCACGATGGGCAGCGACCTGGCAGGCGTGGTGAAGGAAGTCGGCCCGCGCGTGACGCGCTTCAAGCCGGGCGACGCCGTCTTCGCCAGCCTGTTCGACCTGGGCACCGGATCGCTCGCCGAGTTCGCGGTGGTGCCCGAGCGTGTGGCCGCGCCGAAGCCGACGAATCTCGACTTCGTGCAGGCGGCCTCGGTGCCCATGGTCGGCCTCACGGCGTGGCAGGCGATGAAGGAACGCGCCGGCGTGCGCCCCGGTCAGAAGGTCTTCATTCCCGCCGGTGCCGGCGGCATCGGCAGCATCGCCATCCAGTTGGCCAAGCACTTCGGCGCCAAGGTCGGCACCACCACCAGCACCGGCAACGTGCCGCTGGTGCGCGGCCTGGGTGCGGACGAAGTCATCGACTACAAGCAGCAGGCGTTCGAGAAGCAACTGCGCGGCTACGACATGGCGCTGGGCACGCTGAGGGATGCCGAGATCGAGAAGGCCATCGGCATCCTCAAGCCCGGCGGCAAGCTGGTCTCGCTGGTCGGGCCGCTGGACGCGGCGTTCGCGCAAGCCCGCAAGCTGAACTTCGTCCTGAAGCTCGTCTTCGGCCTGATGAGCCGCAAGGTCATGCGGCTTGCCGCCAGGCACGAGGTCGACTACTCGTTCCTCTTCGTGCGCCCGGACGGTGACCAGCTGGCCGACATCGGCAAGCTGCTCCAGACCGGCACCGTCCGGCCCGTGCTCGACAAGGTCTTCGCCTTCGAGCAGGCCCCGGAAGCGCTCGCCTACGTGGCGCAGGGCCGATCCAAGGGCAAGGTCGTCGTACAGCTCAAGTGAGCGGCCGCAGAACGGTTCGAGAACATGCCGATCGCCACCTTCCCCATGCCTGAGACCCACCTCCTCGCGCAACCCATGCGCCTGCCGAACGGCAGCGTGCTGCGCAACCGCCTGGCCAAGTCGGCCATGAGCGAAGCGCTGGCCACCTACGACAACCACGCGACGGCCAAGCTCGTCGAGCTCTACACGCGCTGGGCCGCCTCGGGCATCGGGCTGCTGTTCACCGGCAACGTCATGATCGACCGGCGTGCGCTCGGCGAGCCCGGCAACGTGGTGATCGAAGACGAAGCCGATCTGCCGATCCTGCAGCAGTGGGCCCGTTCGGCCACCGACCAGGGCGCTGCGCTGTGGGTGCAGCTCAACCACCCCGGCAAGCAGGCGCCGAAGGGCCTGAACGTCGGCACCCTCGCGCCGTCCGCCGTGCCCTTCCGCGAGGACATGGCGGCGTTCTTCGAGACCCCGCGCGAAGCCACGGGCGCCGAGATCCACGACATCGTCCGGCGCTTCGGCGAAAGCGCGGCCATCTGCAAGAAGGCCGGGTTCAGCGGCGTGCAGATCCACGGTGCCCACGGCTACCTGGTCAGCCAGTTCCTCTCGCCCCACCACAACCAGCGCACCGACGAATGGGGCGGCAGCGCCGAGAACCGGCGCCGCTTCGTGATGGCCGTCTACACGGAAATCCGCCGTCGCGTCGGGGCCCACTTTCCGGTGGGCATCAAGCTGAACTCGGCCGACTTCCAGCGGGGCGGCTTCACCGAGGAAGAGTCGATGGCGACCCTCGTCGCCCTCGCCGAGGCCGGCATCGACCTGATCGAGATCTCCGGCGGCACCTACGAGGCGCCGGCCATGAGCGGCGGCTTCCACAAGCCGCAGAAGGCATCGACCGCGGCGCGCGAGGCGTACTTCCTGGAGTTCGCAGAGAAGGTCCGTGCAAGCGTCAACGTGCCGCTCATGGTGACCGGCGGCTTCCGCACCGCCGCCGGCATGAACGCGGCGCTGCGCTCGGGCGCGCTGGACATCGTCGGCCTCGCGCGGCTGATGGCCATCGACCCCGACGCCCCGGCCGCCCTGCTGCAAGGCCGCGACAGCCCGCACCGCGTGCGCGCCATCACCACCGGCATCAAGCCGGTGGACCGCATGGGTCTCATGGAGGTTCTCTGGTATTCGCGCCAGCTCGCGCGCATCGCCCAGGGCGGCAACCCCCGCCCCGGCGAGAGCGGCCTGGCGGCCTTTCTGAAGAGCCTGCTGAAGAGCCAGTGGGGCACCTACCGAACCAGGCGGATGCGGGCTTGAACCTCATGACCGACACACACGCGACCGCGCCGACCCGCTTCGTGCGGGTCGATGGCGAAACCTTCGCCTATCGCCGCTGGGGCAACGCCACCTCGGGCCAGCCGCCGCTGTTCTTCCTGCAGCACTTCAGGGGCGGCATGGATCACTGGGATCCGCTCATGACCGATGGCCTGGCCGCCGGGCGCGAGGTCATTCTGTTCAACGGTCGCGGCGTGGCATCGTCGTCCGGTCGTCCGCGCACCCGGATCGAACACATGGCCGACGATGCGGCCGCGGTCATCCGGGCCATCGGCCTGCGCGAGGTCGACGTGCTCGGGTTCTCGCTCGGCGGGTATCAGGCCCAGGACCTCGCGCGGCGCCACCCCGACCTGGTGCGCAAGCTCATGCTCATCGGCACGGGTCCGCGCGGCGGCAACCCCGATTCGGACCCCGGCGTTCTGGAACGTGCGCCGCGCCCGGTGCCGACGCTGGAGGACTTCCTGTTCCTGTTCTTCGGCCGCTCGGAAGCCGCGCAGCAAGCCGGCCGCGCGTTCTGGGCGCGCCGGCACCAGCGCGTGAACGCCGACCCGCCGAGTTCACCGGAGGTGATCCAGGCCCAGATCGAGGCCAACATGTATTACCTGCCCAAGCTCGACCGCCAGGCCCCGTTCGCCCACCTGCGCGAGATCCGCCAGCCGACCTTCATCCTCAACGGCGTCGACGACGTGATGATCCCGACCATCAATTCATGGCACATGGCGCAGCACATCCCGAACGCCCAGCTGTTCCTCTACCCGGACGCCGGCCACGCGCCGCACTTCCAGTACCCCGAGCGCTTCCTGAAGCACGCGACCCAGTTCCTCGCCGAGTGAAGGGCCCAGGCACATGCTGAAGTTCAAGTTCCTGCTCTGGGTGATGACCAAGCTCATGCAGCGGGCCATCGCCACCAACGCGGCCTGCGCGACCTACGTGGCCGGCAAGCGCCTGGAGTTCCAGATCCAGACGGTGGACCGCATCGGGCGCCACTTCCGCATCCAGGACGGCCAGGTGAAGTCGTTCCCCGGCCTCGCCCCGGCGCCGCAGTTCACGATGACCTTCCGCAACGCGGCCAAGGGCTTCCAGATCCTGTCGGCCAAGGACGGCAAGGAAGCGTTCCTGGCGGCGCTGCACGACGAAGACCTGACTCTCAGCGGCGACTTCGTCGAGGTGATGTGGTTCCAGGGCTTCACGGAGTATCTGAAGCCGAACCCAGGAGGTTCGTCACGGGACTCCCCGGGCACCCACGCGCGACAATGAAGCACCCATGACGGCCCAGGCCATCGGACACGGTCCGCCCACCAGCTACCTCGAGGCGCTGCGCGTCATCGACATGACGCGCCTGCGCCAGCTCGCCGACGAGGCACCGGGCGATCCGACCCGCGCCGTGCGCTCGATGGTGACGGCCAGCAGCGAGGTCGCCGCGTTCAAAGACCTCATGGTCTGGGAACAGTCGGCGCTGGCGCAGGAGTACTACATCCCGCCGAACCATTCGTACGACGTCTTCATCCGGCTCGCCGCGGCCTCGCCGGTGGTGCAGTGGCGCGAGGGGTGCCTGGACATCCGCCACGACGCGACCGGGCAGATCGTTGTCGTGCCGCCGTACCGGGCCGCCTACTTCCGGACTTTCGGGCCCGGCCAGAACCTGCACCTGAGCATCGCGCCCGGTGCGCTGATGCGCGCGGCCGGACACGACCGCCCGAAGGCGGACATCCGCCTGCGGACCTGCTTCGGCGAACGGGACGAAGTCATCGCCGGCATGGGCCGCACGCTGCTCGAGTACGTGAAGGCGCCGGGCGGCAACGCCCGAGCCTTCATGGAGGCCGCCAGCGTCGCGCTCGCCGTGCGGCTGCTCGAGCGCTTCGGCACCGACGACAAGCTTTCGCGACGTACGCTCACCGCGGCGCAAATCGCCCGCGTCGACGAGTACCTTGCCGCCCAGGTGGACAAGCCGACGTCGCTGCAGGAGCTGGCCCAGATCGTGGACCTGAGCCCGCAGGGCTTCCACCGCGCCTTCAAGGCGGCCACGGGCTTGCCGCCCCTGCGCTACAGCCAGCAGTTGCGCATGCGCCGTGCGCGCGACCTGGTCGAAGGCACCAGCACGCCGATCGGTGAGATCGCCACCGCGGTCGGCTTCTCCGACCTGGCGCACTTCACCAACACGTTCCGCAAGCACTGGGGCGTGGCGCCGACCCGCCTGCGGCGCGGATAGCGCCACGCGGCCCCGGCCGCCGAGTCCGATCAAGCCATCATCTGTGCGTCACCGTCGATCGAGATCACCTGCCCGGTCACCGTGTCGTTCTCGGCTGCGGCCAGGAATGCCACCATCGCCGCGACCTGGCTCGGCGGCACCAGGCGCTTGATCGACATGCCGGCCAGCATCTCGCGCAGGACCACGTCCTGCGCGACGCCGCGCGACGCGGCCTTGGCCTCGATGACCCGGCGAACGCGCTCGCCGTCGACCGCGCCGGGCAGCACCGCGTTCACGCGCACGTTCCACGGGCCCAGTTCGACGGCGAGCGTCTTCGTCAGGCCGACGAGCGCCCACTTGCTGGCCGAGTAGGGCGAACGCAGCGCAAAACCGAGGCGACCGGCGACCGAGCCGATGTTGACGATGGCGCCGCTTCGCTGCGGCTTGAGCCAGGGGATGACCGCCCGCGTGACGTTGAACGTGCCGGTCAGATTGACGGCGAGCGTTCGGTCCCATGCGGCCGCGTCGATCTCTTCGAGCGCTCCGGTGGGCCCGGCAATGCCCGCGTTGTTGACCAGCACGTCCAGCCCGCCGAGCGCCTGTGCCGCCTGCGCCACCATGCGGCCGCAGGCGTCCCGGTCGGCCACGTCGCAGGCCAGCGCGTGCATCGCGTCGCCGCGGCCGCGCACGGCCGCGAGCGCGGCCTCGTCGACGTCGCACACCGCCACGGCGTCGCCCGCACGCACGAAGGCACGCGCAATGTCCAGCCCGATTCCCGCGGCGCCGGCCGTGACCAGCACGCGCTGCCTACCCTGGATGTCTGCCATCACCTGTGCCCCAGAGAGTCGATTCAAGTGTCGGCATGCGCGCAGAACGCCTGGACCTGCAGCGTCTGCTGCACGAGCCGCTGCATCTCGTCCGCCGTGCAGGGCTTCGAAGGATGCCGCGCCATCGCGTCGAGCAGGGCTTCGCGCGCCGGCGCGTCGAGTGCCAGCCGCGACAGATCGCCCCACCAGCCGTCGAGCGCAGGCCCGAGCCGCTCCAACATCGCGCGGCTTCCCGCCGCACCGCCCCCCAGCTCGGTGAGCGCGAACGGGCCGGCGGCGGCCCAGCGCAGCGCCAGGCCGTGGGTGAGGATGGTGTCGATCTCCGGCGCCTCCAGCGTGCCGTCGATGGCCAGCGCGAAGGCTTCGCGCAGCAGCGCGGCCTGAAGGCGGTTGGCGGCGTGCCCGACGCGCTCGTGCTTCGGCACGATCACCTTCTTGCCGAGCGATTCATAGAACGCGACGGCGCGCGCCAGGTCCGCGGCGGCGGTCAAGCGGCCCGGCACGACCTCCAGCAGCGGAATCAGGTGCGGCGGGTTCAGCGGGTGCGCCACCAGCACGCGCTGCGGGAAGGCGCACGCCATCGCCTGCAGGTCCGAAGGCCGGTGGCCCGACGTGCTGGACGCGATCAGCGCCGACGGCTCCGCGGCCAGGTCGATGGCCTCGATCAACGCGCGCTTCAGCTGCGGCGCCTCAGGGCCGTTCTCCTGCACGAGGTCGACGCCTCGCACGGCGTCGCGCAGGTCGCGGGCCACGTGCAGGCGGGCCTGCCATTCCGGGCCATCGCCCAGCGCTCGCACCAGAAAGGCCTTCAGGGCCGCGCGTGCCTCGACCGAGGAATCGAAGCAGCGCACCTGCAGTCCCGCGCCGAGAAACTGCGCCACCCAGCTGGCGCCGATGACGCCGAGCCCGACGACGGCAACGTGCCGGATGCTCATTGGCATGCGAAGTTCGCCGCGTCTTCGAGACTGCCGCTGCCCTTGTAGACGGCCACCTTGGGGTGCGCGCACAGCGGCCGCGTGCGGCCCGGCCACGGCGTGAACGGGCCGGCCTTGGCCAGCAGCGCGTCGGGCGCCACGCCTTGTTCGACCCAGGCCTGCACGGCCGTCAGCGGATCGAACCCGTCGGTCGCGGGGCCGCCCGAGCAATGGCCCATGCCGGGCACCAGGAACAGCCGCGCGAAGTCGCTGGCGTTGCCGCCGTTGGCGGTGGCCAGAGACTCGTAGTACCGGGCGATGTCCTTCGACGAGAACAGCGGGTCGCTGTTGCCGTTGTAGATCATCAGCTTGCCGCCGCGCGCCTTGAAGCTCGAGAGGTCGACCGACGTCGCGTCGGCCAGCCGGCCGAACTCGCGAAACCGGGCCGGATCGGCATCGGCGTCGAAGCCGAACGGATCGAAGACCGGGTTCACCGGCGTCGAGAACACCTTGCCCGGGCCATCCATTCCGGCCAGCTGGTTCAGACCGAGACTCAAGGTCAGCGTCGGCGACAAGGGCACCGGAATGCCGTCGAGCTTCCAGACGCTCCACGCCGGGCTGGCGACGCCTGCGTCGTAGAAGTAGTCGCTGTAGAGCGCGGCGCCCGATGAGGTCTTGCCACCCGCCGTCATGGCGGCGAGCGCCGTCTTCTGCGCGACGGACAGGCAGGTGCCGTCGTTGGCGCCGGTGCAGGTGGGGACGTCCACCTGCGGATCGAAGTCGCACGCCTGGGGGTCGGAGATGATGCCGTCGGCGGCGTTGTCGCGGCCCTTCACGTCGCACTTGGCGACGATGGCCGAGCCGATGAGCGCACGGTCGGCCGGCGAGTAGGCCTTGCCGAGGTCGGGGCCGAAGGGTGTCGCCTGCCCGGCGGGAACGATCGCGGCCAGCGTCTTCACATCGGCCAACGTGTTGCCGACCGCGTTCATGAAGTTGAACCCGGGATCGCCGGCCACGATGCCGTCGAAGTGGCTCGGGAAGCGCTGCGACATGATCATCGCCTGGCGCCCGCCGTTGGAGCAGCCGACGAAGTACGACTTCTCGGGCGGCTTGCCGTAGTAGCGCTGCAGCGCGTCCTTGGCGGTCAGCGTGACCTTGTCGATCGCGTTGTAGGCGTAGTCGAGCCGGGCCTGCGGGTCGGCGCCGAAGTTGCCGTCGAAGGCGCTCGTGCCGCGGTGGCCGCCATCGGTCGACACGACCGCGAAGCCGCGCGACAACGCGTTCGTTGCGGCCCCCTGCTGCGGGTCGTAGATGCCGAATGCCGGCGTGAGCACGCCGTCCAGCCCGCCGCCGCCCTGGAAGAAGAAGCGCCCGTTCCAGTCCTTCGGCAGGCGCAGCTCGAAGCCGATCGCGTACGGCGCATCCACCGTCGACACCGCGCGGGTGACCGGGTCGACGGAGAAGGCCTTGCCGGTGCGGGCGTTGATCTGGCCCTGGACGAGGCAGTGCGCGGGCAGGAAGTCGCCCACCGGCGCGCCGGTGAAGGGGTCCGCGGGCTTGGTCGTGTGGGCTTCGACCTTGGTGCTCTGCATCACCTTGACGTCGGCACCGAGCGCGCTGCTCGCGATGGCCGCGCAGTCGAATGAAGCCGAAGGCGGGCGGGGGGCGTCGGAGCCGCCGCAGCCTTGCAGCGCCGCGACCGCGGTGCCGATGCAGGCGACGAGCGCCGGGAGTTCGAATCGATGGTTCATGCGGTCAGCCCTCGGAGGTGAAATCGGCCTCGGGCCTTCGCCAGCCACGCAAGGCCTGCTGGCCTTGCGTGCGCGGGCTCAGTCCCAGGATGGAGCGAGCTTCTGAAGGGGTGGCGATCGTCGAACCCATGTCTTCGACCATGCGGCGCACCTTGCGTACTTGCTGGGCGTTGCTCTGCGCAAGTTCGCCCTTGGAGATGAACGCGTTGTCTTCCATGCCGACGCGAACGTGGCCGCCGAGCAGGGCCGACTGCATCGCCATCGGGAACTGGTTGCGGCCGATGCCGAAGCCCTGCCACTGGGCCCCTGGCGGCAGCAGGCTGCGCATGTGGCTCATCGTCTGCGTGTCGGCCGGCATCGTGAAGTTCAGGCCCATCACGAAGGAGTAGAGGCCCGGACCGTCGAGCACGCCGTTGGCGATCAGGTGCCTGGCGAGCACCGCATCGCCGGTATCGAAGAGCTCGATCTCCGGCTTGACGCCCGCATCGCGGATCAGCGCGGCCATGCGGGTGAGCACCTGCTCGGTGCTGATCACGATGCCGCCGAAGACCTGCGCCGTCACCAGGTCGAGCGTGCAGATCTCGGGCTTCAACTTCAGCACGTGCGCGACACGCTGTTCCGCCGGCCAGATGTGCGTGCCGGGCCCGGCCTCGCCGGGCAGCAGCGGGTCCTTCGGATAGAAGCCCGATCCGAGCCCGGTCGTCAGGTTGAGGATCACGTCCGGGTTCTGCTCGCGGATCAGGCCCACGGCCTCTTCGTACAGTGCGAGTTCGCCAGAGAACGCGCCGGTCTGCGGATCGCGCACGTGCACGTGCAGCACGGCCGCGCCGGCCTCGGCCGCTTCCAGGCCCGACTGGGCGATCTGCCGGGGCGTGACCGGCTGCGCCGGGTTCTTCGACAGGGGTCCGGCCCCCGTGAGGGCACAGGTGACGATGAGGGTGTCTTGCATGCGAACGATCGTAGGCAGGGCGCCCGCTTCGCAATGTCGGCAAGCTGCGCCGCTGTCGGATTCGTGCGCCTGCACGCCGCTTGCGCGAAACCGCCGCAGTTGTGGGTTTCGCTCAAGGCCGCGGGTATTCACCCAAGGGTCCGCGGGCCGCGCAGGCAGGCACACCGCGGGCCGCACGGAAAAATCGACAGGTCATCACGGCATGGCGACAACGGAGACCCTCGACATGGGCAGCGTGGCGCACTTTGGGCAAGACATCGACGCAGACCGTTGGTCCGCCACCGCGGCCGCAGCGTTCTGCGACCCCTGCGACGCCCTGCCCGAGCAGGTGCGCAGCCACAGCAGGGGGCGGCCGTGGCGCGGCCTGGCCGTCTGGCACCAGGTCGGGCCGCCGGGCGACCTCTACATCCCCCGCATCAGCGCGCACACGATCCTCGTGCGTCGTGCCGGCCCCACCGAACTGGTCCAGCGGCACGGCGGGACCGTGCAGCGCCGGCACTGGCTGCCGGGCGAAGCCATCATCGTGCCGAGCGGCGTGCCCACGTTCTGGCGCAGCGAGTCGCCCCGCGACAACATCCACATCGACCTCGACCCGGCCTGGCTGCAGCGCGTGGTCGGTGGCGGGCAGGTCGAACTGCGCAGTTGCTTCGGCCAGCCCGATCCCGTGCTGTCGGCGCTGGCGGCGGCCCTGATGGCGTCGCTGCACACCAATGCTTCGCTCCATCCCAGTTTCTCGGACGGCATCTCGCTGAGCCTGGCGGCCCACCTGCTGGAGCACTACGCGCAGGCCGACCGGCGCGAGCGATCGTCGGCCGCGCTGTCGCGGCGCGAGCTCGACCGCATCACCGCGATGGTGCAGGGCGATCTGCAGCAGCGCTGGTCGGTGCGCCAACTGGCCGATGCCGTGGGCCTGAGCAGCTTCCACTTCTGCCGCAGCTTCAAGGCGGCCAGCGGGCAGAGTCCCCATGCCTACGTGACCCGGCTGCGCATGGAAGAAGCGCTGCGTCTGCTGCGTTCGACCTCGCGCCCGGTCTTCGACATCGCGCTCGACACCGGCTACTCGACGGCGGCGCATTTCTCGCAGGCGTTCCGGCGCCACTGGGGCGTCACGCCGCGAGAGGCGCGGCTGGGCCACGCGTCGGGCGCCCGCCCGCTGCCGCAAGAACCGGACAGTCGCGCAAACACACGACAGTGATTCGCGGCGAGCACCTCGACACTGCCGCGACGTCGCAACCACGCGATCCGACACCTGGAGACACACCATGACGAACCGCCGCCAATTCACGACGACACTGGGCCTGATGTCCGCGGCCGGGCTGCTGCCGAGCCTGGCCCGGGCGCAAGCCGCCGACACCGTCCGCATCCTCGTCGGGTTCCCGGCCGGCGGCGGCAGCGACAACATCGCGCGCCGTCTTGCCGAACGCCTGCAGGGCACCCTTGCGCCGACGGTCATTGTCGAGAACCGGGCGGGCGCCGGCAGTCAGATCGCGGTGAGCGCACTCAAGAACAGCGCGCCCGATGGCAACACGCTGCTGCTCTCCGTGCCGGGGCCGATCACCGTGGCCCAGTTCACCTTCAAGTCGTTGCCCTACAAGCCTGACGATGTCGTGCCCGTCGCCATGGTCAGCACCTTTGCGTTCGTCTTGGCGGTCGGACCGGCCGTGCCCGAGAGCGTGCGCAACCTGAAGGACTACCTGGCCTGGGCGAGCAGCAACAAGGCGAACGCCGTCTTCGGGTCGCCCGCGGCGGGCGCGACGCCGCACCTCGTCGGCATGCTGCTGTCGAAGGCCTCGGGGGTCGAGCTGACCCATGTGCCCTACCGCGGCGACGCTCCGGGCATCCAGGACCTGCTCGGCGGCCAGGTGCCGGCCTACTTGTCGACGACCGGTTCGTTCAGCCCGCACATGAAGAGCGGGCGGCTGCGGCTGCTCGCCGTTTCCGGTGCATCGCGCAATCCCATCGCACCGGACGTTCCCACCTTCCGCGAGCAGGGTTACCCGATCGACCTCATCGAGTGGACGGGCATCTTCGCGCCCAAGGGCACCCCGCCGGCGGTGCTGCAGCGCGTGGGCAGCGCGGTGTCGGCCGTGGTGGCGCAGCCCGACTTCGCCAAGTTCCTGGCCGAGCTGGGCATGACACCCAAGACGATGACCCCGCAGGCCTTTGCGGAACTGATCCGTGCCGAGACCGAGCAGTGGCGCACCGACATCAAGAGGATCGGCTTCACGGCCGAGTCCTGAACCCGCGGCAAGGAAGCCTCATGCCGCTGGCGCCCACGGCCCGGGCCTGGCTCGACCAGATGATCGCGGCAGGTCTGCCGCCGATCCAACGGCTGCCCTTGGCGCAGTCGCGCCAGATGGCCCGGGACCTGGCGGCCAGGCGCGCCGTCGTCATCCCGGTGGGCCAGGTCGAAGACCGGCTGTTGCCCGGGCCGGGCGGGCCCTTGGCCGTGCGCCTGTACTGGCCGGGCGCGCCGGCCCCGCACCGCATGCTGGTCTACGCCCACGGCGGCGGCTTCGTCCGCGGCGACCTCGACACGCACGACCACGTGTGCCGCGAGCTCTGCGCGGCGGCCGAAAGCCTGGTGGTGTCGGTCGACTACCGGCTGGCTCCCGAGCACCCGTACCCCGCGGCCCTCGACGACTGCCTCTTCGCCACACGATGGGCCCACGCCAACGCCGCGGCCCTGCGCGGCGACGCCCGCTGTCTGCTGGTGGCGGGCGACAGCGCAGGCGCCAATCTGGCCGCGATGGTGTGCCTGCGGGCGCGCGAAGGCCGCGACCCGCCGATCCGGGGCCAGCTCCTGTTCTACCCGGTCACGGCCCACTACGACCCGCCGACCGCGTCGTACGGCGAGTTCGCCGAAGGTCACTTCCTGACCCGGGACGCGATGCGCTGGTTCATCGATCTTTACCTCGGCGCAGCGCAGTCGCCGGCCGATGCCTTTCCGTTGGACGCCGCGGACCTGCACGGGTTGCCACCCGCGCTGATCCTCACGGCCGAGTGCGACCCCTTGCGTGACGAAGGCCAAGCCTACGCCGACCGCCTGCGTGCCTCGGGCGTGGCCTGCGCGTACCGCTGCGTCGACGGCATGCTGCACGGCTTCATGGCGCAGACCGACCTTCACCCGCAGGCCCAGGAGGCCATGCGCGAGGCCTGCGCCTGGATTCGCGCCCGTCCGTCGGGGCCCCGCGCATCGTCAGGCCTTGGCCGGTGATCCGATGCCGGCGACCGGCTGCTCCTTGATCGGGAGATTGAGCAAGGTGGCGATCACGCTGAGTGCGATGGCAATGCCCCAGGCGATGTCGTAGGAGCCGGTGCGGTCGTAGATCAGGCCGCCCAGCCAGCCGCCGAGGAATGAACCCACCTGGTGGGCGAAGAACACGATTCCGCCGAGCATCGCGAGGTTCTTGACGCCGAAGAGCGAGGCCACCACGCCGTTGGTGAGCGGCACCGTGGACAGCCAGAACACGCCCATGGCGGCGGCGAAGACGAAGGCCGTCACCGGCGTCACGGGCACCGCGAGGAACAGCGCGATCGCGACGGCCCGGCCCGAATAGATGCCGCACAGGAGCCAGGGCTTGGGAAAGCGCGAGCCGAGCCAGCCCGCGGCCAGCGAGCCGAAGATGTTGAACAGGCCGATCAGCGCGAGCACCGCCGAGCCGACCCAGGCCGGCAGCCCCTTGTCGGCCAGGAAGGCCGGCATGTGCGTGGCGATGAACACCACCTGGAAGCCGCAGACGAAGAAGCCGAGGGCGAGGAGCCAGAAGCCGCGGTCGGCCAGCGCCATGCGCGCCGCCTGGCCGGCGGTGGGGCCGGTGGCCGCCGCCGCCGGCGCGGGCGCGTCGCGGCGCTCCATCAGGCCGCCGAAGGCCAGCGGCAGCATCAGCGCGGCCAGCGCCGACATCAGCACCAGCGTCTGCGCCCAGCCGATGCTGTCGATCAGCCGGAGCGCCGCCGGCAGCATGGCGAACTGCCCGAGCGAGCCCAGCGCCATCGCGATGCCGAACGCCATCGACCGCTTCTCGGCCGGCATCGCGCGGCTCACGGCGCCGAAGACGATCGGCATCGTGGTGCCGGCCAGCCCCAGGCCGACCAGCACGCCCGCCGCCAGCGTGAAGGTGGCGGTGGTCGATGCGACCGCCATGCCGAGCAGCCCGAGCAGGTAGAGCACCGCACCGACGAGGATGATGCGGCCCGCGCCGAAGCGGTCGGACAGCATGCCGGCGAACGGCTGCGCCAGGCCCCACACCAGGTTCTGCAACGCGATCGCGAAACCGAAGACCTCGCGCCCCCAACCGTTGTCCATGCTGACGGGCTGCAGGAACAGGCCGAAGGCATGCCGCAGCCCGAGCGACAGCGCGAGGATCAGCGAGCCGCTGATCAGGATGTTGCGGGCACTCTTGGAGAGGGTCATGGCGGGTCCTTTACGGGTATATGCCACTACATGGGCGACAAACGGGCGGAAGGCGAACGGGCGGCTGTCAGGCGTCGAGGCGCGCGGAGGCCGTCGCCAAGGCCTTGAGCAGCGCCGGCGGGAACTTCGCGCGAACCTCGGCCTGGGCGCCGTCCCACAACGGCACCGCACGCTGCACGGCGAGCTCGCCCGCCTTCGTGAGCGTGACGACGCGCGTGCGTTCATCGCTTCCGGCACTCATCGTGGCCCAGCCGTCCTTCTGCACCACCCTGAGATTGCGCCCCAGCGTGCTGCGGTCCAGGCCCGTGGCCTCGGCCAGCGCGCCGATGGTGGGTGACCCGAGGCGCGCCACCATGCGAAGCAGCGAGAACTGGGTCACCTTCAGCCCGGAAGGCGCGAGCGCCTGGTCGTAGGTGTCGGTCAGCGCCCTCGCGATCCGGCGGCTCTGGGTGCAGTAGCAGGCGACGTCAAGCATGGCGGGCGGTGCGCGGCGGGGAGAAGATCCCGACTTTACGTGCATATGCCCGCATTGCCAACGGCCGGCGGTCATGCCGCCGGCGGCGGCGACTCGAAGATGGCGCAGGTGGTCGTCGCATGCGCGTACAGCTTGCCGTCGGGGCCGACGATCCTGGCTTCCGACGTGCCCACCTGGCGTCCGACATGCAGCGCGGTGCCCACGCAGCGCAGCGGCCCGGTCCGGGTGCTGTCCGCCCGCACGATGTTGAGATTGATCTGGCTCGTGGTGTAGCTGCGCCCGGCGGGCAGTTTGGTCTGCACCGCGCAGCCGAGCGCGAAGTCCAGCAGGGTCGCGTACCAGCCGCCATGCACGGAGCCCAAGGGGTTGTAGTGCTTGAGCTGCGGCGTGGCCTGGAAGACGGCGAGCCCGTCACCCAGCTCGACCAGTTCGCAGTCGAAGGTGTCCGCCATGTAGGGATGGGGCAGCTCACCTTCGAGCAGGGCCGTCATCACCTGCAGGCCGGTCTTGCCGTGAACCTGCTGGGGTGTGGCCAGGCCGGCATGCCCGCCGCCGCGCTCGAGCCTACGCGCGCGAACCTGTTCCAGCTGCGCCTGCCAGGCGCTCAACGTGGATTCGACCGTGCTGTCATTCGTCATGGGGGGATCGCTATGTCCGGTTGGAAGCTTGCGGCTTGGTGTCCACCGGCAGGCACAACAGCCCCGTCAGCAGCGCGAGCGCTCCGTGCACGAGGTAGAGCGCATCGAAGTCGGCGCGCTGCAAGGCCGCATGGCCCAGCAGCGCCACGGTGAGCGCCACGCCGAGCACCGAGCCGATCTGCCGCGTGGCCTGGTTGACCGCGCTGCCCACGGCGTAGTGCGCCACGGGCAGGCGGCTCACGGCCGCGGCCGACAGCGACGGCAGCACGAGACCGACCGCGATGCCGCTCATCATCAGCCCGGGCAGCCAGTGCGACAGGTACCGGGGCTCGTCACCGGGCACGAGCAGGAACCACAGGCTGCTGCACGCGTACAGCAGCGACCCGCCCACCAGGAAGCGGCGATGGCCCAGGCGCGACGCGAGGCGGCCGGTGACGATGGCGGTCGGCATCACGAGCAGCGGCCCCGGTGTGACCGCCAACCCGGCCTGCGGCAGGCTGAAGTGCCAGACGTTCATCATGTAGAAGAACAGGGACAGGAACATCATCGAGAACGCCGTGCCGAAGGCGAGCGTCGCGAGGTTGACGAAACGGTAGGTGCGGTGGCGGAACAGCGCCAGGTCCACCAGCGGCGCCGGGGTCCTGCGTGCCCACACGACGAAGGCAGCGGCGGCGACGATGCCGGTGGCACCCATGGCCTTGAGTTCCACGCGACTCCAGTTCGGCGCATCGGACTCGACGATGGCCAGCGTGACCGCGCCCACCGCCAGCATCAGCAAGGCCATGCCGACGCCATCGACCCTTCGGCGCTCGCCGGATTTGATCGATTCGGTCAACAGCGCGGCACCGCGCCACAAGGCCAGGCCACCGAGCGGCAGGTTGATGTAGAACGCCCAGGGCCAGCCGAAGCGGTCGATCACGAAGCTGCCGGCGCTCGGCCCCACCGCAGCCGCGAGGCCCCCGACCGCGCCCCAGAGGCTGACCATCACGGCGCGCTGCGTCTGCGGGAACGCGGCCAGCACGATCGACAGCGAGGCCGGCGTCAGCAGGGCCGCGCCCACCGCCTGCAGCACGCGGGCCGCGACCAGCCAACTCACGCTGCCGGCGAGGCCGCAGGCCGCCGACGCCGCCAGGAACAAGGCCACGCCGATCAGGAAGACACGCTTGCGGCCATACGTGTCGGCCAGGCCCCCCGAAGGGATCAACAGCGTGGCGTAGACCACCGTGTAGGCGTTCAGCACCCACGACAGGTCGGCCGCCGATGCGTCGCTGAACGCGTGCCGCAGCGGGTCGAAGGCAGCGAACAGCATCGTCGTGTCCAGCGACACGAGGAAGGTGGCGACGCTGGCGACCCAGAACACCGGCCACGGGCGTGCGGGCCGGGTCACGGCCACGTCAGCGCCGGCGGCGGAGACAGCGGTGTTGCTGGGTTTCAAGGAGGCGTCTCACGAAATGATGCTCGTCATATTCGGCGTCGCGCGTCGGCATGCCGGAAGGCACCGTCGGCGCATCAGGCGCTGTACTGCCGGATGAGGCTGTCCCGTGCGTTTGCCAGCCAGGCCTTGGCGGCCTTGCCCTGGAGCGTGCGCGCCAGCTGAACCGTGCCGACCAGCGTGGCGGCGACCATCTGCGCCTGCGCCGCGTCGGCCCCGGCCGGCAGGCTGCGGCGCACCAGGTCGACCAACCCCAGCACGCGGGCACGGGCGGCGTTCGCCACTTCTTCGGCCTGGCGCGGAATCTCCGAGGCCAACGCGGCCACCACGCAGCCGCACTCGGTGTTGTCGAGTTGCGCGTCGGCCAGGTAGGTCTGCACCAGCGCGGCGAAGGGACTCGACCCTTGGGCCTGCGCCTGACGCAAGCGTTCGGCGAGAACGGCCCCGGTGTCTCGGCCCGCACGCTGCGTGGCCTCGGCCAGCAGCGCGTCGCGGGACGCGAAGTGGGCGTAGAAGCCGCCATGCGTCAGGCCAGCCTCCTTCATGATCGTGGCCAGGCCGACACCGCCGTAGCCGGCGCGGCGAATGGCCCGAGACGCCACGTCCAGGATGCGGTCGTGGGTCAGTTCCTTGCGGGTGGTGGTTGGGGGCACGATGGGCATGATATTACGATCATCATATTCATGGGTCCGACAGCGCCCCAATCCACCCTGCCCGACACGAACCGGCACTTGGCACTGATGGAGCGCGAGTTGTTCAACTGGGTGAGACTGCACCCCAAGACAATGCTTGGCGGCCTGCGCGAACGCCTGCGCACCTCGAAGGCCGCTGGCGGGAGGAACGCCCATGAAGTTGAAGTCTTACGTGATACCTATCCTGAGTGGCATTCAGACGAACTGTTGATGGGAGATCGATGAAACGCCGCGCCCTGCTGCTCGCCGCGCTGCCACTGCCGGCGCTGGCCGAGATCCGCCGCGGCCGGCCATTCGCGTTTCCGCGCGACCATGGCACGCACAACGAGGCCGGCACCGAGTGGTGGTACGCCACCGGCTGGACCGGCACGCCCGAAGCGCCGCGCTTCGGCTTCCAGGTCACCTTCTTCCGCAGCCGTACCGGCGTGGCCGAGGGCGTCAAGGGCCGCTTTGCCGCGCGCCACGTGCTGTTCGCGCATGCGGCCATCACGGACCTGCAGGCCGGGCGCCACCTGCACGCGCAGCGCCTCGCGCGCTGGTCGGGCGACGCCGCCGAAGGCCCGGCCTTCGCGGCGGTGGACGACGCCCGCGTGCGCCTGGCCGACTGGTCGTTCGTGCGCGAAGGCGCCGGCTACCGCACGCGCACGCCCGCGGCCGACTTCGCGCTCGACCTCGCACTCGCGCCGACGCAGCCGATGCTGCTGCAGGGCGACGCCGGCTTCTCGCGCAAGGGCCCGCTCGAATCGCAGGCCAGCCACTACTACAGCGAGCCGCAGCTCGCCGCGCAGGGCACGCTCACGGTCGACCGGCAGGCCGTGCCGGTGCAGGGCCGCGCCTGGCTCGACCGCGAATGGAGCGACGCCTACCTCGCGCCCGACGCAGTGGGCTGGGACTGGCTGGGCGTCAACCTGTTCGACGGCAGCGCGCTGATGCTCTTTCGCATCCGCCGTGCCGACGGCAGCGCGCTGTGGGCCGGTGGCGGCTGGCGCCCGCCCGGCGGCGCGATGCGCGCCTTCGGCGCCGACGAGGTGCGCTTCACGCCCGGCCGCCGCTGGACGAGCCCGCAGTCGCAGGGCGCCTACCCGGTGGAATGGACCCTGGAGTCGCCCGCCGGGCGCTTCGGCCTGAAGGCACTGCTGGACGCGCAGGAACTCGACAGCCGCGGCAACACCGGAGCGGTCTACTGGGAAGGCTTGTCGGAGCTGACCGACGCCGCGGGGCGGCGCATCGGCCTGGGGTACCTGGAGATGACCGGCTACGCGGGCCGGCTGCGCATGAGCTGACGCTACAGCGGCCCGGCGGCCTGGTTGTCGCCCACCGAAGGCCCGATGCGCTGCGTGCGCGCCGGGTCCACCGGCGCCGCGCGCACGCAGTTGCCGCCGGCCTGGCGCGCCGCCTGCACGGCGGCTTCGGCGTCGGCGATCAGCGAGCTCAGGTTCAGGTGCGTGGGCCGCAGCACGGCCACGCCGACGCTGGCGGTGACGCGCAGCTTCTGGCCCTGCCACTCGACGTCGAGGTTCTCGGTGCGTTCGCGGATGCGGTCGGCGACGTCGAGCACGCCGATGGCATCGACCTGCGCCAGCCACACCGCCAGCTGCGACCCGCCGAAGCGCGCCAGCACGTCGGCGCCGCGCAGCGTGGGCGCCACCTCGCGCACCAGGGCGCGCAGGATCTCGTCGCCGACGCCGGCACCGCGTTGCTCGTTCAGGCGCGCGAAGCGGTCGACGTCGACGACCACCAGCGCCGGTTCGCCGCCGTAGCGGCGCACGCGCGCCCATTCGCGTTCGGCGAGGGCGATGAACGGCGCGCGGTTGGATGCGCCGGTGACGAGGTCGATGGTGTCCAGGCGGGCCAGGCGCTCGCGGTTGGCGGCCAGTTCGCGCAGCAGGCGCGCCACCAGCAGCGCCATCGGCACCGAGACGATGGTGACGGCCACCGCGGCGGCGATCGGTGCCGCCGCCAGGCCGGTGCCGGCGAGCAGCAGGTTCAGCGCCCACGCCAGCGTGGCCGCGGCCGCGATGACGATGGCGCCGGAGACGGCGGCGACGACCCACAGGCGCACGCGGCGCGCGGCCGGCGCCGCGTCGGGCAGGTCTGGAAGGCTGGGCGGGATCATCGACATCGGGTGGATGCGCTGTCATCGGCCATTCCGCGGCCGACTTGAGGCCCGGGCATCGTAAGCCCGGTGCGCGCGCGGCGAAAGGCCGTGCACCACGCAGACAGGGGGGCCCGTGGCGTGCATGCCTACACTCGCGCGCATGGCTTCCACCGTTTCCACCGCCGCCGCCGCGCGCCCCGACCCCACCCGCGAGAAGCCCGAGCCGCCACCCGGCCAGCGCGTGAAGTCGCTGTCGGGCCTGCTGCCCTTCGTGCGGCCGTACCGTGGCCGCATCGCCCTGGCGGTGTTCTTCCTCGTCATGGCGGCGGCCAGCACGCTGGTGTTCCCGGTGGCGCTCAAGACGCTGATCGACCAGGGCCTCGTCGCCGCCGACCCCGGCGCGCGCGTGATGGCGCTGCGCGACCACTTCCTGGCGCTGTTCGCGGTCGGTGCCGCGCTCGGCGTGTTCTCGGCGGCGCGCTTCTACATGGTCACCTGGCTCGGCGAGCGCATCACCGCCGACCTGCGCAATGCCGTCTACGCGCACGTGGTGCGCCAGAGCCCGGAGTTCTTCGAGACCACGCAGACCGGCGAGGTGCTGAGCCGCCTGACCACCGACACCACGCTCGTGCAGACGGTGGTCGGCTCCAGCCTCAGCATGGGGCTGCGCAACACGGTGATGGGCATCGGCGCGCTCGGCGCCCTCGTCGTCACCAACCCTTACGTGATGACGCAGGTGCTGGGCGTGCTGGTGCTGGTGGTGCTGCCCTCGCTGTACTTCGGGCGCCGCGTGCGCAAGCTGAGCCGCGCCAGCCAGGACCGCGTGGCCGATTCGAGCGCCATCGCCGCCGAGGTGCTGAACGCCATCCCGGTCGTGCAGGCCTACGTGCAGGAAGGGCGCGAGGCGACGCGCTTCGACGAGTCGACCGAGAACGCGTTCGAGACGGCGCGCCGGCGCACGCTGGTGCGCTCGTACCTCGTCGGCTTCATGATCACCGCCACCTTCGGCGCGCTGCTGTGGGGCCTGTACCAGGGCACGCAGGCGGTCATCGCCGGCGAGATCAGCGCCGGCCACCTGGGGCAGACGGTGGTCTACGTGATCATCTTCGTCGGCGCCGTGGCGGTGCTGTCCGAGGTGTACGGGGACCTGCTGCGCGCCGCCGGTGCCACCGAGCGCCTGATGGAACTGCTGGCCACGCGCTCGCCGGTGGCCGACCCCGCGCAGCCGCTGGCGCTGCCGCCGGCGCGCGGCGGCTCGGCGCTGGCCTTCGAGCACGTGACCTTCCACTACCCGTCGCGCCCCAAACAGGCGGCGCTGGCCGACTTCTCGCTGAGCGTGAAACCCGGCGAGACGGTGGCGCTGGTCGGCCCCAGCGGCGCCGGCAAGAGCACGGTGTTGCAGCTGCTGCTGCGCTTCTACGACGCCCAGCAGGGCACGCTGCGCATCGACGGCGTGCCGGTGCCGCAGGCGGCGCTGGCCGACTTGCGCGCGCGCATCGGCATCGTGCCGCAGGACAGCACGGTGTTCTCGACGAGCGCGCTGGAGAACATCCGCTACGGCCGCCCGGGCGCCAGCGACGAGGAAGTCCACGCCGCCGCGAAGGCGGCCTTCGCGCACGACTTCATCAGCGCCCTGCCCGAGGGCTACGCCACCTTCCTGGGCGAGCGCGGCGTGCGCATCAGCGGCGGCCAGCGCCAGCGCATCGCGATCGCCCGCGCGATGCTGAAGAACCCGCCGCTGCTGCTGCTGGACGAGGCGACGAGCGCGCTGGACGCCGAGAGCGAACGCATGGTGCAGGCGGCCCTGGAGGCGGCGATGAAGGACCGCACCACGCTCGTCATCGCGCACCGCCTGGCCACCGTGCTGCGCGCCGACCGCATCGTCGTGCTGGACCGCGGGCGCATCGTCGAGACCGGCACCCACGCCGAGCTGGTGGCCGCCGGCGGGCTGTATGCACGGCTGGCCGCGATGCAGTTCGACCTCGCGCCGGCCGCGGATAATCCGGCGCCATGAGCCGACCGATCCGTTCCCAGTACGAGGACTTCATGCGCCACGTGTACGCCACGGGCGTGCAGAAGAGCGACCGCACCGGCACCGGCACGAAGAGCGTGTTCGGCCACCAGATGCGCTTCGACCTCGCCGAGGGCTTCCCGCTGGTGACGACGAAGAAGGTGCACCTGAAGAGCATCATCCTCGAGCTGCTGTGGTTCCTGCGCGGCGACGGCAACGCGAAGTGGCTGCAGGAACGCGGCGTCACGATCTGGGACGAATGGGCCAAGCCCGACGGTGACCTCGGCCCGGTGTACGGCGTGCAGTGGCGCAGCTGGCCCACGCCCGGCGGCGGCCACATCGACCAGATCGCCGAAGTGGTCAAGACGCTGAGGACCAACCCCGACAGCCGCCGCATCATCGTCAGCGCCTGGAACGTGGCCGACCTGCCGCAGATGGCACTGATGCCCTGCCACGCGTTCTTCCAGTTCTACGTCGCCGAAGGCCGGCTCAGCTGCCAGCTCTACCAGCGCAGCGCCGACATCTTCCTGGGCGTGCCGTTCAACATCGCGAGCTACGCGCTGCTGACGCACATGCTGGCGCAGCAGTGCGACCTGCAGCCGGGCGAGTTCATCTGGACCGGCGGCGACTGCCACATCTACAACAACCACTTCGAGCAGGTCGAGCAGCAGCTCTCTCGCGCGCCGCACCCCTACCCCGTGCTGAACATCAAGCGCCGGCCGCCGTCGATCTTCGACTACGAATACGAGGACTTCGAGGTTCTCGAGTACCAGCACCACCCGGCCATCAAGGCGCCGGTGGCGGTTTAGATGACGGAAGTGGTGCTGATCGCCGCGGTGGCGCGCAACGGCGTCATCGGCGACGGCGAGAAGATGCCCTGGCACCTGCCGGAAGACCTGGCGCACTTCCGCCGCGCCACGCTGGGCTGCCCGGTCATCATGGGCCGGCGCACCTGGGAGTCGCTGCCGGCCAAGTTCCGCCCGCTGCCGGGGCGCCGCAACGTCGTGGTCACGCGCAACGCCGCATGGCGCGCCGATGGCGCCGAGGCCGTGCCCTCGCCGGAAGCGGCGCTGAAGCTCGTCGCCGGTGCGCCGCGCGTCTTCGTCATCGGCGGCGGCGCGCTGTACGCGGCGGCGCTGCCGCAGGCCGACGAAGTGCTGCTGACCGAGATCGCGCGCGACTTCGACGGCACGACGCGCTTTCCGGCGCTCGACCGCACGGTCTTCGAGGAGGTGGACCGCAGCCCGCAGCAGGCGGCGGCGCCGAACGACTTCGGCTTCGCCTTCGTGCGCTACCGCCGCCGCGCCGGCGCGGCCTGACGGCGGCCGGTCAGCGCGCGACGCGCACGATGCGGCCGCCGCTGCCGTCGGTCAACACGTAGAGCGCGCCGTCCGGGCCCTGGCGCACGTCGCGGATGCGCGTGTCGAGCGCGCTGTACGGCAGCCGCTCGCGCGCCGCCACGGTGTCGCCGCTGAGCGTGAGGCGCCAGACGCCGGCGCCGGCGAGCGCGCCGCTGAACAGCTGGCCCTGCCACTCGGGGAACATGCTGCCGGTGTAGAAGGCCAGGCCCGACGGCGCCTGCGAGGTCGGCACCCAGTACGTCAGCGGCTCGACGTAGTTCGGCGCATGCACGCCGCCGGTGCCGCCGATGCGGCAGGTGGTGTTGTCGTTGCCGGTGTACGGGTCGCCGTAGTTGCAGCCGTAGCTGACGTTCGGCCAGCCGTGGTTCTGGCCGGCGCGCGAGATGTTGATCTCGTCGCCGCCCTGCGGGCCGTGTTCGCTCTGCCAGAGTTCGCCGGTGGTGGGGTGCAGCGCCGCGCCCTGCGGGTTGCGGTGGCCGTAGCTCCAGATGCCCGCGCGCGCACCGGCGCCGAGGTTCGGGTTGTCGCCGGGGATGCTGCCGTCGCGGTTGATGCGCACCACCTTGCCGAGGGTCTTGGTGAGGTCCTGCGCCGGGCTGCCCTGCTGCCGTTCGCCGAGCGTGACGAACAGCGTCTTGTCACCGCGGAAGACGAGCCGCGAGCCGAAGTGCCCGCTGCCGCCCACCTTCGGCTGCTGCTGGAAGATGACCTGCAGGCTCTGCAGCGCCGCGCCGACCAGCTGCGCGCGCGCCACGGCCGTGCCGGTGCCGCCGCTTCCGTCTTCGGCATAGCTGAGGTAGACCCAGGGCGTGGTCGCGAAGTCGGGGTCGATGGCGATGTCGAGCAGGCCGCCCTGGCCGACGCTGTTGACGGCGGGCACGCCGCTGACGGGCGTCACGGTCTGCCCGTCGGCGCTCAGCAGCAGCAGGCTGCCGCCCTTCAGCGTGACGAGCAGGCGCGCGTCGGGCAGGAAGGCCATGCCCCAGGGGCTGTCGAGGTTGCTGGCGAAGGTGGTGGCGGTGATCGGGCCGGTCGACGGTGACGGCGTGGGGCTCGGCGTCGGCCCGGCCACCGGCGTGGCCTCGTCGCTGCCGTTGCCGCAGCCCGCGACAACGCCGGCCAGGGCCAGCAGGCACGCCAGCATGCGGCGTCGGGGTTGGGGGTTCAGCGGCGCCATGCTCGTCTTCCCGGTCAAGTGAAGGCCGTGCAGTATGGCCAGCGCCGCCGCCGCGTGGCGCTACCGGTTGCAACGCCCCCGTTTGGCGGCCGGGCGTCAGTCCGCCTTCGCCCCCGAGTCCTTCACCACCTTGGCCCACTTGGTGATCTCGCCGGCCTGGAACTGCGCCAGTTCCTCGGGCGACGAGATCCAGGCCTCGAGGCCGAGCGACTTCATCTTGTCCACCACCTCGGGCAGCGCGAAGACGCGCTTCATCTCGGCGTTTAGCTTGGCGACCACGTCCTTCGGCGTGCCGGCGGGCGCGAACATCGCGAACCACGTGGTCGCCTCGAAGCCGGGCACGGTCTCGGCGACGGTGGGCACGTCGGGTGCGGCGGCCGAGCGCTTCGCGGTGGTCTGCGCCAGCGCGCGGATCTTGCCTTCCCGGGCCATCGGCAGCGCCGAGGGCATGTTGTCGAACATCAGCTGGATCTGGCCGCCGACGAGGTCGGGGATGGCGAACTGCCGGCCCTTGTACGGCACGTGCGTCATCGTCGTGCCGGTGAGCGACTTGAACAGCTCGCCCGACACATGCACCGAGGTGCCGATGCCCGGCGAGCCGAAGCTCAGCTTGTTCGGGTTGGCCTTCATGTAGGCGATGAGCTCGGCCACGTTCTTCACCGGCAGGTCGTTCGTGACGACCAGCAGGTTCGGCGCCGACGCCACGTGGCCCAGCGGCACGAAGTCCTTCACCATGTCGTAGGGCAGCTTCGCGTACAGCGCGCCGTTGATGGCGTGCGTGCCCACCGTGCCCATCACCAGCGTGTGGCCGTCGGCCGGGCTCTTGGCGACGAAGTCGGCGCCGAGGTTGCCGCCCGCGCCCGGCTTGTTCTCGACGACGACCGGCTGGCCGAGCTGCGCCTTGTCGCTGAACAGGCGCGCCAGGATGTCGGGCGCGCCGCCGGGCGGAAAGGTGACGACCAGGCGCACGGGCTTGTTGGGGAAGCCCTGCGCGTGGGCGCCGAGGCTCGCGATGCCCAGCAGCGCGCCGAGCAGGAAGGAGGTCAGTCGCATCGTGTCTCCGGTGGTTGTGAACCGCCCGTCTGGCGCGGGCGCGCCGCGGAGCATAGACCTTCGCCGGCGGCCCGTGACCCGGGTGTTAGCATCCCGCGCCCCCACCGCTGGACCCCTGCCCGAGGATGGCCGCCCCCCCTGCCCGCGCCCGCCGCACCGTCGACCTGGACGACCTGCCCGGCCACCACATCCGCCGCCTGCAGCAGATCGCGGTGGCCATCTTCCTGCAGGAGGCCGAGGGCCTCAACGTGACGCCGGTGCAGTACGCGGCGCTGCAGGCCATCGCCGACGCGCCGAACGTCGACCAGCGCACGCTGGCGCGCACGATCGGCTTCGACACCAGCACCATCGGCGGCGTCATCGACCGCCTGGAAGCGCGCGCGCTGGTGCAGCGCAACGCCGACCCCGACGACCGCCGCGTGCGCCGCCTGACGCTGACGCCGGCCGGCGACGCGCTGCTCGCGCAGGTGGTGCCGGCCATGCAGCGCGCGCAGTTGCGCATGCTGGCGCCGCTGCCCGAAGGCGAACGCGCCGAGTTCATGCGCATGCTGCGCACGCTGGTCACCGCGAACAACGAGCTGAGCCGGGCGCCGAGCGACGCCTGACGGCGTCGTCGGACCGGCCGTTCAGTCCTTCGACTTGCCGCCGCGCTCGCGCCCGCCCGGCCTGCGCGGTTCGGCGCGCGGGTCCCGGTGGCACTCCACGCAGTCCTGGAAATCGCGGATACCTTCCTCGAGGTGCTCGCGCCGAACCTTGGCTTCCGAGTGCTCGTGGCAGCCGTAGCAGGTGTAGCGGCTGAAGTCGTTGTTCTTGTGGCAGGTCTCGCAGGTGGCGTCGTGATCCCGGTCGAGCACGAAGTACTCGGCGTGGTCGAAGGTGGCCGGCTTCCAGGCCTCGCTGCCGTGGCACTTCGAGCACTCGACCTTCAGATCGCGGTGCAGCGTGTCCTCGGGCGCCGCGTGGCACGACGAGCAGGTGTCGCGCACCGAAACCTTCAGCAGCCCGTGCGAGAACGGCTTCCGGCTGCGCTTGGTGAGCTTCGGCCCCTGGTGGTCGCTGTGGCAGGCCATGCAGTCCTGCTCGATGAGTTCCTGGTGGAAGGACACCTTGATGGAGCGGCTTGGAATGGGCACGCCCTGGGTGGTCTTCAGCCCCACGTCGGCCGTCACGTGGCACTCGGTGCAGCGCAGTGAAGAGGCGCCGCGCAGGGCGGCATGGCAGGCGAAGCAATCGGTGGTGAGTTCGGCGTGGCCCTTCACCAGCGGCCCCGGGCTCACCATCAGGTGCGGGTAGGCGAAGGCGAGCGCCACCAGCACGAGCAGGTTGAGCGCGATGACGATCAGCAGGACGGGTCGCTGCTTCACTTCCAGCCCCAGAACAGGAAGATGGCCACGATGTGGGCCGTCGCCAGCACGCTGAACGCGAGCGTGATCGGGAAGTGCACCACGCGCCACTGCTTGACCACGTCGAAGGTCAGGCTGTCCCAGTAGAGGCGGTCCTCGAGCTCGGCCTCGCTCAGGCCGCGGTCGCGCATGCGCTGGCGCGCCTCTTCCATGCGCCGGCGCGCGCGGTCGAGCAGGAACTTGCCGGTCAGCCCGCTGCCCACGTTGATCAGCATCGCCCACACCGCCAGCCAGCCGAGGATGGCGTTGAAGTGGACCCCCGCGTGCACCAGCACCAGCAGCGACCCGAGCCAGGCCAGCCACTCGTGCCAGCGCAGCAGCTTCGCCGGATGACCGCTGCGGATGAGCTTGCGCTTGCGCAGCGAGTAGGCGGTGGACCCGATGATCATCAGCGTGCCGGGAATGCCCAGCCAGCGGCCGACCCACAGCAGGTCGAACAGGTGCAGCAGGCCGTCGAAGGCGAGCGCGATCAGGGCCAGCGCGACGAAGCTGCCCAGGAAGGGCAGCACCTCGCGCGTCAGGAGCTTCGGGCGCTGCGGCATCAGGCCTCCAGCACCACGGCCGACGACGGCCGGCCCACGCAAAGCAGGCAATGGCCCGGCGCCACCTCGTGGTCCGGCGCGTGCTCGTACTGCACCGCGCCTTCCACCAGGCGCGTCTCGCAGCTTCCGCAGCCGCCCGACCGGCAGCCGGACTCGACCGCGATGCCATGGCGCTCGGCGAAGTCGAGCAGCGAAGCGTCCCGCCCGTCCCAGACCAGCGTCCGGCCGGCGCGCTGGAACCGGACCTCGACTTCCGCGGCCGTCGGCGCGGCGGCCTCGGGCGCCCCGGGCAGCTTGACGGAGGCGGGGCCGAAGGCCTCGTAGTGGATGTCCGGCCGCGGCACGCCCCAGGCGGCGAGCGCGGGCACCAGCGTCTCCATCATCGCCGGCGGACCGCAGACGTAGAACTGGTGGCGCCCATGCGGCAGCGTGCGCCGCAGCAGGTCGACATCGACGTGGCCGCGGTGCTGGTAGTCGCGGCCCTCGACGTCGCCCTCGCCGGGCCGGCTGTAGACGACGTTCAGGCGCAGTGCCGGGTGTGCTGCGGCGATGCCTTCGAGCACCGCCTTGAACGCATGCTCGCGGCTGTTGCGCAGCCCGTAGTAGAGGTGCACCGTGCGCTGCGGCTGTTCGGCCAGGCACCAGCGCAGCATGCTCATCATCGGCGTGATGCCGATGCCGCCGCCGACCAGCACCACGGGCACGTTCGGGTCGGGATCGATGAAGAAGTGGCCGGCCGGGGCCTTCACGCGCAGCAGGTCTCCGACCTGCACGCGGTCGTGGAAATGGTTCGACGACAGGCCCGGCTCGAACCCGGGGCGGTCCGCCGGCGCGGGCACGCGCTTGATCGTCACGCGGTAGCCCGCCGGATCGGGTCGGTCGGACAAGGAGTAGCAGCGCGTGATGGTGCGCGGCTCGGCCGCGGCGTGCGACGCGGGCGGGTCGACGTCCAGCGTGAAGGTCAGGAACTGGCCGGGCTTGAAGGCCGGCAGCGGCTGGCCATCGACGGGCTGCAGGTAGAACGAGCACTGCGTCTGCGCCGCGTCCTCGTAGGCGCGCTGCACGACGCGGAACTCGCGCCACCCGGCCCATGCGCTCTTCGACGGCGCCGCTGCGCCGGGCCCGGGGAGCGCGGGCGCCGTGGCCGCGGCGGCCCGCCGGCGCAGCAGCGCCACGCCGATGCCGGCCGTCAACTGCAGCAGCAGCGCGGCAACGATCAGTCCCAGCAGTTCAATGGCGGTCATCGGCAGGATGGCAGCAGGGGTCGCGCCCGCAGGGCTTGAACACCGCTTCGCGTCGATTCTGGGCAGCCGCTGGAACCTGCCGCTTGAGGGCGATCAAGGCGGGCGGCCCGCGCGAGCCTTGCTCAGGAATCCTTAAGCCGCGGCCGCCGCGGCGATGTCGGGTGTGGCCTGACGACGGGCCCCGGCGCAGTGCAACGGAGTTGGCACGAATCGCGGCCGGTCGCGCCGCGGCGCTCAAGTTCGGCGGCCGCGTGCCGATGCGGAGGGTGACACGTTGTAGCGGGCGCCGGCCCGCGGCTGTCCTTCGACCCGGTCTGCGCGCGAAAGCCCTCGGCACGACATGAGCATCTTCGATCCTGGCCAGGGGCTGAACAGCATCCGCTGGCGTTTCGCCCTCGCCGGCGGCCTGCTCGGCGCGGTGGCCAGCGGGGGCGCCGCCGCCGCGCTCGGCGCGGGCGCGCTGGCGCATGGCCGCACCTGGGGGGTGATGGCCGTGGCCGCCGCCGCCGTGGGGGCCGCGATCTACTGGATGGCGCAGCGGCTCACGGGCCTGGTGGATGCGCTACGCCGCAGCACCGACGCCATCGCCGAGGGCGACTTCGAGGCACCGGTCGACGTCGACTGCGCGTGCGAGATCGGCGGTCTCGCCAACAGCTTCCGCAAGATGCGCTCGCGGCTCAACGACAACGTGCTGCGCATCAATCTGCTGGCCTACACCGACGCGATCACCGGCCTGCCGAACCGCAGCGTGATCGACCGCCTGCTGAACTACGCGCTCGCGCCGCAGAACCGCGCCGGCTTCCGGGCGGCGATCGTGTTCATCGACCTCGACGGCTTCAAGCGCATCAACGACACGCTGGGCCACGCCGGCGGCGACGCGCTGCTGGCGCAGGCCGCCGACCGCCTGCTGCGCCAGGGCCTGGGCCGCGACCTGCAGTCCATCGACACCTGCCTGGACGCCTTCGGCGTGCCCTGCGACCGCCTGCCCAAGGACGTGGTGTTCGCGCGCTTCGCGGGCGACGAGTTCGTCGCCATCCTGCCCGGCGCCACCGACCGCGACCAGCTGGCGCGCATCGGCGAGCGCATCGTCGGTTCGCTGGCGGCCCCGTTCTACATCCACGGCCAGGACGTTCGGGTGAGCGCCAGCGTGGGCATCGCGATCGCCCCGGACGACACCACGGACCCGAAGGAGATCCTCGCCTTCGCCGACCTGGCGATGTACGGCTCCAAGCAGGCGGGCAAGGGCCGCTACCAGTTCTTCGACCAGCAGGCGCGGCAGGCGATGCTGGACGCCACCCGCATCGAGGCCGAGCTTCGCGTGGCGCTGTCCGAGGGCCAGCTGCTGCTGCACTTCCAGCCCAAGTTCCAGCTCGCCGACGGCCGGCTCAGCGGCGTCGAGGCGCTGGTGCGCTGGGCGCACCAGCAGCGCGGACTGCTGGCGCCGGCGGAGTTCATCGACGTCGCCGAGCGCAACGGCCTGATGAGCCTGCTCGGGCGCCAGGTGCTGACGATGGCGGTGGCGCAGTGCCGGCAGTGGCTGGACCGCGGCGTCGCGATGAACGTCGCGGTCAACGTGTCGCCGACGCAGTTCACCGATCCGAACTTCTGCGCCGACGTGCTGAGCGCCATCGACGATGCGCGCATCCCGGCCGAGCTGCTGTCGATCGAGATCACCGAGTCGATGGCGATGACCGACTTCGCCGCCACCGCGTCACGCCTGCGGCGCCTGCGCGCCGCCGGGGTGATGATCGCGCTGGACGACTTCGGCATCGGCTTCTCCAACCTCTCGCAGCTGTCGCGGCTGCCGCTGGACATCCTGAAGGTCGACCGTTCGCTGGTGAGCGACCTCGGCGTCGACCCGCGCGCCGACGCCATCGTGCGCGCGATCATCGGCATGGCCCATGCGCTGCAGTGCCGCGTCATCGCCGAAGGCGTCGAGACCGTCGCGCAGCGCGACCACCTGCACGCGCTGGGCTGCGACTGCGGCCAGGGCTACCTGCTCGGTCGGCCGATGGCCGCCGGCGACATCGCGGCGCACGCGCGGCCCGAAGCGGAGCTGGCGGCCGCGCTCTGAGCGCGGCGCCGGAGGCGCCCGGCGGCAGCCGTTGGTGGCGCTACAGCGCGCCGCCGGGCAGCTTGCGGACGACGAAGTTGTCGACCATGCCGATGCCTTCGAAGGCGGCGTAGCGGGGCCGGCCGATGTCGACCGCGAACGTGCCGCCCGGCGTGCCGTTCACCTGCACCGCCAGCTGCTTGGCCACCGGGTCGTAGCTCAGTCGCAGCTCGTTGAGGCCGAACTCGTCCACCATGCCGCTGGCCAGCAGCACGCGCGGCGTGCCCGACTTCCACAGCTCCCAGTCGAGCGTGGAGGCCAGGGGCGTGCGGCGGATGAGCACCGTCACCGTCGAGGCGGTCAGCAGGTTGCTCAGCGTGGCGCTGCTGTCCGTCAGCCCCAGGGCGACGTAGCTGCTGGCGGTGTTCACCCACAGCATGCTGTCGATCGACACCGACCACGCGGTCGTCGGCCAGGTCACCGGCAGCAGGGCCGTCGGCAGGCCGCCCGAAGTGCCATCGGAGACGTCGGAGAACACCTGGCCGGCCACCACCCCGAAGCCCTGGTCCACTTCCAGCGGAGACGGCAGTTCGTTGGTGTTGAAGTTCGGGCCGCCGTTCGAGCCGGCGGTGAACTTCCACGTCGCCTCGCCGGAACCCGTGATCCAGGCGTTGTTCTTGTTGCCCGGCCATTCGGTCCAGAAGCCGCCGAGGGTGGTGCCGATGAAGGTGGAGCGCATGTCGCCCTTGCCGCCCTTCGGGCGCAGGCCCTGCGGCCCGGGGCCGAAGGACTCGCGGTAGACGATGTCGGGTGCCGGCGCCGAGGTCGGCAGCGGGTTCGTCGCACCCGGCACCGGGGTGCCACCGCCGCCGGTGCAGGAGCCAGTGCAGTCGCCGCCCTTCAGCACGTGGGCGCGCGGGCCGTCTGCCGCTTGGGTCGCGGCAGGCGAGCCGCCCTCGTCGCCACCGCCGCAGGCGGCCAGCAGGGCGCTGACCAGCAGCGTGGAAAGTGCCCGGCCGGCAATGGGTCTCGCAGTCATGGGGTGTCCTTTGGGGAAGGCGGACAGCAGCGCCACGCGGCTGCGCCCACCAGCCGACAGAGCGGCCCGACACCCGCCAGATACACGCCGGCGGCACCCGTTCAGGTCACCGCAGAGCGCGCAGCGGTCAGGCCGCCACCGCCCCCAGCGCCGCCCCGGCGCGCACGCGCGCCCAGTGCACCGTCGCCTGCGGCAGCAGCCATTCGCGGCCGTGGCGGACCAGGCGGATGCGCTCGTCCATCCAGGCCGCGTCGCGCTCGCGCGCCTGCGTGGCGGCGCGTTCGATCGCGCCCCAGGCCCAGGCCAGCAGCAGGTGGGCGCAGCCGGCGAGGAAATCGTCGGCCACGGCCAGCGCGGCTTCGGGGTCGGCGCTGCGCGCGCGCACCGCGGCCACCACCTCGCGTGCGGCCTGCACCTGCGCCGCCAGCGCGCGGCCGGCGTCGCTGCCGTCGGCGTCGGCGGCCAGCGCATCGAGCAGGCGGTCGAAGGCCGGCGCCATCGAACCCAGCACCTTGCGCTGCAGCAGGTCGATGGCCTGGATCTCGTTGGTGCCCTCGTAGACCATCGCGATGCGGGCGTCGCGCACGGTCTGCTCGATGCCGGCTTCGCGCACGTAGCCGTAGCCGCCCCAGACCTGCAGCGCGTCGCTCGCGCCGCGGAAGCCCTGCTCGGTGGCGAAGGCCTTCAGCACCGGCGTCAGCAGCGCGGCTTCGGCGCTCGCGGCTTCGCGGCGCGCCGGGTCCTCGTCGTGCTCGGCCTCGTCGAGCCGCAGCGCGGCGCGGTAGGCGACCACGCGCAGGCCTTCGGCCATCGCCTGCAGATTGCCGAGCGTGCGGCGCATGGCCGGGTGCCAGGCGATGGGGTCGGCGGCGGCCGGCGCGGCGCCGGCCGGGCGCACGGCGGCGCGCAGCTGCAGCCGTTCGTGCGCCTGGCGGCGCGCGTTCTGCGCCGCCATCTCCAGGTGGCCCAGGCCCTGCAGCGCCACGTGCAGGCGCGCCGCGTTCATCATCAGGAACATCGCCGCGAGGCCGCGGTTCGGCTCGCCGACCAGCCAGCCGGTGGCGGCCTCATAGTGCAGCACGCAGGTCGCGCTGCCGTGGATGCCCATCTTGTGCTCGAGGCCGTCGACATGAATGGCGTTGCGCGTGCCGTCGGGCAGGAACTTGGGCACCAGCGCGAGCGACAGGCCCTTGGTGCCGGGCGGTGCATCGGGCAGGCGGCACAGCACCAGGTGCACGATGTTGGCGCTCATGTCGTGGTCGGCGCCGGAGATGAAGATCTTGCCGCCGCTGACGGCCAGCGTGCCGTCGGCGCGCGGCTCGGCCTTCGTGCGCACGAGGCCCAGGTCGCTGCCGGCCTGCGGCTCGGTGAGCGCCATCGCGGCCAGCCATTCGCCGCTGGCGATCTTCGGCAGGTAGGTGTCGCGCAGGAAGGCGCTGCCGTGCGCCTTCACGGTCTCGTAGGCGCCGTGCAGCAGGCCCGGGTACATGGTCCAGCCGTGGTTGGTGGCGACCAGCATCTCGTAGAGCGCTGCGTTCAGCAGCTGCGGCAGGCCCTGGCCGCCGAGCGCGGGGTCGCAGGCCAGCGCCGGCCAGCCGCCTTCGACGAAGGCGGCGTAGGCGGCGGCGTAGCCGGCGGGCGTCTTCACGTCGCGCCCTTCGAGGCGGCAGCCCTCGCGGTCGCCGGCGGCGTTGATCGGCAGCAGCACCTCGGTGGCGAAGCGCGCCGCCTGCTGAAGCACTTCGGCGGCGGTGTCGGCGTCGAGATCGGCGAAGGCCGGCGTGGCGCGCCACGCGTCGGGGGCGCGCAGCACATCTTCGATGACGAAGCGCATCTCGCGCAGCGGGGCTTGGTAGCTCCACATGGTGTCAGCCCGCCTTCACGACGCCGGGGCCGCCGGCGTACAGCGCCTGCACGTCGGCGGCGCGGCGCTTCAGCACGGCGGTCTGGTTGATGTAGCCCTTGTCGGTGATCTCGCCGGCGTCGGCGCTGGGCGGTTCCTTCAGCACGAGCGCGCGTGCCGGTGCCTGCGACGAGCCGCCGCCTTCGGCCTTCAGCGCCTTCAGCGCCTCGCCGATCTGGCGCGCCAGTTCTTCGGGCGCCAGCGTGGCCGCGGCCGCGCTCGGGAAGACCAGCACGCCGACCTCGTCGCGGTCGTGGCCGGTGACGACGACGTCCTGCGCCAGCGGCGCCAGCGCCGACACCACGCGCACGCGCAGCGTGCCCACCGACACCCAGGTGCCGGTGGTGAGCTTGAAGTCCTCGGCGACGCGGCCGTTGAAGACCACGCCCGACTCGGGGCGCGCGGGGTCGGCCACGAGGCCGGCGTCGCCGATGCAGTAGTAGCCCTCGGCGTCGAAGGCCTGCGCCGTGAGGTGCGGCGCGTCGCGGTAGCCGGGGAAGACGTTGACGCCGCGCACGCGCATCTCGAGCTTCTCGCCGTTCGGCACGAACTTCAGCTCGGCGCCGGGCAGCGGCACGCCGATGTTGCCGGCGCGTTCGAGCTTCCAGTGCGCGCTGGTGATGGCCGGCGAGGTCTCGGTCGAGCCCCATGAGGTGGTGAGCCAGATCTCGTGTCCGGTCACTTTCACGGCCAGCTTCTGCAGCCGTTCCCAGCTCGCCTGCGGCAGCGCGGCGCCGGCGTAGAACACGGCGCGCAGACGCGAGAAGAAGGCGCGGGCCTTGGCCTCGTCGGCTTCCAGCAGCGGCATCAGCATGTCCAGGCCGCGCGGCACGTTGAAGTGCAGCGTGGGCCGCGCCTCCACCAGGTTGGCGAGCGTCTTCTCCACCAGGCCGGGCGCCGGCCGCCCTTCGTCGATGACGAGCGTGCCGCCGTTGCGCAGCACCATGTTCAGGTTGTGGTTGCCGCCGAAGGTGTGGCTCCAGGGCAGCCAGTCGACGATGACCGGCTTCTCGATGTCCAGGAAGCGCCAGGCCTGGGCGATCATCTGCTGGTTCGCGCACAGCATGCGGTGCGTGTTGATCACCACCTTCGGGTGGCCGGTGGAGCCCGAGGTCAGCAGGTACTTGGCGTGCGTGTCCGGCGTGATGGCCTCGAAGGCCTGGCGCACCGCCGGCCCTTCGGCGGTGCGCGTCAGGCTGTCGAACGAGAGCGCGCCGGGGAAACTCTCCGCGCCGCGGCTGAACACCGTGACGGCATGCAGGCCGGCGCTGGCGATGGCGGGGCCGTAGACCTCGGCATCCGACGCGTAGACGAGCGCCGGGCCCAGCGTGTTCAGGATGCCGTGGATCTTGGTGTGGTCCTTCGTCAGCCGCGAGTAGGCGCTGCTGACGGTGCAGACCGCGCGGCCGACGTGCATGGTGGCCAGCGCGAGCAGCAGGTGGTCGATGGCGTTGTCCGACAGCACCACCACCGGCGCCTGCGGCATCAGCTTCAGGCCGAGCAGGCTCTGGGCGATGCGGCCGACCTGTTCGCGCGTCTGCGCCCACGTGAGGCGGCGCCAGCCGCCGTCGGCCGTGCGCTCGGCGAAGGCTTCGGCGTCGGGCGTCTCGGCGGCCCAGCGGTCCAGCCACTCGCCGATGCAGCGCGCGTAGGGCTTCAGCGGCTCCGGGCTGCGCAGCACGAAGCTGCCGTCGTCGAAGCCGATGCGCACCGCGCGCGGCGGGGCCAGCAGCGCGGGGTCGTCGAAGAAGTCGCGGCTCATGCAGGTCTCCCGGTCTCTTCCATACACAGCTGTATGTTGTATGGAGCGCGATGGTAGACAGCGCGGCATAGGTCAGAATCGGGGTTTCCACCATCTTCCGTACAGATGTGCATGGAAGCATCCTGCGCGCCGCGATGACCGAGACCGCCACCCGAGAACAGCTCACGCCGGAACGCTGGATCGACGCCGCGACCGAACTGCTGGTCGACGGCGGCATCGACCGCGTGCGCGTGGACCTGCTGGCGCGCGAGCTGGGCGTCACGCGCGGCAGCTTCTACTGGCACTTCCGCGACCGCGAAGACCTGCTGCGCCACGTGCTCGAAGCCTGGCGCCAGCGCGCCACGGAGCAGCTGACGGCGCGCCTGGAAAGCGCCGCCACCGACCCGCGCGAGCAGGTGAAGGACGTGCTGTCACTGCCCTTCCGCGGCCGTGCGGCGGTGCGGGCGGCGCGCATCGAGCTCGCGATCCGCGCCTGGGCGCGACGCGACGCGATGGCGCGCCAGGCGGTCGACGAGGCCGACGCGGCGCGCATCGGCTACATCGCGCAGGTGTTCTCCGCGCTCGGCTTTCCGATCGCCGAGGCGCGCCAGCGCGCCTGGCTGGTCTACAGCTACCTGATCGCCGAGTCGCTGGTGGCCGGCGGCAGCGCGGCGCAGCGCGAGGAGCGCCGCCGCTTCGTCGAGCGGCTGCTGCAGCAGCCGCGGGGCTGACGCGCCGGGCGCGCCGTCAGACGACGCCCTGCGCCAGCATCGCGTCGGCCACCTTCACGAAGCCGGCTACGTTCGCGCCGTCGACGTAGCTGACGCTGCCGTCGGCGCGCTTGCCATGGCGCAGGCAGGCTTCGTGGATGCTGCGCATGATGCCGTGCAGGCGCGCGTCGACCTCGTCGCGGCCCCAGGCCAGGCGCATCGCGTTCTGGCTCATCTCCAGGCCCGAGGTCGCCACGCCGCCGGCGTTGCTGGCCTTGCCCGGCGCGTACAGCACGCGGCATTCCTCGAAGGTCTTCACGGCGTCCAGCGTCGAGGGCATGTTGGCGCCTTCGGCCACGCACTTCACGCCGTTGTTCACCAGCGTCTGCGCGTCGCGGCCGTCGAGCTCGTTCTGGGTGGCGCAGGGCAGCGCCACGTCCACCGGCACCTGCCACGGCCGCACGCCTTCGAGGAAGGTCGCGCCGACACGCTTGGCGTAGTCGCTGGCGCGGCCGTAGAGGTGGTTCTTCACCTCCATCAGCTCGGCCAGCTTGGCCGGCGTGAAGCCCTGTTCGTCGACGACGGTGCCGCCGCTGTCGGACACGGTGACGACCTTCGCCCCCATCGCCATCGCCTTCTCGACCGCGTACTGCGCCACGTTGCCGGCGCCGGAGACGCTGACGCGCAGGCCGTCGAACGACAGGCCCTTCTGCCGGAGCATTTCCTCGGCGAAGTAGACGGTGCCGTAGCCGGTGGCCTCGGGGCGGATCAGCGAGCCGCCGAAGGACAGGCCCTTGCCGGTGAACACGCAGTCGGCGCGGTTCGTCAGCTTCTTCACCATGCCGGCGATGTAGCCCACCTCGCGGCCGCCGACGCCGATGTCACCGGCCGGCACGTCGGTGTCGGCGCCGACGTGGCGGAACAGCTCGGTCGCGAAGGCCTGGCAGAAGCGCATCACCTCGCCCGGGCTCTTGCCCTTGGGATCGAAGTCCGAACCGCCCTTGCCGCCGCCCATCGGCAGCGTCGTCAGCGCGTTCTTGAAGGTCTGCTCGAAGGCGAGGAACTTCAGGATCGACAGGTTCACCGACGGGTGGAAGCGCAGGCCGCCCTTGTACGGCCCGATCGCCAGGCTGTGCTGGATGCGGTAGCCGCGGTTGACCTGCACGTCGCCGTGATCGTTGACCCAGGACACGCGGAACATCACCACGCGCTCGGGCTCGACCAGGCGGTCGAGCAGGCCCTGCTCGGCGTAGCGCGGGTGCTGGGCGATGAAGGGCCACAGGCTGTCGATGACTTCGGTCACCGCCTGCAGGTATTCCGGCTCGCCCGGGCTGCGCGCGGCGACGTGGCGGAGGAAGTCGTGGCTCGAGGCGTATTTCATGTCGCGCAACCCTGTCTGGTGCATGTTTGGATGGAGTGCACCATATTCTGCCCGAGCATTGCCCCATGCATGGGCGGCATGCACCACTGAAATGCGCTGGCTTCAGCGCTGCGTCAGGTGGTGCCCTCAGGGGTACCCGCCAGCGGGCTCAGCCCGCCAGCGCGCGCGCGATGCGGTGGCGCGCCACCGTGGGCCGCGGCACGCGCACCGTGAACCAGCTGCGCACGTCCTCCTCGAGGCCGATGCCGTGCATGTAGTTGTAGACGGCCTTCTTCAGTGCCACGCCGAGCACGCCGTGGTCGACGCCGGTGGGGTCGACGAAGGCGACGTCGTTCTTCGCGAACGGGCTGTCGGGCAGCGGCAGCAGCGTCACGCCGTAGTCCTGCGGCGCCTTCCCCACCGGCGAATGCACGGTGCACGCGAAGCGGTGGAAGAAGCCGCTGTGCAGGCAGCCGTTCTCGAACAGCTGGCGCACGTACTCCAGCGCGTCGACCGTGTCCTGCACGGTCTGCGTCGGGAAACCGTACATCAGGTAGGCGTGCACCAGGATGCCGGCGTCGGCGAAGGCCTTCGTCACGCGCGCCACCTGCTCGACCGAGACGCCCTTCTTCATCAGCTTCAGCAGGCGGTCGGAGGCCACCTCCAGCCCGCCGCTGATGGCCACGCAGCCGCTGTCGGCGAGCGCGCGGCACAGCTCCGGGGTGAAGGTCTTCTCGAAGCGCACGTTGCCCCACCAGCTGACCACGGTGCCGCGGCGCTGGATCTCGGCGGCCAGCGCCTTCAGCGACTTCGGCGGCGCCGCCTCGTCGACGAAGTGGAAGCCGGTCTGCCCGGTCTCGGCGACGATCGCCTCGATGCGGTCGACCAGCGTGGTGGCGCTGGCGGCGTCGTAGCGCGAGATGTAGTCCAGGCTCACGTCGCAGAAGCTGCACTTCTTCCAGTAGCAGCCGTGCGCCACCGTCAGCTTGTTCCAGCGGCCGTCGCTCCACAGCCGGTTCATCGGGTTCAGCATGTCCAGCAGCGACAGGTACTGCGCCAGCGGCAGGCCGTCCCAGGTGGGCGTGCCGACCTCGTCGAACGGGATGTCGGGCTCGGCGAAGTTCAGGTAGCGCACCGCGCCGTCTTCGCGCACGAAGCAGCGCACCAGGCGCTGGCGCGAGCGCCGGCCTTCCAGGTGCTCCAGCAGCGCAAGCAGCGGGCGCTCGCCGGCGTCCAGCGTCACGTAGTCGACGAAGTCGAACAGGCGCGGCTCGCGCAGTTCACGCAGTTCGGTGTTGACGAAGCCACCGCCGAGCACGATGGCGACCTCGGGGGCGCTGGCCTTCACCGCTTGCGCGATGCGCAGCGCCGCGTACACCGCGCCCGGAAACGGCACCGACAGCAGCAGCACCTGCGGCCGGTGGCGCTGCAGCGCCGCCAGCGTGAGCTCGCGCAGCGTCTCGTCGACCAGGTTCGGCGGCGCCGCCAGCGCCTGCGCCAGCGGCTCGAAGGTGGGCTGGCTGGTGGCCAGCTGCTCGGCGTAGCGCACGAACTCGAAGCGCGGGTCGACCGCGTCGCGCAGCACGTCGGCGAGGTCGTTCAGGTACAGCGTGGCGAGGTGGCGCGCGCGGTCCTGCAGGCCCAGGGCGCCGAAGGCCCAGGCCAGCGGGTCGCCGCTGCCGTCGTCGACGTAGGCCTCGAGCGACGTGAAGCGCGCGCCCTCGGGCAGGAACTCGCGCGTGGTGATGCGGTGCGCCAACGTCGCGTCGCGGCCCTGCAGGAACGCGATCGCCGGCCCGATGGTGGCGGCGTAGCGCTCGTACTCGGCGAGGAAGTGGCGCACCGGCGCCGAGCGCTCCTGCGCCGGCTGCGCCAGCGCGGCGCCCTGCAGGCGCGCCAGGCCTTCGCGCGACAGCAGCCGCAGCACCAGCGCGAGCGCCAGGTCTTCCTGCGCCGCCGCGATGCCGCGTGAACGCAGGAAGCCGGTGAGGTAGGCGGTCGACGGGTACGGCGTGTTCAGCTGCGTCATCGGCGGGATGACGCTGAGCACGCGCAGCGTGGGCGTGGCGGGCATGGCGCGCTAGAGCGACCGCGCCTGCGCGCAGACGAAGTCGGCCACCGCGCCGGTGTCGTGCAGCGGCACCGCCGGCGGCGCACCGGGGCGCGCGGCCAGCAGCGCCGCATCGGCCGCGTCGCAGGCGATGCCGGCGATGCCAGGCCAGTTCGGCCACAGCGTGTCGCGCCCTTCGCTCGACCGCCAGACCTCCAGCTTCGGGAAGGCGCCGTGCTTGAAGCCTTCGACCAGCACCAGGTCGCAATGCTGCAGGCGGCTCAGCAGGTAGTCGAGGTCGGGCTCGGGAGCGCCGCGCAGTTCGTGCATCAGCGCCCAGCGCTGGTCGCCGAGCAGCAGCACCTCCTGGCAGCCGGCCTCGCGCAGGCGGTACGAGTCCTTGCCCGGGCGGTCGATCTCGATCGCCTTGTGGCTGTGCTTGATGAGCGACACGCTGAGGCCGCGCGCCGTGAGCACCGGCACCAGGCGTTCGAGCAGCGTCGTCTTGCCCATGCCGGAGAAGCCGGCGATGCCGAAGACCTTCATCGGCGGCGGGGCGCGGGGGCGGGCGGTGTCATGGCGGCGATCGTAGCGCCGCAGCGGCGAGAATCCGGCCATGACGAAGGACCCACGACGCGCCCGCCTGCTGCAGGGCGCCACCAATTTCCGCGACCTCGGCGGCTACCGCGGCCACAGCGGCCGGCCGCTGCGCTGGCGCCGGCTGTTCCGCTCCGACCACTTCGCCGGCCTCACGCCGGAGGATCGCGCCGCGCTCGCGCCGCTCGGCCTGACGCGCAGCTTCGACTTCCGCGGCGTCGAGGAACGTGCCGCCGTGCCGTACGAGATCGCCGGGGTCGTGCAGCATTCGCTGGCCATCGAGCCCACCGTCACGCAGCGCATGCAGGCGATGGCCGAGGCCGGCCAGTCGATCACGCCGGAGCGCGTGTCGGCGCTGATGGAAGACCTGTACCGCGGCCTCGTGAACGACCGCGCCGAGCGTTTCGCCGAGCTGTTCGACCACCTGCTGCAGGCCGACGGCCCGGTGGTCTTCCACTGCACCGCCGGCAAGGACCGCACCGGCGTCGCCGCCGCGCTGATCCTGCTGGCGCTGGGCGTGCCGCGCGCCGTCGTCGACGCCGACTACCTGCTCACCAACGAGCACTACCGGCGACCGCCCACGCCGCCGTCGGACACGCCCCCGGACGCGCTGAAGGTGCTGTGGACCGTGCGGCCCTCGTTCCTCGACGCTGCGTTCGCGGCCATCGAGCGCGACCACGGCGGCGTCGACCGCTACCTGCGGCAGCGCCTGGGCCTGGGCGACGCGGCCCTCGCGCAACTTGCCAAGCACTACCTGGAGCCGGCATGAAGCTGAAGAAGGTCGCCCTCGGCGTGCTCGCCGCGCTGGCGCTCGCCGCCGCCGCCGGCTGGTTCAGCCTGGACCGCGAGACGCGCGGCCTGCTGCGCACGCTGCCGACCAAGCCCGACGTGCTGTTCTGGAGCGAAGCTCAGCGCGACGCGGGTTTCCGCGCGCTGGACCGCCTGCCGGTGCTGGCGAAGTCGCGCGTGGTCCCGGCCGGCGCCACGCCGCGCCCGCTGCCGCCGGGGCCGCCGCTGGCGCTGCCGCTGGACGTCGACGCCTACATGGCCGGCCAGCGCAGCGCCGCGCTGCTGGTGCTGCACGACGGCCGCCTGCGCCTGGAACGCTACGGCCTCGGCTTCGACGGCAGCGGGCGCTGGACGAGCTTCTCGGTCGCCAAGTCCATCACCTCCACGCTGGTGGGCGCGGCGGTGCGCAACGGCCACATCCGCAGCATGGACGACAAGGTCAGCGACTACCTGCCGGCGATGAAGGGCTCTGCCTACGACGACGTCAGCGTGCGGCAGCTGCTGACGATGACCTCGGGCGTGCGCTGGAACGAGGACTACTCCGACCCGAACGCCGACGTCGCGCGCTTCAACCAGCATCAGCCCGAGGACGGTGTCGACGCCATCGTCAGCTACCTGCGCCGCCTGCCGCGCGAGGCGCCGGCCGGCACGCGCTGGCACTACAGCACCGGCGAGACCAACCTGGTGGGCGTGTTGGTCAGCGCGGCGACGAAGAAGCCGCTGTCGCAGTACCTGTCGGAGAAGATCTGGGTGCCCGCCGGCATGGAGCAGCAGGCGACCTGGATCCTCAGCCGCACCGGGCAGGAAATCAGCGGCTGCTGCGTGCAGGCGGCGGCGCGCGACTACGCGCGCTTCGGCCAGTTCATCCTCGACGGCACGCGTGTCGGCGGGCAGGCCATCGTGCCCGACGGCTGGCTCGAGCAGGCCACCACCGAACGCACGGGCATCGGCCAGCCCGGGCGCGGCTACGGCTACCAGTGGTGGACGAACGCCGACGGCAGCTTCGCGGCGCGCGGCATCTTCGGCCAGGGCATCTTCCTCGACCCCAAGCGCAAGCTCGTCATCGTGTCCAACGCCAACTGGGCCGGCGGCGCGCGCGACGCCAAGGCCAGCGCGGCGCGCGACGCGTTCTACCGCGCGGTGCAGCAGGCCGTCGACGGCGAGGCGGCGGCCAAGCCGCACTGACGCCACGGCGGGGCCACGACGGTGCCGCGCCAGGGCTGCCCTCAGGCGCGGCCGGAACGGCGGCTGCGCGGCTGCAGCTTGTCGAGCTCGGCGAGCTGCTGGCGCAGCAGCAGCAGCATCGTGCGCGCGTGCTCCACGGGCAGGCGCAGGCAGGTGCCGCCGTCGGGCGCGTCGCGCGCCGGGCGCGCCATCACCAGCGCGTCCAGGTCGACCTCGATCACGCCCTTGTCGTGCTTCATCGACTTCAGGCGCTGCACTTCGATGTCGTAGGGCTTCACGCGCGATCTCCTCTCGTTGGCGGCTTCGCGCCATTGTCGGCGCTGGCCGCGCCGATGCCCCCTGGCGCCACGCGCCGGCAGCACGCACTTAGCATGCGGGCCGTTCGTCAGCCCCGTGCCCGATCGCCGATGTCGCCCCCCGCCCCCGCCTTCCGCGGCAACAAGTCGGCACTGCCCAGCAAGCCGTGCGCGGCCTGCGGCCGGCCGATGAGCTGGCGGCGCCGCTGGGCGCGCACCTGGAGCGAGGTGAAGTACTGCTCCGACGCCTGCCGGCGCGCCAAGGCCGCCCGTGCCTGAGCTGCGCCACCTGGTGCTCGTGCTGGGCGACCAGCTCGACCTGGACGCCGCCGCGTTCGACGGCTTCGACGCCGGGCACGACGCGGCGTGGATGGCCGAGGTCGCCGAGGAGTCGACGCACGTGTGGTCCGGCAAGCCGCGCACGGCGCTGTTCCTGGCGGCGATGCGGCATTTCGCGCAGGCCCTGCGCGCCGCCGGCAGGCCGCTGCACCACATGCGGCTCGAAGACCCCGCCAACCGCGGCAGCCTGGCCGCGCAGCTGCACGCCGACATCGAACGCCTGCGCCCCGCCGGCCTGGTGATGACCGCGCCGGGCGACTGGCGCGTGCTGCAGGCCGTCAAGGGCGTGGCGCAGGCGCACGGCCTGCCGCTGGACGTGCGCGAGGACCGCCACTTCTACGGCAGCGTGCGCGAATTCGCCGCCCACGCGCGCGGCCGCAAGTCGCTGCGCATGGAGAACTTCTACCGCGAGATGCGCCGCCGCCACGGCGTGCTGATGCAGGGCGACGAGCCTGAAGGCGGCCAGTGGAACTTCGACGCCGACAACCGCGAAGCCTTCGGCGCCGAAGGCCCGGGCCGCGTGCCGCCGCGCACGCGCTTCGAGCCCGACACGATCACGCGCGAGGTGATCGCGCTGGTCGAACAGCGCTTCGCCGGCCATCCCGGCCGGCTCGACGACTTCGCCTGGCCGGTCACGCGGGCACAGGCGCTGGCGGCGCTCGACCGATTCATCGCCGAACGCCTGCCGCTCTTCGGCCGCTACCAGGACGCGATGTGGCCCGGCGAGCCCTGGCTCTACCACGCGCACCTGGCGGCCGCGCTGAACCTGAAGCTGCTCAACCCGCGCGAGGTGGTGGACGCGGCCGTCGCCGCGTACCGCGCCGGCGCCGCGCCGCTGGCCGGCGTGGAAGGCTTCGTGCGCCAGATTCTCGGCTGGCGCGAGTACGTGCGGGGCATCTACTGGACCCGCATGCCTGCCTACGGCGCGCTGAACGCGCTGCGCGCGCACGCCGACCTGCCCGCCTGGTACTGGACCGGCGAGACCGCCATGGCCTGCCTGCGCGACGCGATCGGGCAGACGCTGCAGCACGGCTACGCCCACCACATCCAGCGCCTGATGGTGACCGGCCTCTTCGCACTGATGTACGGCGCGCAGCCGCAGCAGGTGCACGCCTGGTACCTGGCGGTCTACGTCGACGCGGTCGAGTGGGTGGAGCTGCCCAACACGCTGGGCATGAGCCAGTACGCCGACGGCGGCCTGATGGCGAGCAAGCCCTACGTGGCCACCGGCAAGTACATCCAGCGCATGAGCCCGCATTGCCAGGGCTGCCGCTACGACCCGGCGCAGCGCAGCGGCGAGACCGCCTGCCCCTTCACCACGCTGTACTGGGACTTCCTGATGCGGCACGAGGCGATGCTGGCCGCCCACCCCCGCATGGCGCTGCAGGTGAAGAACCTGGCGCGCCTGTCCGACACCCAGAAGCAGGCCGTGCGCGACCGCGCCGCCGCCATCCGCAGCGGCGCCGTGGCCTGAGGCGCCGTGGACGACCTGTTCGCCGACGCACCGCCGGCCTGGGCCGACGCCCTGCCCCCGACGCACAGCGCCGCGCTGGAGCGCATCGCCCGCGTGCGGCCGGCCGCGTACGCGCGCACGCGCAACCACCTCGACGGCGCGGTGACCGGCCTGTCGCCGTACCTCACGCACGGCCTCGTCACGCTGCCCGACGTGTTGCGCGGCGTGCTGGCCCGCGTGCCCGCCGGCGAGGCGCTGGACGTGCAGCACAAGCTGGTGTTCGAGCTCGGCTGGCGCGCGTACTTCCGCCACGCCTGGGGCCACCTGGGCGACGCCATCCTGCAGTCGCGGCACGCCGGCCCAAGGCCCGAAGCGGCGTACGCGGCGTCGCTGCCGGCCGACATCCGCGAAGCGCGCACCGGCGTGCCGGTGATCGACGAAGCCGTGCGCACGCTCTATGCCACCGGCACGCTGCACAACCACGCCCGCCTCTGGCTGGCCAGCTACGTGGTGCACCTGCGCCACGTGCACTGGCGCGCCGGCGCCGACTGGCTGGTGGCGCACCTGCTCGACGGCGACCTCGCCAGCAACCACCTGAGCTGGCAGTGGGTGGCCGGCACCGGCAGCGCCAAGCCCTACCTGTTCAACGCCGACAACGTGGCACGCCACGCGCCGGCGCGCTGGCACAGCCCGGGCTCGGTCGTCGACCAGCCGTACGAAGCGCTGGAGCGCATCGCGCGCGGTGCGCAGGCGGTCGCTTCGGGGGCCTGCGGCGCGGGCGTGCCGGAGCCCGCACTGCTCGGCGCGCCGCCCGAGGGCCTGGGCGTGCGGGCGCCCGCGGTCGACACCGCCGAACGGCTGCGCGGCCGCGAGGTCTGGCTGGTGCACCCGTGGGCCCTGCGCGCGCCGCCAGCCGGCCTGCCGGCGCACACCGTGGTCATCGGCGTGTATGCGCGCGAGCAACACGCCGCCTGGCCCTGGCCCGAAGCGCGCTGGCGCTGGGTCGACGCCGCGATGGCCGCGCTGGCCCCCGAACGCTGGTGGTGCGACGCCGACGGCCTGGCCGCGGCACTGGCGGGCGCCGCGCGCGTGCGCAGCGTCGACGACCCGCACCTCACGCGCTGGCTGCTGCGCAGCGCGCAACTGGACGCGCCCGCCGCGCTGTTCCCACCGGTGGAGCGGCGCTGCGAGAGCTTTTCGCAGTGGTGGTCGCGCACCACTCGCAGTCTGCAGCAGGCCGTGGACCTGCTGTGACCCGGCAGCCGGCCAGACCCGGCACGCCGGGCTTGTAGCATCGTGGCCGCCGCCCCGCGCCACGAGCGCCGCCACCGAGGACCGCCTTGAAACTCGCCACCTGAACTGTGCATGGGGGTCCCGGGCGATTTCAGGATGTCCCAGGTTGTTCTGAATACCCTATACGTGACAACGACTTAGCGACACGCCTTGTCTCAAGCCGTTCCGGCCGATTTCTTGAGATCCCGATCGGCTGGGGGTATGGTTGGGGGTACGGATCGACCGATACCCCCAGTGCTGACGACCCTTCAGATCAAGTCGGCCAAGCCGGCGGAACGTGCCTACAAGCTGGCCGACACGGGTGGTCTGTTCGTCCTCGTCCAGCCCAACGGCTCGAAGCTCTGGCGCTACAAGTTCAGGCTGGACGGCGTCGAAGGTCTGCAGGCGCTTGGGGCGTTCCCCGAGGTCACGCTCGCCGACGCGCGGCACGCCCACGCAGAGTCGCGCAAGCTGGTCGCCAAGGGCGTTCACCCCGTCCAAGCGCGGCGCGATGAACGCGAGAGCCGCGCCCAGGCAGAACTGCACCGCGTCAAGGGCAGCTTCGGCGCGGTGTGTGCCGACTGGAGTGCCGCGACGGGTGCGGATCTTCGGCCAGCGACGGTCCTGCAGCGCAACCGGGAGATCGAGAAGGACCTGACGCCCCGCTTCAAAGACCGGCCGATCTCCAAGATCACGCGCCTCGAACTGACCACTGCGCTGAAAGAGGTTGAGGCACGAGCGCCCGAGGTCGCGCGAAACCTGCGCAACTACCTGTGGGGCATCTTCGAGTACGCCATCGACTCCGGGCTGATCGCCGACAACCCCGTGCCGCCGGTTCGCGTGCTCCGCAAGCGCAACCAGGAGAACCACCCCGCCCTGTCGCCCGACTTGCTCGGCGAGTTCCTGCGCAAGCTGGAGGCCATCGACACGATCCACGAGCAGACCCGGATCGCAATGCTGCTCGTCGTGTTGACGGCCTGTCGCAAGGCCGAAGTCACCGGGGGCAAGTGGAGCGAGATCGACCTGAAGGCCGCCGAATGGGAGATCCCCGCCGACCGGATGAAGGCCGGCCGCGCCCACTGGGTGCCGCTCTCCCGTCAGTGCGTGAAGCTGCTGCAGGAGCTGCGGGCGCTCGTTCCCGAGGGCAGTGTCTACTTGTTCCCCAATCGACTCGATCCCGATCGGCCGATGGCCGATCGAAGTCTCAATGCGCTGATGGAGCGGCTGGGCTTCAGCGGTGACGGCACGCCGCACGGCATGCGCGCGACGTTCAGCACGCACTTCAACGCGACCGGCGCAAGCATCGACGTGATCGAGCATTGCCTGGCCCACGTGCCTAGCAATCGCGTGCGCGCTGCATACAACCGACACGCCTATCAGGCCGAACGCCGCGACTTGCTCCAGACATGGGCTGACCGCGTTGACCAATTGCGCGCCGAACGGCCATCCACAGGCAGGTCGCGGTCGACCGCACCTCGAACAGCCAAGGTCCCAACCACAATTCGTCGTTGAACCACGCTTTGGTCTCTTGTGCTCGATGACCGGTTGCGGTGCTGGCGACTGTCGATCCTGGGCCGCCATGCAGACCGGCCGCGTTCGCTGCCTTCGTGAAGCCATCCCGTCCTGCAATTCACGCGCACCTTCGCACAGGTCAGAGTCAAACCAAGTACAGCAAAGGGACAGTGAAGGATGGCCCATCGCCTGGCCCCTGCGCCAGCCAGCGTGATCACCGCCGCTGAACTCCTTGGGCGGCGCAGTCTCATCGTCGACGCCCGGCATGCGCACGAAATGAACGCAGCCGTTCTGGGCCAACGAACGGATGTGAACGGCGGGTGCGTCATGCCAGCACACAGCGTTGGTCCTGCGGCTGTCGAGTCCGCCATAGACCGTGCAGTGCCAACAGGCGCCTGCACCGCACCCCGGGTCGCATTGATCGAAGGCCATGACGGCACGCTGAGGCCAGGCTGGCTCAAGGGGTGATCCACGCAGCGGACGGCCAGCTTGTGCCGAGATCCGCTGTTGCGCTCTGGACTGTATGTTTGTACAGTACACGAACGCTCTGGCCTCCACTCATGCGGTGCCATCGCGCCACCGGGTACTCCCGTCCCAACCCTCCCAGACCTCGATCACCTTGATCGCTTCCGTCGTGATCGTGAACCCGTTGCCGCCCGCCCCCATCGACCACGTCGTCGGCCGAACCGACGATGCGCAACCGCCTCTGCCGCTGGCGAGCGACGGCGTCCTCCGTTGGGTCTGGAACGGCCGCTTCGGCGAGATGCTGATCGAGGTGATCGGCGGCGATGTCTTCGTCAACGGCAAACGCGTGACGCCGCACGACCTCTGACCCCGCCGTGTCCAGTCCGTCATCGCCGCGCAGCAGCGTCGCCATCAGCTTCGGCTCGCCGGCCAGCGAGAGCGGCGTCACGCGTCTGGACCTCAATGACATCCTCGTCCGCCACCCGCAAGCCGCCTTCCTGATGCGCATCGCCGGCGACTCGATGCGGCAGGCCGGCGTGGACGATGGCGACCTGGCGCTCGTCGACCGCGCACAGACGGCATCGCACGGCCAGGTGGTCATCGCGATCGTGAACGACGAGTTCGTCTGCCGGCGCCTGCACCGGCGTGGCGGCGACGTGCGCCTGCAGTCGGCCGACCCGGCCTACCCGGACTGGGTGCCGGGCGATGGCGAAGAACTGCAGATCTGGGGTGTCGTCACCCACGTCATCCGCCCACTCGCAGCATAGCGGCCCATGTTCGCGCTCGTCGACGTCAACAACATGTACGTCAGCTGCGAGCGGGTGTTCCGCCCGTCGCTGATCGGCAGGCCCGTGGTGGTGCTGTCCAACAACGACGGCGCGTGCATCGCGCGCAGCAACGAGGCGAAGGACCTGGGGGTGCGCATGGCGCAGCCCTGGTTCGAGGTGCGCCACCTGGAGCGCTCGGCCGGCCTCATTGCGCTGTCGGCCAACTTCGAACTCTACGGCGACATGTCCAGCCGGATGATGTCGCTGGCCGCCGCGTACGCTCCACTGCAGGAGATCTACAGCATCGACGAGTGCTTCCTCGATTTCGACGGCATGCCGGGTGACCGGGTCGCCGTCGGCTGCGACCTGCGCGCCAAGGTGCTGCGCTGGACCGGCCTGCCCACGAGCGTGGGCTTCGGCGCGACGAAGACGCTGGCGAAGCTGGCCAACCATGTCGCCAAGACGGCAGACCGCAAGCCCAGCAGCTACCCGCACGCGCTGGCGCAGGTCTGCGACCTGGGCCAGTTGCCGGCACCAGCGCTCGAAGCCGTGATGCAGGCCACCGAGGTCGGCAATGTCTGGGGCATCGGCCACAAGACCACGGCGCGGCTGAACCAAGGTGGCATCCACAGCGTGCTCGATCTCGTGCGCGCCGATGCCACGATCCTGCGGCGCCAGTTCAGCGTCGTCATCGAGAAGACGATCCTCGAACTGCGCGGCACGCCGTGCATGGAGGTCAACGACGCACCGGCGGCCAACCAGCAGATCATGTGCTCCCGATCCTTCGGGTCACCGGTGACGGAACTGCCCGAACTGGTCGAGGTGGTGAGCCAGTTTGCCAGCCAAGTGGCGCGCAAGCTGCGCGAGCAAGGCTGCGTGGCGGGGGCGGTGCAGGTGTTCATCACCACGAGTTCGTACCGCCAGCAGGACCGGCACCACGCGCCGAGCGCCACCCTGCCCTTGCCCCACCCGAGTGCCGACACGCGGGTGCTCGTGAGCGCGGCGGTGCGCGCGCTGCGAAGCATCTACCGACCAGGCTTCAACTACGTGAAGGCGGGCGTGATGCTGGTGGACCTGCAGTCGCCGGGCCAGGTGCAGGACACGCTGGATCTGTTCGGGGCCGACGAGCCGGGACCGCCGCCCGCCCAGGGCCGCACGGGCTTGATGAGCGCGATGGACGCGCTGAACGAGCGGTTCGGGCGGCAGGCGGTGACGGTGGCCAGCGCCACTCGCAAGGACGGGCCCAGCGCGCACGCTTCGCGACAGGAGCGGCGGTCGCCGCGGTACACCACGCGGCTTGAGGAGATCGTGACCGTGCGGGCTTGAGGCGACACGGTATCGATGGCCATCGCCGATCCCGACTGATTGAGGGCACAGGTGCGCCGACACGGCCAAGGGTCGACTTGCAACCGTGCGCGCGCCTGCTGCGAGTGTCTGCGATGCAGCG
>CAUJHQ010000158.1 GCA_963204815.1 Pseudomonadota bacterium | reverse complement strand
ATCACCTTCGACAGCGTCGGCGACATGGAGGCCTGGCTCGAGCACTGGGGGCTGTCGACGCTGACGACCAAGCGCCTGCACGCGCTGACGCCGGTGCAGGAGCCCGCGGCGCCGACGCCGTGGTTCCAGACGCTGGGCTGGCAGCGGCTGCCCGAGGACCTGATCGCACGCCTCGACTCGGGCGCGCGCTGGCTGGTCTTCCCGACCGAGGCCGAGATGCGCTCGAAGGCGCTGAAGGCGGCGCCCGGCGGCCTGCTGCTGCTGCCGTTCACGTTCCTCTGGGAGTGGATCAAGGAGCACGGCGAACACGGGCCGCACAACTGCGTGCACACCCTGTTCAGCGGCGACCTGCAGGTGGTGCGGCGCGACGGCGACGCCTGACGCCGGCGCCTCAGCCGCGCCGGTGCAGGTCGCCCTGCACCACGGTCCACGCGTCCTCGACCCAGTCGCACAGCACGCGGCGCGTTTCGCGCGGGTCGATGATGTCGAGCACGCCGAACTTCTCCGCCGTGCGGAACGGCGAGGTCAGCGCGAGGTAGTGCGCCTCCAGTTCGGCGCGCCGCGCGGCGGGATCGGGCGCGGCCTCGATCTCGGCCTTGTGCGCGGCCATCACGCCGCCTTCGATGGGGATCGAACCCCAGCGCGCCGACGGCCACGCGAAGCGGTGGTTCAGGCGGTCGCCGCCCTTCGGGCCGTGCAGCGCGCCGGCCATGCCGAAGCAGCGCCGGATCAGGATCGACACCCACGGCGACCGGCAGTCGGCGAGCGCCTCGCCGACGCGCGTGGCGCCGAGCAGCGTGCCGGCGAGCTCGGCCTCCAGCCCGGTGGCGTTGCCGGGCTGGTCGACGAAGTTCACCACCGGCAGGCCGAACAGGCTGCACAGCTTCGTGTGGCGTTCCATCTTGTAGGCGGCCTGCAGCGTCATCGCGCCGCCGTGCACCTTGGGGTCGTTCGCGATCACGCCCACCGGCACGCCGTTCAGGCGGCCCAGCATCGTGATCACCGAGCCGCCCTGCCAGCGGCCGATCTCGAACAGGCTGCCGAGGTCGAACACCGACGCGAGCAGCTTGCGCGGGTCGTAGATCTTGCGGCGGTCGCGCGGGATCGCGTCCTTCAGCGAGTCGTCGGCGCGGTTCGGGTCGTCGTCGCAGGGCAGCACCGGCGCCAGCTCGTGCACGCTGCGCGGCAGGTACGACAGGAAGCGCCTCACCTGCGCCAGCGCGTCGGCCTCGTCGACCGCCTCGTTGTGCACGAGCGCGCTCTTGCGCTGCGCCTTCCAGCCGCCGAGCTCGTTCTTGTCGACCTCCACGCCGTAGGCCTGGCGCACCACGTGCGGGCCGGCGGCCATGACCTGCGCCTGTTCGCGCACCAGCACCGAGAAGTGCGAGGACAGCACCTTGATCGCGCCCTGGCCGGCGCAGGCGCCGAGCGCGACGCCGACCACCGGCACGGTCTGCAGCAGGTCCTGCGCGGGCCAGGTGGTGTACTCGGGGATCTTTGTGCCGCCGATCTGCATCAGCAGCTTCACGCTGCCGCCGGCGGAGTCGACCAGCCGCACCAGCGGCATGCGCAGCTGCAGCGCCAGGCGCTCGATGTAGATCCACTTGTCGGCGATGGCGCCTTCGGAACTGCCGGCCTTGATGGTGAAGTCGTCGGCGTGCAGCGCCACCTTGCGGCCGTCGACGCGGCCGGTGCCGACGATGGTGTTCGTCGGCTCGGTGTGGCTGTAGCGGCCGTCGGCGTGCACGTGGCCCTTGCCGGCGAGCGCGCCCATCTCGTGGAAGCTGCCGGCGTCCACCAGCGCGGCGATGCGCTCGCGCGCGTGCAGGCGGCCGCCTGCCTTGAACTTCGCCAGCGCCTCCGGCCCGCCCATCGCCAGCGCCGAGCGGCGCCGCGCCTGCAGTTCCTCGAGCTCGGCGGCCCACTCACCTTCGGGCGCGAAGGGCGCGCCGTCGAATCTCACGCTCATCGCCCCGCCCCCAGCCCCAGCGCGGCGGCGAGCTCGGAGGTCGCCTTCCATTCCGTCATCAGGTAGCGGTGCGACTCGACGTAGCCGCGGAAGATCGGCTTGTTGCCCGACTTCTCCACCAGCGCGAGCCACTGCTTGTCCTGCGAGACCTTGCGCAGCGCGTCTTCCCAGAAGCGGATCTGCTCGGCGTTCACGCCCGGCGGAAGCATCACGCCGTTGTAGCTGACGTAGTCGGCCGCCACGCCCTGCTCGCGCCAGGTCTTCACGCCGGCCAGCGGCCCGGTGCCGGGCTCGGGCGCGGCGCTGGCCAGGATGCGCAGCTTGCCGGCCGCCACCTGCGGCAGGATCACCGGCGCGGTGGCCGAGACGATGTCGACGTGGCCGCCCAGCAGCGCCGTCACCGATTCGCCCGACGAGCGGAACGGCGCGATCGTCAGCTTGTCGATCGCCACGCCGGCCACCTTCAGCGGCTTCGCGATCGCCATGTGCGTGTTCTGGCCGAGCGCGGGGGCGACGGCGATGCGCAGCCGCGTCGGGTCGGCCTTCAGCGCGGCGACGAGGTCGCCGCCGGTCTTCAGCGGCGAGTCGGCGCGCACCGCGACGAGCGAGGTCTCCTCGACCATCATCGCCACCGGCGTGAAGTCGCGCGGGTCGGCCTTGATGAGGCCGGTCACGGCGCCGGCGATGGCGCCGGTGTGGAAGGTGCCGAGCAACTGCGCGTTGCCGCTGCCGGCTTTCAGCGCCTGCAGCGCCAGCGCGCCGCCGGCGCCGACCTTGTTCTCGGCGACGACGGTCTGGCCGTTGACCAGCTTCAGCGCATCCAGCGCGTCCTTGATGCCGCGTGCGTAGAGGTCCACCGTGCCGCCGGGCGCCACGCCGATCAGGTAGTTCACGCGCTCGTTCGGCTTCCAGTCGGCCTGCGCCCAGGCGGTGCCCGCGAGCAGGCTGCCGGCGGCCAGCAGCAGGGCGGTGATGCGATGTTTCATTTCGTCGTCTCCTTCGGGTTTCGGCGGTGGGGCAGGGCGCCGTCAGGGCGCGCCGAGCAGCCACCAGGCGCCGGCCAGCATCACGCCGGCCAGCCAGAGCGTTTCGGTCACGATCAGCAGCAGCGGCTGCCAGCCGGCGCGGGCGACGTCGCGGAACGAGGTCTTCACGCCCAGCGCCGCCATCGCCATCACGAGGCAGCCGCGCGACAGCTCGGCGAGCGCGTCGAGCCAGCGCGGGTCGGCCATGCCGCTGGAGTTCAGCGCCACGAGGGCGACGAACAGCCACAGGAACCAGGGCACCAGCGGCGGCCGCGCCGCGCCGCGCTCGGCCGCGCGGCCGGCCTGCGCCTCGTCGCGCGCGCGCTTGAACGCGAGCGACACCGCCAGCACCACCAGCACCAGCAGCGCCACGCGGAACAGCTTGACGACGGTGGCGAACGTGGCGGTCTCGCTGCCGAGCGTGAGGCCGGCGCCCACCGCCTGCGCCACGTCGTGGATGCTGCCGCCGAGGAAGAGCCCGGCCTGCGCCGGGCTCAGGTGCAAGGCGCGCGCGATCAGCGGGTACAGGATCATCGACGCGGTGGAGACCACGGTGATGCCGATCACCACCGTCAGCGTGTAGCGATCGCCCTTGCGCTCGGGCGGCAGCACCGCCGACAGCGCGAGCGCGGCCGACGCGCCGCAGATCGCCACCGCGCCGCCCGCCAGCGTGGACTGGGCGCGGCTGAGGCCCAGGCGCGGCCCCAGCCACAGCGCCAGCAGCAGCGTGCCGAGCACCGCGCCCACGACCCACAGCGCCGCGCCCCAGCCGAGCGCCGCGATCTGCGTGGCGGTGACGCGCGCGCCCAGCAGGCCGGCGCCCAGGCGCAGCACGTCGCGGGCGCAGAACTCGATGCCCGGCCGCGTGCGCAGCTCGCGGCTGAGGTGGTGGAAGGCCATGCCGAAGAGCAGCGCGTACAGCGGCAGCGGCCCGCCGTGCAGCTTGGACACCGAGCCGGCCGCGATCGCCAGCACGCCGGCCAGCGCCAGCCCCGGGGCCAGGCGGCGCCAGCCGAGCACGGTGGCGAGGCTCATGCGCCGGCCGCGCCCGGCGGCGCCGGGCGGGGCGTGGGGGCGGGCGGCAGGGCGGGCCGGGCGGCAGGCGTGGTCATGGCGGGAGCGGCGGACGATTGAAGCATTCGACACTGAGATTGTCAACAATCTGAGTGTTGTCTATGATCATCGGCATCCCATCACCCCCGCACCGCCAGGAGCCCGCCATGCCCCAGTCCCGCCTGCAGTCCGACGTCACCGGCACGGTGTGGAAGGTCGAGGTGCTCGTCGGCGACCGCGTCGACGCCGACCAGACGCTGGTCATCCTGGAGAGCATGAAGATGGAGATCCCGGTCAGCGCGCCGCATGCCGGCACGGTGCTTGAGGTGCTGGTGGCCGAAGGCGAGGCGGTGGCCGAGGGGCAGGACGTGGTGGTGATCGGATGATCGCCGGCCGCCTGATCGGCTGGGCGGCGGCGCAACACGGCCCGCGGCCCGCGCTGGTGTTCCGCGACCGCAGCTACAGCCACCGCGAGGTGGACGCGCGCAGCAACCGCTTCGCGCAGGCGCTGATCGCGCTCGGCCTGCAGCCCGGCGAGCGCTTCGCGGTGCTGCTGGAGAACTCGGTCGAGAGCCTGGACAGCCAGTTCGGCGCCGAGAAGGCCGCGCTCACCTGCGTGGCGCTGAACGCGCGCCACACGCTGGCCGAGCATCTGGAGATCCTGGCCGACGCCGAGGCCGCGGCGGTGCTCGTCGGCCCGCCCTTCGGCGACCTGGCGGCGGCGATCGCCGCCGCGGCCGGCACGCGCCTGCCGGCGCTGCGCCATGTGCTGGCCACCGGCGGCGCCGCGGCCGGCGCCGGCCGGCCCGGCGTGGCGGACTTCGACGCCGCCTGCGCCGCCGCGCCCGACCGCGCGCCGGCGATCGAGATCGGCCCCGAGCACGTCGTGCGCCTGGCCTACACCAGCGGCACCACCGGCAAGCCCAAGGGCGTGGCCTACACGCTCGAACGCTGGCTCGCGCGCCTGAACAACCACTTCCTCGCGATGGAGTACGGCCTGTCGGTCGACGACGCGATGCTGCACGTCGGCCCGCTCACCCACGCCGCCGGCGTCTACCTGTTCCCCTGCTTCCTGCGCGGCGCGCGCAACGTGGTGCAGGACCGCTTCGACTCCGCGTCGCTGCTGGCCGCCATCGAGCGCGAGCGCATCACGCACCTGATGCTGGTGCCGACGATGATGAGCCGGCTGGTCGAGGCCATCGAGGGCGGCGCGCGCGCCGACTGGTCGTCGCTCAAGCGCATCCACTACGGCACCGCGCCGACGCCGGTCCCGCTGATCCGCCGCGCGATGGCGATCTTCGGTCCCATCCTGCGCCAGCAGTACGGCATGACCGAGGCGGTGCAGCCGCTCACCGTGCTGTACCCGCACGAGCACGTGGGCGACGGCGAGGACGGCGCGGACGACCCCATCGGCTCCTGCGGCCGCCCGACCGCCAACGTGCGCATCGTGCTGCGCGACGCGCACGGCCGCGAGGTGCCGGCCGGCGAGGTGGGCGAAGTGACGCTGGCGCACGAGGGCGCGGCCCGCGTGCAGCTGTGGCGCCGCCCCGAGGCGATGGCCGAGGCGGTGCGCGACGGCTGGTTCCACACCGGCGACCTCGGCCGCTTCGACGCGCAGGGCTACCTGCACATCGTCGGCCGCAGCAAGGACATGATCATCAGCGGCGGCTTCAACGTCTACGCGCGCGAGGTCGAGGAGGCGCTGGCCGCGCACCCGGCGGTGGCGGAGTCGGCCGTGCTCGGCCTGCCCGACGCCGAGTGGGGCGAGGTGGTGGCCGCCGCCGTGGTGCTGCGCGCCGGCGCCGTGGCCGACGCCGCGGCGCTGCAGGCGCACTGCGGCGCGCGCATTGCCGGCTACAAGAAGCCGCGCCGCGTGGTCTTCGTCGACGCGCTGCCGCGCAACGGGGCCGGCAAGGTGCTCAAGGGCGCGCTGCGCGCGCGCTTCGACGCCGCCTGAAGTGGCTCAGGCCGCCGGCGCGCCCAGCACACGCGCCGCCTCGTCGGCCGACTCCTCGCTGCGCTGGCGCGCCAGCAGCATCATCTGCTCGAGGTCGCCGCGCTCGAGCGCCTTCGCCGCCTGCTTCCACAGCTTGACCGAGCGGCGCCGCCGCTCGATCGACGCCAGCCCGAGCTTGCTGTAGCGCAGGCTCTGCAGCGACAGCGCGGCGATCATGCGGCGCAGCTTCTCGTTTCCGGCGAAGCGGGCGCTGATCTGGATCAGGCGGTGCGTGGTCTCGGCGTAGGCGTCGCCGCCGGCCGGATCCTCGGCCAGCGCCTCCAGCCGCGCGACGCCGGCGCGCATCACGGCCAGCAGCTCCGGCGGGCGGCTCTCGACGACCTTGCGCACAACGATCTCGAAGAGGCCGGCGCGGATCTCGAACAGCTCGCGCAGTTCGCCCGCCTCCAGCCGCGTGACGACCGCACCGCGCCGCGGCAGCACCGCCACCAGGCCCTCGCGCTCGAGGATGCGGATCGCCTCGCGCACCGGGCCGCGGCTGATCGCGAACTCGTCGGCGAGCTCCTGTTCGCCGATGCGCGCGCCCGGGGCGAGCTGGCCGCCGATGATGCGGTCGCCGACCTTCGCGGCCACCTGCTCGGGCACCGTCAGCGTCGGCCCGGCGGCGTCGGCGAAGAGGCGGAACTCCACCGCCTGCTCCCAGCGGGCGAAGGTCTGGTGGTCGCTGTCGGTGGGGCGCATGGGGGCGAAGTCAACGTGAAGATTGTTGACAATCGCGGCCAGTATAGGCCCCGGGGAGGGGCGCCTTGGTGCGACCGGCAGGAATCGAACCTGCGACGTGGCCTTCGGAGGGCCGCATGATATCCACTTCACCACGGTCGCCGTGGAAGCTGCGGATTCTAGCCGGGCCGTCGCCCGGACCCTGAGCGAAGAGGGCAAGGTCCCTATAATCGCCCGGTTTTGCCGCACCCCGACCGAACCGAGGACTCCATGAGCGACGCGCAGACCCACGAAGAAAACCACGAGGGCCCGATCAAGACCCCGAAGCAGCTGGTCTGGACCGTCGTCGCCTCGTTCGTGGTGCCCATCGTCATCATCATCCTGATGGCCAACTTCGTCGCCTTCGGCACCAAGACCGGCGCCGGCAGCGACGGCATGAGCGAAGAGGCCATCGCGCGCCGCCTGCAGCGCGTGGGCGTGGTGCAGATCAAGGACCCCTCCGGCCCCGCCGTCGTGCGCACCGGCGAACAGGTGGTCGCGGCCGCCTGCGGCGCCTGCCACAACACCGGCGCCGCCGGCGCACCCAAGGTCGGCGACAGCGCCGCCTGGGCGCCGCGCATCAAGACCGGCTACGAAGCGCTGCTCACCTCGGCGCTGAAGGGCAAGAACGCGATGCCGGCGCAAGGCGGCGGCGAGTACAGCGACTACGAGATCGGCCGTGCCGTCGTGCACCTGGTGAACCAGTCCGGCGGCAAGTTCGACGAGCCGAAGGCCCCCGCCGCCGCGGCCAGCGCCGCGAACTGAGGGCCTAGCGCCTTGGCAGAAGGCCGCCTTCGGGCGGCCTTCTGCTTTCTGCATCCGATTGCCGCTGCGCTGCGTACAGCCGGCGCATGCCTGCGCGAACCACCGATCTACGCCGACCCGCCCGCCGGCCGCCGCACATAGCCGAAGCGCGCCGGCATGGCCGCGATCGCCAGCGCCTGCGGATCCCAGCGGCCGGCCTCCACCGCGTCGGCGGCCGGTCCCATGTCCAGCGTGTGCACGACGCCGAAGCCGAGGTCGGTGTCCAGGAACAGGCGGCCGTGCTCGTCGAGCCAGGCGCCGCGCGGCGTTGCGGGCAGGCCGGTGTGCGAGGTGACGGCGAAGTCGCCGTCGGCGACGCGCCAGACCCAGGGCGCCGCCTCGAGCTCGACGTAGACACGCTGCGGCCCGTTCTGGAAGAACCAGGCGCCGGCGTCGTCGTGGCCGTAGTTGCGCTCGATGAAGGCGCGCAGCTTCTCGTGCTGGATGCGGCTGCCCTTGACCTGCGGGAACGGGCCGGCGGCCTGGATGCGGTCGTCGCGCATGTACCAGTCGCCACGCGCGTCCAGCGCGAGCCAGCCGTAGCAGTGCGGCACGTTGGGCCACTTCTTCAGCGCCGCCTTGACGATGTCGTCCATGCGCCTGACCTTAGCTCAAGCGGCGGCGGCCTGCAGCCAGCCGAGCACCGCCTCGGGCAGCGCGCGCACGCTGCCGGGGAACGGCCCGGTCGTGAAGCCGACGTGGCCGCCGTGCGGCGGCTGCCACAGCGTGACGTGGCGGCCCGCTTCGTGCGCGGCCGGCAGCGAGGCGCCGGGCACGAAGGGGTCGTTGCGCGCGTTGAGCGCCAGCGCCGGCACGCGGATCGCGTGCAGATGCGGCTTGGCCGAGGCGCGCGCCCAGTAGTCGGGCGTGTCGCGGTAGCCGTGCAGCGGCGCCGTGAAGACGTCGTCGAATTCGTAGAGCGTGCGGGCGGCGAGCAGCCGCTCGCGGTCGAACAGGCCGGGGTGCAACTCGAGCTTGGCCAGCGCGCGCGGCTTCATCGTCTTCAGGAACATGCGTGCGTACACCGCCCAGTTGAAGCCGCGGTCGATGGCGCGGCCGGCCGCGGCCAGGTCCAGCGGCGACGAGATCGCGGCGACCGCGCGCACGGTGGCGCGCGCCGTCTCGCCGGCCTCCTCGGCCCAGCGCAGCAGCGCGTTGCCGCCGAGCGAGACGCCGACCGCGTACACCGGTGCGCCGTGCGCGGCGCACACGCGGCGGAGCATCCAGCCGATCTCCTCGAAGTCGCCCGAGTGGTAGGCGCGCGGCGCGAGGTTGGGCACGCCCGAGCAGCCGCGGAAGTGCGGCAGCGTGCAGCCCCAGCCGCGCGCCTGTGCGGCGAGCGCGAAGGCCAGCGCGTAGCGGCTCTGCGAGCTGCCCTCCAGCCCGTGGAACAGCACGAGCCGCGGCGCACCGGGGGTGGCGGCGTCGACATGGTCGACGTCGATGAAGTCGCCGTCGGGCGCCGTCCAGCGCTCGCGCCGGTACGCCGGCGATTCGGTGAGGTGCGGCCGTGAGAAGAGCGCCGTCCAGATCGTCTGCAGGTTGCCGCCCGGCAGCCAGGCCGGGGCGCGGTGGTCGTGCATCAGTGCAGCGTGCTCGGGCCTTCGGCGGCCGGGTGCAGGTCGTCGGCATCGGCCGGGCTCGCGTGGTGCGCCACGAGGCGCCAGCCCTCGGCCGTCTTCAGGTAGACGTTGGTCGCCAGCACCCAGGCCTGCTGCTCGCCTTCCGGGCCCTGCACGGCAATGCGTTCGACGAGGTGGTGCACCGCGCTCGTCAGCGTCTGCAGGCGGTGGATCTTCTCGGGCTGCGCCGGCACGCCGCCGTTGGCGAAGATGGCCTCGAAGCTTTCGCGGATCTGCGCCGCGCCGACGAGGCGGCCGCCGCCCGGGTGCACGCAGACGATCTCGTCGTCGTCGGCCCACACCGCCATCAGCAGCGCGATGTCGCCGCGCTGCAGCGCTTCGTAGAACTGCGCCTCGACGTCGTCGGGCGACGCGTGCAGCGCGGCGGCGGGCGGTTTGCGGCGCATCGGGCGGCGGCGCGGTGGCTAGCGGAAGATCACGCTCTTGTGGCCGTTCATCAGCACGCGGTGCTCGACGTGCCAGCGCACCGCGCGCGCGAGCACGCGGCTCTCGATGTCGCGGCCGACGGCGGTGAAGTCCTCGGCCGACATCGTGTGGTCGACACGCTCGACGTCCTGCTCGATGATCGGCCCTTCGTCGAGGTCGGCGGTGACGTAGTGGGCGGTGGCGCCGATGAGCTTCACGCCGCGCGCGTGCGCCTGGTAGTACGGCCGCGCGCCCTTGAAGCTGGGCAGGAAGCTGTGGTGGATGTTGATCGCACGCCCCTTGAGCAGGTCGCAGAACTCGGCGCTCAGGATCTGCATGTAGCGCGCCAGCACGACGAGGTCGATGCGCTCGCGCTCCACGATCGCCTGCACCGCGCGTTCCTGCTCGCGCTTGCCGTCGGCCCGCGCCTTGTCCAGCGGCAGGTGGTGGAACGGGATGCCGTAGCTGGCCGCCAGGTCGGCGAAGGTGGTGTGGTTGGAGACGATGGCCGGGATGTCCACCGCGAGCTGCCCGCTCTTCCAGCGGAACAGCAGGTCGTTCAGGCAGTGGCCGTGCTGGCTCACCATCAGCAGCAGGCGCGGCCGCCGCGCCAGCGCGTGGAAGCGCAGGTCCATGTCGAACTGCGAGCGCACGTGCGCGAACAGCGTGTCCAGCGTGGCCGCGTCGGGCAGGTGCGGCGGCGCCTCGAAGTGCACGCGCATGAAGAACAGGCCGGTGGCGTCGTCACCTTCGAGGTCGCCGAACTGCTGCGAGTCGATGATGTTGCAGCCGGCCTGGTAGAGCAGGCCGGAGACGGCGTAGACGATGCCCTTCGTGTCGCGGCACGACAGGGTCAGCACGAACTGGCGGTCAGGGTCCATGGCCGTCGATTGTAGGGACCGACGATGAGACTCGACGAAGCCGACTGGCCCGAGAAGAGCCGCGAACTGGCGCAGCTGCTGGCGCGCGCCGGCCTCGGCGACCGCGCCGCCTTCGCGCGCCTGTACGAGCGCACCAGCGCGCACCTGTTCGCCGTGGTGCTGCGCATCCAGCGCGACCGCGCGCTCGCCGAAGACCTGCTGCAGGAGATCTACGTCGCGGTCTGGAAGGCGGCGACCGGCTTCGACGCCGCGCGCAGCCAGCCGCTGACCTGGCTCACCAGCATCGCGCGCCACCGCGCCATCGACAGCCTGCGCCGCGCGCAGGCGCAGCCGCAGACGGTGAGCACGACGCGCGACGAAGGCGACGACGACGAACGCCCCGATGCCGTCGATGCCGCGGCCAGCGACGACCCCGGCCCGCTGGCGCTGCTGGGCCGCGCCAGCGACGCGCGCGAACTCGGCCGCTGCATGGAGCACCTGACGCCGCCGCAGCGCCAGAGCGTGGCGCTCGCCTTCTTCGACGGCCTTTCGCACGCCGAGGTGGCCGAACACCTGCACCAGCCGCTGGGCACCGTGAAGAGCTGGGTGCGGCGGGCGCTGGCCACGCTGAAGGGCTGCCTCGAACGCAGCGTGCTGCGCGACGGCGCCCGGGAGGCCTGAGCGATGGACTACTCCCGCAAGACCCTGGCCGACGCGCTCGCGGCCGGCTACGTGGCCGGCACGCTGCGCGGCCCGGCGCGGCGCCGCTTCGAAGTGCTGCTGGCCGCCCACCCCGCGCTGCGGGCGGCGGTGCACGAATGGCAGCGCCGCCTGATGCCGCTGACGGTGGCGATCGCGCCGGTGGCGCCGCCGCCACGCGTGTGGGCCGCGATCGAGCAGCGCCTGTGGCCGGCACCGGCCGCCACGCCGTGGTGGCAGCGGCTGGCGCTGTGGCGCGCCTTCAGCGGCGTGGCGCTGGCGGCCGTGGTGGGCCTGGCGGTGCTGGTGGCCACGCCGCCGCCGGCGCAGCCGCCGGTCGTCGTCGTGCTGCAGTCCACCGGCGGCCTGCCGGCGCTGGCCGGCAGCTTCGTCGCCAGCTTCAGCGGCGACGGCCGCGCCGTCGTCGCGCGGCCGGTCACGCCGGTCGCGCTGCAGGACGACCGCGTGCTCGAGCTGTGGTGGGCGCGCGCGACCGGCGCGCCGACCTCGCTGGGGCTGATCCGCGCCGACGGCGTGACGGTGCTGCGGCACGGCCAGTTCCCGCAGGGGCTGAAGGCCAGCGGCATCGACCACATGGCCGTCAGCGTGGAGCCGCCCGGCGGCTCGCCGACCGGCGCGCCGACCGGGCCGGTGGTGTTCGCCGGCAAGCTGTCGCTCTGAGGCGCCCGGGCCCGGAACTGGCCCGGATTCCCCCGCCACCTCGCGCGTTCTGCGCGCGGCTGCTCATCGATGATCGCGTGAAACATCAACAACGTGGTTCCGATGCGGTTGCGCTCCGTCTCGCGAGGGTTCTTCGTCGCCGTGCTGCTGGCGCTGGCGGCGAACCTCGTCTTCCTGTTCTTCATCCGCGACGCCGAAGGCCTCGTGCACGACGCCTTCGAGCGGCGTGACCGCACGCTCGCGTTCGTCGCCGCGTTCGAGGCCGAATCGGACCACCTGGCGCACCTGGTCCAGAGCTACACCACGACCGGCGCCACGCGCCACCTGACCGAGTACTACGCGATCCTCGCCGCCCGCGAGCGCGGCGGGCTGATCGGGCGCATGGAGGCGCTGGACTTCGCCGCCGACGAGATCGGCGCCGCCCGCGAGGCGCTCGACGCCGCCGCGCGCCTGCAGGCGATCGAGAAGATCGCCTTCGCCGCCACCCAGGGCCTGTACGACCGCGCCAGCGGCGAGTTCGTCTCCGACGGCAAGCCCGACCGCGAGCACGCCACCGCGCTGGTGCACGCGCCCGACTACGAGCGCCACCGCGACCACCTGTTCGCGTCGGTCGACCGCCTGCGCGGGCAGGCCGGCGCCCGCACCGCGCAGGCGGTCGAGGCGGTGCGGGCGCGATTCCACGGCACGATCCTCGCCGCCATCGCGGTCGACCTCGCGCTGCTGCCCATCCTGGCGGCGGCGCTGCTGGTGCTGCGCCAGCGCGTGCTGGCGCCGATCGCGCAGCTCGGCGAGGCCGCGCACCGCTTCTCCGAAGGCGACTTCGCCACCCGCACGGCGGTCGACCCGCGCCGCGTGCAGGAGGTGGGCGTGCTCGCGAAGGCGCTCGACGCGATGGCCGCGGCGATCGAGACCGACCTCGCGCGGCGCGACAGCGACCGCCTCGCGCTGCAGCAGGCGCACGACGTGGCCGAGGCGGCGACGCTCGCGAAGTCGCGCTTCCTGGCCAACATGAGCCACGAGATCCGCACGCCCATGAACGCCATCATGGGCATGACGCACCTGGCGCTGCAGACCGAGCTCAGCACCGAGCAGCGCGACTATCTCGAGAAGGCGCACGGCGCCTCGCGCATGCTGCTGGGGCTGATCAACGACGTGCTCGACTTCTCGAAGATCGAGGCCGGCCGCATGACGATCGAGCAGGCGCCCTTCGTGCTGGAGCAGGTCGTCGCGCAGGCGATCGAGCTCGTGCGGCAGCCGGCGCAGGCCAAGGAGATCGAGCTCGTCTGCGACTACGCCGACCCCGCGCTGCTGGCCGACCGCGGCACGCTGCGCGGCGACTCGCTGCGCCTGCAGCAGGTGCTGGTGAACCTGCTCGCCAACGCCGTCAAGTTCACGCCGGCCGGCCAGGTGCGGCTGTCGGTCGACACCGACCGCAGTGTCGCCGACGAGCGGCGCGTGGCGCTGCGCATCGCCGTGCAGGACACCGGCATCGGCATGACGCCGGAGCAGGTGGCGGGGCTGTTCCGCGAGTTCGCGCAGGCCGACGTCTCGACGACGCGCCGCTACGGCGGCACCGGCCTCGGGCTGGCGATCACGCACCGCCTCGTCGGCCTGATGGGCGGCCGCATCGGCGTCAGCAGCGCGCCCGGCAGCGGCAGCCGCTTCGTCATCGAGCTCGATCTGCCGGTCGAGCCCGCGCTGGCCCCCGCCTGCCCGCCGGCGGCGGCGGCGGCGCGCGTGCTCGTCGTCGACGACCAGGTCGACACGCGGGTGACCGTGCTCGGCCAACTGCACACGCTGGGCATCGGCGCCCGCGGCCGCCTCGTCGGCGCGCCCGACGCCGCGCGCGCGTTCGCGCTGCAGGACGAGGCGCTGGCGCGCGGCGAACCCTTCGACCGAGTGCTGCTCGACTGGGTGCTGCCCGACGAGGACGGTGCCACCGTGCTGCACCGCCTGCTGAAGCGCCAGCCGGGGCTGCGCGTCGCCGTCGTCTCGGCCTACGGCAGCGACGAGGTGCGCGCACAGGCGCGCGGCCTGGGCGCCGCCGAGTTCATCGCCAAGCCGGTGCTGCCGGAGGACCTGCGCCGCCTGTTCCGCGCGCCCGAAGCGGCCGCTGTCGCGCGCGCCGACGACGGCCGCCTCGACGGCCTGCGCGTGCTGCTCGTCGAGGACAACGAACTGAACCAGGAGCTCGCCGTCGAACTGCTGCGCAGGCGCGGCGCGGCGGTCGAGGTCGCGGGCAACGGGCTGGAAGCGCTGGAACTGCTGGCCGCGCGCGGCGCCGCCGCCTTCGACGTCGTGCTGATGGACCTTCAGATGCCGGTGCTCGACGGCCTCGAGGCGACGCGCCGGCTGCGCGAGCGGCCCGAGTTCGACGCCCTGCCGGTGATCGCGGTCACTGCGCACGCGCTGGCCGACGAACAGGCGCGCTGCCGCGCCGCCGGCATGCAGGACCATGTCGCCAAGCCGCTGGACATCGCGACGCTCGCGCAGAAGCTGCGCCCCTACGTACCCCGGGCCGCGGCCGCGGCGCCGGCAGCGCCGCGCGCGGGCACGCCGCTGCCGGCGATGCCGGGGCTGGACGTCGAGCTCGCGCTCAAGCGCTTCGACGGCCACGAGGCCCTGTACCGGCGCACGCTGCGCGCCTTCGCGAAGGACTACGGCGACGGCGTGGCGCCGCTGGCCGCCGCGCTCGCCGAGGGCCGCCACGAAGACCTGCGCCGCGGCGCCCACACGCTGCACGGCCTGGCGGGCACCATCGGCGCCAGCCGCGCTGGCCGAGATCGCGCGCGTGCTCGAAGGCGCCGCCGCGCGCCGCGATGCCGCCGCCGCCGGTGTCGCGCTGGGCCCGTTGGCCGAACGCCTGGCCGAGATCGTGGCGCAGATCGACGGCGCGCTGGAGCCGCCACCGCCCTGGATGGCCAGCGGCACGGCGGCGCTCGCCGACGCCGGGCCCGGCATCGACCCGGCGCACGGCCTGACGACGCTGCGTGAGCTGCTGTCGACCGCCGACAGCCAGGCCCTCGACTGGTGGCAGGCGCACCAGGCCACGCTGCGCGCCGCGCTGCCGCCGGCCGCCGCGCGCCGCCTGCAGCAGGCGATGAACACGCTGGACTTCGACGCCGCGCTGGCCGCGCTGCAGGAGGTGCAGCCATGAACGCGCGCGTGCCGCAGGCGCTGCTGGCCGGCGCGCTGCCGGAATCGGCGCCGAAGCCGACGATCCTGGCCGTCGACGACACGCCGGCCAACCTGACGCTGATGGCGCAGGTGCTGAAGGCGCACTGGCGCGTGCAGCTCGCGGTGTCCGGCGCGAAGGCGCTCGAGCTCGCGGCGCGCCAGGCGCCCGACCTCGTCGTGCTCGACGTGATGATGCCGGGCATGGACGGCCACGAGGTTTGCCGCCGCCTGAAGGCCGATGCGCGCACGCGCGACGTGCCCGTCATCATGCTCACCGCGCTGGCGCGTCCGGAGGACGAGATCGCCGCCTTCGAGGCCGGCGCCGCCGACTACGTCACCAAGCCGTTCACGCCGGCCACGCTGCTGGCGCGCGTGCGCACCCAGCTGGCGCTGAAGGCGGCGCAGGACCGCCTGCGCAACCGCAACGCGCGGCTCACCGACGAGCTGCAGCGCCGCCGCCGCGAGGTCGAGGCGCTGCGCGACACGACGCTGTTCGTGATGGTCGGCCTGGCCGAATTCCGCGACAGCGACACCGGCCACCACATCCAGCGCACGCAGGAGTACGTGCGCACGCTTGCCACCTGGCTGGCGGCGCAGCCCGACGCGCCGGGCGAACTGGGGCCGGACGCGATCGACGCGCTCGCGCGCGCTGCGCCGCTGCACGACATCGGCAAGGTCGCCGTGCCCGACGCCGTGCTGCTCAAGCCGGCACGCCTGGACGCCGAGGAATGGGCGGTGATGAAGACCCACGCCGCTGCCGGCGCCGACCTGCTGCAGCGCGCCATCGACCGCCTCGGCGCCGACGCCGGCCCGCTGCTGCACTACGGCCGGCAGATCGCCCGCCACCACCACGAGCGCTGGGACGGCAGCGGCTACCCCGACGGCCTGGCCGGCGCGGCGATCCCGCTGGCGGCGCGCCTGATGGCGGTGGCCGACGTGTACGACGCGCTCATCAGCCGCCGCCCCTACAAGGAACCGCTGTCGCACGCGCAGGCGATGGCGCTGATCCGCGAAGGCAGCGGCAGCCACTTCGACCCCCGCATCGTCGACGCGCTCGAGGCCTGCGAGGCCGCGATGGTGGCCATCGCCGAGCGCTGGCGCGATTGACCGGACCGACGAACCCCCCGAGGAGCACGCTTCCGATGAGACCCCGTTTCCTGCTGCCGGCGTTGCTGGCCGCTCTCGCCTTCACCGGTGCGCCGGTGAAGGCGCAGGACTTTTCCTGGTCGGCCTTCGGCACGATCGGCTACGCGCAGTCGAACCGCGACTACCGCTACCAGCGCAGCATCGACGACAACGGCACGCTCGAGCGCGACTCCGTGTTCGGCGCTCAGGGCGACCTGCGCTTCGGCCCGCAGTGGTCGGCCACCGTGCAGCTGAAGCTGGCGCCGTCGACGAAGGAGGACGACCGCTTCGCGCTGACGCCGGCCTGGGCCTTCCTGGCCTGGCGGCCGGGCGACGACTGGCTGCTGCGCGCCGGCCGCCTGCGCGTGCCGCTGTACCTGCATTCGGAGGCGATGGACGTCGGCGTCACGCACGACATGGCGCGCCTGCCGGCCGAGATGTATTCGCTGGCGCCGACGACCGACTTCGACGGCCTCGCCATCGCCCGCACGTGGGTGCTCGGTGAACGCGAGCTGGCGGTCGACGCCTACACCGGCCGCACCAACGCCCCGGTGCGTTTCTGGCACCGCGACGGCGTGCCCGGCCAGCTGCCGGCCGGTGCGCGCTACGCCGACGTCGACGTGCGCTCGACCGGCCTCGTGCTGACCTGGCGCGGCCTCGACGGCGTGCTGCGTGGCGGCGTGCACCGCACGCGCACCCGCCCGCGCAACGTCGACGGCGTCGCGGTGCGCTACCCCTTCGTCGCCGTCGCACCCGGCATCGGCTACTACCAGGTGTCGGACCAGCTGCCCGGCCCGGGTGTCGAGCGCGTGTCGGCCATCTCCAACACCGTGCTCACGCTGGGCGTGGACCAGCAGCTCGTGCCGGGCTGGCGCGTCGCGGCCGAGTACGCGCGCAACCGCCAGTTCGACACCGAGATGGGCTCGAACACCTCGGGCGGCTACGTCGCGCTGTTCCACTCGCTCGGCCGCTTCACGCCGTACGCGAGCTACGGCCGGCTGCGATCGAGCGCGACCGCGCTCGACTGGTACGACCGCCTCACGGCCTCGCCGCTGCCGGACGCCATCCCCGGCGCGGCGCAGATCAACGGCGCGCAGCGTGTCGCCGCCGAGAGCTTCTACGCCATCGACCAGCGCACCGTCGCGCTCGGCAGCTCGTTCGCGGTCGACGCCGAGCAGAAGATCAAGTTCGAGTGGCAGCGCACGCACGTGGGGCGGGTCAGCCGGCTCGTCGACGCGCCGGCGGGCCAGCCGGTGCCGAACCGGACGTCGATCGACGTCTGGTCGGTCAACTACAGCTTCAGCTTCTGAGGAGGGCAACATGCAAGCACTCCTCCGGATCCTGGTTGCGGCCTGGTTGTGCGCCGTCGGCGCCGCGCAGGCGGCGGGCGAGGGCGGCTTCGCCGTCGTCGCCCACGCCGGCGTCGCGCGCGTCGATGCGCCCACGCTGCAGCGGCTGTACACCGGCCGCGCGATCGAAGTCGCCGGCACGCCGGTGACGGTCGTCAACCTGGCGGGTGGCGACCCGCTGCGCGAGCGCTTCCTGCAGCAGGTGCTGGGCCTCGACGACGACCGCTACGTCGCCTACTGGACCGTGCGGCGCCACGTCGGCAAGGGCGTGCCGCCGCGCGAGCTGAAGAATGCCGCCGAGGTGATCGAGTTCGTGAAGACGACGCCCGGTGCGCTCGGCTACGTGCCGGCGTCCGAGCTGCGGCCGGGCCTGAACGTCGTCTTCCGGCCCTGACGGGCCGGGGCGCGCGCCGGCTCAGGCCGCCGGCAGCGTGACGCCGAACGCCGAGCCGGCGCCCGGCGTGCTCTGCACCTCGATGCGCCCGGCCATCAGTTCGACCAGCGCCTTCGTCACCGCCAGGCCGATGCCGTTGCCTTCGGCGACGCGGGGCGAGCCGGCGGCGCGGAAGAAGGGGTCGAAGAGCAGCGGCAGGTCGGGCTCGGCGATGCCGATGCCGGTGTCGCGCACGACCAGGCGCACCTCGTCGTCGCCGACCGTGAAGACCCGCAGCTCGACGCGGCCTCCCGGGCGGTTGTACTTGATGGCGTTGGACAGCAGGTTCAGCACCACCTGGCGCAACCGGGTGCCGTCGGCACGCGCCAGCGCCGCCTCGCCGCCGGGCGCGATCGACAGCGCGACCTGCGCCCGTTCGGCCTCGGCGCGCAGCATCTCCAGCCCTTCGGCGGCGACGCGGCGCAGCGCCACCGACTCCAGCGTCAGCGCCATGCCGCCGCTCTCGATGCGCGTCAGGTCGAGCAGGTCGCCGATCATCTGCAGCAGGTGCGCGCCCGCCTCGCGGATGAGCTTCAGGCGCCGCTTCTGGCCTTCGCCCGGCGGCTCGGCCTCGTCGATCTCGATCAGCTGCGCGAAGCCGAGCACCGCGTTCAGCGGCGTGCGCAACTCGTGGCTCATGCGCGACAGGAACTCGGTCTTCGCGCGGTTGGCGGCCTCGGCGGCGGCGGCGTCCTCGCGGGCGCGCGACAGCCGCTGCTGCGCCTGCGCGGCCTCGGCCTCCATCTCGCGGCGCGCCGTCACGTCGGTCTGCGTGCCCAGCATGCGGCGCGGCCGGCCGTCGGGATGGCGCTCGACGATGCGGCCGCGTTCGAGCAGCCAGCGCCAGCGGCCCTGGGCGTCGCGCGCGCGGTAGGCGTGTTCGTAGATCTCGGCGTCGCCGCGGGCGTGGCGCAGGTAGGCCTCGTGGTTGCCGGCGCGCTCGTCCGGGTGGATCAGCGCGTTCCAGTCGTCCTGCGTGCGGCCGATGTCGGCGTCGTCGCCGTAGCCGAGCATCCTGAAGCCCTGGTCGATGTCGCTCAGGCGGTCGCTGTCGATGTCCCATTCCCAGACGAAGGTCTCGGCGCCGGCGAGTGCAGCCCGCACCAGCGCCAGCGCGCTGGCGCGCGCCGCCTGGCCGTCGTCGGGCTCGGTCGTGCGCAGCAGCAGCGCGGCCAGCGTGGGCAGGACTTCGTCGAGCGCGCGCGGCTCGGTGTCGGCGGGCACGCGCAGCACGCCGACACGCTGTCCCAGGCGGTCCAGCGGCAGGTCGAGCGCGGGGGCCGGCGGGCGGCCGAGCCGCCAGCCGGCGGCGGCGACCAGCTCGCAGGGGCCGCCGAGTGCGGCGCGCAGGCCGGCGACGAGCGCGGTGAGCGCGTGGCGCGCGTCGCCACGCGCCAGGTGGTCGAGCAGCGCATCGCGGGCGATGCGCGCCAGCCGCTCAGTGTGCAGCGTGGACCTTCTCGCCGGCCTTCAGGCGGTACACCGTGCCGCAGTACGGGCACTTGCCTTCGCCGGTGGTGGCGACGTCGATGAACACCTTCGGGTGCTGGTTCCAGAGGTGCATCTTCGGGTTCGGGCAGGGCGTGACGCCGGGGCCGACGAGGTCGGCAGCGGCGAGTTCGACGACGGCCTTGGGATCGTTCATGGGAGTCACACCTTCGTCAGCCACTCGGCGTACTTGGGGTTGCGGCCGTTCACGATGTCGAAGAAGGCGGCCTGGATCTTCTCGGTGATGGGGCCGCGGCTGCCGGCGCCCAGCGTGATGCGGTCGAGCTCGCGGATCGGCGTCACTTCGGCGGCGGTGCCGGTGAAGAAGGCCTCGTCGGCGATGTAGACCTCGTCGCGGGTGATGCGCTTTTCGATCAGCTCGAGCCCCAGGTCCTGGCAGATCGCGAAGATGGTGTTGCGCGTGATGCCGTTCAGCGCACCGGCCGAGAGATCCGGCGTGTAGACCTTGCCGTTCTTGACGACGAAGATGTTCTCGCCCGCGCCTTCGCTGACGAAGCCGGAGGCATCGAGCAGCAGCGCTTCGTCGTAGCCCTCGTCGGTGACCTCCATGTTGGCGAGGATGGAGTTGGTGTAGTTGCTCACCGCCTTCGCCTGCGTCATCGTGATGTTCACGTGGTGGCGCGTGTAGCTGCTGGTCTTGACGCGGATGCCCTTCTTCAGGCCTTCCTCGCCCAAGTAGGCGCCCCAGGCCCACGCCGCCACCATCAGGTGGATGGTGTTGCCCTTGGGGCTGACGCCCAGCTTCTCGCTGCCGATCCACGTCAGCGGGCGCAGGTAGCAGCTTTCGAGCTTGTTCTCGCGCACCACCTCGCGCTGCGCGTCCATCACCTGCTCGACCGTGAACGGCAGCTTCATGCGCAGGATCTTGGCGCTGTTGAAGAGCCGCTCGGTGTGCTCGCGCAGGCGGAAGATCGCCGTGCCGTTGGCCGTGTTGTAGGCGCGCACGCCCTCGAAGGCGCCGCAGCCGTAGTGCAGCGTGTGCGTGAGCACGTGGATCTTGGCGTCGCGCCAGTCGACGAGCTTGCCGTCGAACCAGATCTTGCCGTCACGGTCGGCCATCGACATGGGGAACCTCGGGTCGTGTGGGTGGAAGGGAACGGGCGATTTTACGAGCCGGCGCCCGTGCCGGCGCGCTCGAGCTGCCAGGCGCTGACGCGGCCGCTGCGCAACTCCACGCGCACGGCGTCGCCGCCGGCGTCGGCCCAGCGGAAGGTCTCGGGGTCGTCGGCCAGCTTCTCGCCCAGGCTGCCGGTCATCGGCAGCAGGTCGAGCAGGCGCAGGCCGGGCTTGAGCCGGGCGTTGAACATGACGGCGTTGTCGATCGTGCCGACCGGCCGGCCGGCGGCCTGGCGCATGACGCGCAGCGCGCGGCTGAACTGCAGCAACAGCCAGAACACGACCAGCGTCACCGCCAGCGCCACGCCCATCCAGCCATACGACACGTAGCCCGCCGCCACCGCGGCCACGGCGAGCAGCCAGCCGAGCACCGGCGCGTTCACCGCCGGCCTCCGCGTGCGTTCAAGGACAATTCGGGCGATGCAAGGGCTAGAGACATGGGTGATCAACCTCGACCGGGCGCCCGAGCGGCTGGCCCGCATCGCGGCGCAGCTCGACCGCGCGGGCCTGCCGTGGACGCGCCTGCCGGCGGTCGACGCGCGGGCGATGACGCCGGCGCAGCGGGCCGAACTCGATGACGCTGCCTACCGCCGCAAGCACGGCAAGGAGCCGGTGCTGGGCGAGCTGGGATGTTACCTGTCGCACGTGGAGGTCATGCGCCGCTTCGTCGCCGGCACGGCCGAGTTCGCCCTCGTGCTGGAAGACGACGTGCTGCTCACCGAAGGCCTGCCCGCCGTGCTGCAGGGCCTGATGGCGCAGCCCGGCCGCTGGGACATGGTGAAACTGTCGGGCGTGCACTCGGGCACCCCGGTGCCCTACCTCGACGTGGCGCCGGGCCACCGCCTGGCAGTGATGCTGAGCCGCTGCACGGGGTCGAGCGCGTACCTGCTGAACCGGCGCGCGGCGCAGGCCTACCTGCGCGGCCTGCTGCCGATGGCACTGCCGTACGACCACGTGTTCGACCAGGGCTGGCGCTTCGGCCTCAAGGTGCGCATGGTCACGCCCTGGGCCTGCGACCACGACGAGGAGGTGGCCACCACCATCGTCGCCCCCGCCGGCACGCGCAAGTTCCACTGGACGAAGCGCTTCCCGACCTACGGCTACCGGCTGAAGAACGAGGGCCGGCGCCTGCTGTACGGCATCACCGAGGCGCTGCGCGAGCGCTTCGCATGACCTCGGCTTCGGTGCGGCCGACACGGCCGCTGCGCAGCGCGTCGGCCCAGTCGCCGCGGCCGTTGCGCTCGGCGCGCTGCGCCGCCGTCTCGTGGTCGTAGGGCACCTCGCGCAGCAGCACCTGCCAGCCCGCCGGGCCGCTCTCGACGATCGCGTAGCGCGCGTGCGGCGAGCCGTTCTCGACCACGTGCGCGTGCGGATGCATGTCGTCGTAGGCCTGCAGGCCGACGCTGCCCGGGTTGGCGACCAGGCCGCCGGCGTGCGGCCGGCAGCGCGGCACGTGGCTGTGGCCGCACAGCAGCATCGGCGGTGCGAGGCTGCCCAGGCGGGCGGCGAGCTCGTCGTCGGTCGCGGCGCGCAGGCCTTGCGGCGTCACCGTTTCCAGCAGGTACTGCAGGTCGTTGCCCGGTGCGCCATGCACGCAGTACGGGCCGGCGGCGGGGTTCAGCGTGGCGGGCAGTGAAGCCAGCCACGCGCGCTGCGCATCGGTCAGCGCGCTCGCCGCGTAGGCGTCGGAAGCACCCATCCGCGCGCGCGGCAGCGTGAGCAACTGGCGTTCGTGGTTGCCGGCGATCGTCGGCCAGTCCAGCATCATCAGCAGCGCGGCCGTCTCGCGCGGCCACAGCGGGCCGGAGACGGTGTCGCCCAGGTTCAGCCAGCCGTCGACCCCGCGCGCGTCGGCGAGCACCGACTCCAGCGCGGGCAGGTTGCCGTGGATGTCGGAGACGACGGCCCAGCGTTTCATCACCGTGGTCTCACAGTCCGCGCACGACCTCGATCGCTTCTTCGATGCGCTCGACGGCGTGGATCGTGAGGCCTTCGATCGGCTTCTTCGGCGCGTTCGCCTTCGGCACGACGGCGATGCTGAACCCGAGCTTGGCCGCTTCCTTCAGCCGTTCCTGGCCGCGCGGCGCCGGCCGCACCTCGCCGGCGAGGCCGACTTCGCCGAAGGCGATGAAGCCGCGCGGCAGCGCCCGGCCGCGCAGCGAGCCCTGGATGGCGAGCAGCACCGCGAGGTCGGCCGCCGGCTCGCCGATGCGCACGCCGCCGACCGCGTTGACGAACACGTCCTGGTCCATGCACGAGACGCCGGCGTGGCGGTGCAGCACCGCCAGCAGCATCGCCAGCCGGTCGCGGTCGAGGCCGACCGACAGCCGCCGCGGGCTCGGGCCGCCGCTGTCGACCAGCGCCTGGATCTCCACCAGCAGCGGCCGCGTGCCTTCCAGCGTGACGAGCACGCAGGCGCCGGGCACCTGCTCGCCGTGCGTGGACAGGAAGATCGCGCTCGGGTTGCTGACGCCCTTCAGGCCCTTCTCGGTCATCGCGAAGACGCCGATCTCGTTGACGGCGCCGAAGCGGTTCTTGATGGCGCGCACGAGGCGGAAGCTGGAATGCGTGTCGCCCTCGAAGTACAGCACGGTGTCGACCATGTGCTCCAGCACGCGCGGGCCGGCGAGCGCGCCTTCCTTCGTCACGTGGCCGACGAAGACCATCGAGCAGCCGCCCGTCTTGGCCACGCGCGTCAGCTGTGCCGCGCACTCGCGCACCTGCGCCACCGAGCCGGGGGCCGAGGTGAGCTGGTCGGAGTAGACGGTCTGGATCGAGTCGATGACGCAGAACGCCGGCTGCTCGGCGTCGAGCGTGGCGACGATGCGTTCGAGGTTGATCTCGGCCAGCACGCGCACCTTGTCGCCGGCCAGCCCGAGGCGGCGCGAGCGCAGCGCCACCTGCGCGCCGCTTTCCTCGCCCGTCACGTAGAGCACCTTCATCTGCTGCGACAGCGCGTCCAGCGCCTGCAGCAGCAGCGTGCTCTTGCCGATGCCGGGGTCGCCGCCGATCAGCACCACGCCGCCGGGCACGATGCCGCCGCCGAGCACGCGGTCGAGTTCCTCCTGGCCGGTCGGCGAGCGCTCGACGTCGGCGGCCTCGATCTCCGACAGCGTGGCCACCGGCTGGCTCTTCGCCAGCGCCTGGAAGCGGTTCTTCGCCGCCCCGGCGGCCGGCTCGGCGACGCCTTCTTCCAGCGTGTTCCAGGCCTTGCAGTGCGGGCACTGGCCCAGCCACTTGGGGCTGGTGCCGCCGCATTCGCGGCAGGTGTAGACGGTCTTGGAGGTGGCCACGCGGCGATTGTGCTGCGGCGCGGCCGCCTGCCGTCAGCCCGGCGTGGAGCCGTTGCCGCGCATCTTCTGAACCACCACCAGCAGCACGATCGCGCCGACGATCGAGGCGATCCAGCCCGCGCCCTGGCCGGCGACATACCAGCCCATCGCCTGGCCGACGAAGCCGGCCAGCAGCGAGCCACCGATGCCCAGCAGGATGGTCAGGATCCAGCCCATCTTCTGCTCTCCGGGCAGCAGGAAGCGCGCGATCGCGCCGACGACGAGACCGACGACGATGGTTCCGATGAAGCCCATGGCAAACCTTTCGATGGCCCCTGGAGGCGGGAAGAGAGGCGTGGAAGCGCGGGGCGCGTCAGCGGTGGCGCGCGGCCCAGAACACGGCGCCTTCGGGGCTGTAGCGTTCGGCGTGCGGCTGTTCGGCCGCGAGCGAGAAGCGGTCGCCGGCGCGCAGGTGCTGCGTGCGGCCGCCGCAGTCGAGCCAGAACTCGCCTTCGACGACGAGCGCCTGCACAGCGAACGGATGCGTGTGCTCGGCGAGCACCTGGCCGGCGGCCCAGCGGCGTTCGAGCACCTCGTAGGCGCCGGCGGCGCGCGCATGGGCTTCGAATTCGGCGAAGGTGGTCGTGCTCATGGCGCCAGCATAGTTCAGCCGTCGCCGACGCGCCCGCGCCCGGCCTTGATGCCGGCGCGGATCGACTTGCCTTCCAGCCGGCGCTGCTTGGAGCCGAAGGTGGGCTTGGTGGCGCGCCGCGTGCGCGGCACGTGGGCGGCGGCGTCGACCATCGCCTGCAGGCGCGCCAGCGCCGCCTCGCGGTTCAGCGGCAGGCTGCGGTGGTCCTGCGCCTTGATGACGACCACGCCCTCGGCGCTGATGCGCTGGTCGGCCTGTGCGAGCAGGCGCGCCTTCACCTCGTCGGGCAGCGAGGAGGCGCGCACGTCGAAGCGCAGGTGGGCGGCGTTCGACACCTTGTTGACGTTCTGCCCGCCGGCGCCTTGCGCGCGCACCGCGCTGAACTCGACCTCGCCGGGGTCGACGCGCGGTGGCTTCATGCCGGGCCCGGGGCGGCCGTTGGCTGTGCGCGCGTGCCTTGGCCGCTGCGGCAGGTCGCCATCTCAGGCGCCTTCGACGGACACCGGCACGCGCGGCGCCAGCGCGCACATCAGCTCGTAGCCGATGGTGCCGGCGGCGCGCGCGACGTCGTCGATGGCGAGCACCGTGCCGCCAGGCCCGCGGCCCCACAGCGTGACCTCGCTGCCCAGGCGCGCCTGTGGCACCGGCGTCAGGTCGACGGCCAGCATGTCCATCGACACGCGGCCCACGGTGCCGGTGCGCACGCCGTCCACCAGCACCGGCGTGTCGGTGCCGGCATGGCGCGGGTAGCCGTCGGCGTAGCCGCAGGCGACGATGCCGATGCGCATCGGCTCGCGCGCCGTGAAGGTGCTGCCGTAGCCGACCGTCTCGCCCGGCTGCAGTTGCTGCGTGCCGATGAGGCGCGAGCGCAGCGTCATCGTCGGCTGCAGGTTCCAGTGGCGGATGTCGTGCGCCGGGAAGTCGGGCGCGCTGCCGTAGCAGACGATGCCGGCGCGCACCCAGTCGTTGCGCAGCCGGTGTCGCAGGATCGCGGCGCTGTTGGACAGCGAGCGTTCGCCCGGCAGGTCGTGCGTCGCCGCTTCGAAGGCGGCCACCGCGCGGTCGGTGCCGTGCTCGGTGTCGGCATCGGCGAAGTGCGTCATCAGCGAGATCTCGTCGACCTGCGGCAGCGCGTCCAGGCGCGCCCACGCGGCGCGGAACGCGGTCGGCGTGAAGCCCAGGCGGTTCATGCCGCTGTTCATCTTGAGGAACACGCGGTGCGGCTGGTGCGTCTTGTGTGCCGCCAGCCAGTCGATCTGCTCGCTGCAGTGCACGGCGTGCCAGAGATTCAGGCGCGAGCAGAGCTCGAGGTCGCGCGCCTCGAAGCAGCCCTCCAGCAACAGGATCGGGCCGCGCCAGCCGAGGGCGCGCACGCGTTCGGCCTCGGCCAGGTCGAGCAGCGCAAAGCCGTCGGCGCCGCGCAGGCCGTCGAAGGCCCGCTCGATGCCGTGGCCATAGGCGTTGGCCTTGACCACCGCCCAGACCCGCGAATCGGGGGTGGCCGCACGCGCCCGCGCCAGGTTGTGCGCGAGCGCCTCGACGTGAATGAGCGCTTCGATGGGGCGCGGCATGGCGAGCACGATTCTGCCAGCGCAAGGGGCGTGGCTTTCACCATTCGGAACGCTCAGGGCTGCGTGCTATAACGGCCGCGACCTTCGAAATGATGGAGCAATGGAAGTCTGGCGCCCCAGTGTGGCGGCCGCCGGCTCGCGCGCGGCACGGATGAAAAAAGGCTTCTCGACCATCATGTCGGCGCAGTTCTTCAGCTCGCTGGCCGACAACGCGCTGCTCGTCGCTGCCGTCGAACTGCTCCGCATGTCGAACGCGCCCGCCTGGCAGGTGCCCGCGCTGGCGCCGATGTTCGCGCTCTTCTACGTCGTGCTCGCGCCCTTCGTCGGCGCCTTCGCCGACTCCATTCCGAAGGGCCGGGTCATGTTCGTCTCGAACACGATCAAGGTCGTCGGCTGCCTGATGATGCTGTTCGGCAGCCACCCCCTGCTGGCCTACGCGGTGGTGGGCCTGGGCGCGGCGGCCTACTCGCCGGCCAAGTACGGCATCCTGACCGAACTGCTGCCGCCTTCGCAGCTGGTCAAGGGCAACGGCTGGATCGAAGGCCTGACGGTCGCCTCCATCGTGCTGGGCATCGTGCTCGGCGGCCAGCTCATCGGGCCGCGCATCGCGCCCACGCTGCTCGGCCTGGACCTGCCGATGCTGACCACGTCGATCGACACGCCACCGGAAGCGGCGATCTCGTCGATCGTCTTCCTCTACGTCATCGCGGCGCTCTTCAACCTGTACATCCCGCGCACCGACGCGCCGCTGCAGCGCATGGACGGCGTGCTGCCGCTGGTGCGCGACTTCGCCAGCTGCAACTCGCGCCTGTGGACCGACAAGCTGGGCCAGATCTCGCTGGCGACGACGACGCTGCTGTGGGGCATCTTCGGCAACCTGCGGCTGATCGTTTTCGCTTGGGCGGCGGCGGCGCTGGGCTACAGCACCGCGCAGGCCTCCAATCTCGCGGGGGTTGTCGTCATCGGGTCGATCGCCGGCGCGGTCGTCGCGTCGGTGGTGATGAAGCTCGACCGTGCGACGGCGGTGATCCCGGTCGCCATCAGCGTCGGCTTCCTGATGATCGGGTTGAACTTCATCACCAACCTGTGGACCGCGGTGCCGTTCCTCGTGATCATGGGCGGCATCTGCGGCTTCCTGATCGTGCCGATGAACGCGCTGCTGCAGCACCGCGGCCACAACCTGATGGGCGCCGGCCGCTCGATCGCGGTGCAGAACTTCAACGAACAGGCCTGCATCCTCGGCCTCGGCGCGTTCTACGTCGGCATGACGAAGTTCGGCCTGTCGGCCTTCGGCGCCATCCTCGTCTTCGGCCTGCTCGTGGCCTGCACGATGGAACTGATCCGCCGCTGGCACCTGCGCAACTGCCGCGACCATCGCGAAGAGGTCGAGCGCCTGCTCGCCATCGCCCGCACGGACGGCCACTGACGTGGCGCCGGCCGCCAGCCGCGCGGCGCTGTGGCCCGCGCTGGCGCTGACGCTCAACGCCTTCACCTGGGGTGTGTCGTGGTGGCCGTTCCGCCAGCTCGAAGCCGCCGGCCTGCACCCGCTGTGGGCCACTGTGATGATCTACGCGCTGGCCGTGCTGGCCATCACGCTGTGGCGGCCGGTGGCCTGGCGCCAGCTCTTCACGACGCCGGTGCTGTGGGTGCTGGTGCTGGCGTCGGGCACCACCAATGCCGCCTTCAACTGGGCCGTGACGCTGGGCGACGTGGTGCGCGTCGTGCTGCTCTTCTACCTGATGCCGCTGTGGGCGGTGCTGCTGGCGCGCGTGCTGCTGGGCGAGCGTTTCACCATCGACGCCGTGCTGCGCGTGCTGCTCGCGCTGGCCGGTGCGGCCGTCGTGCTGTGGCCGGCCGACGGCGCCGGCTGGCCGCTGCCGCGCTCGCTGCCCGACTGGTTGGGCATCGTCGGCGGCTTCAGCTTCGCCCTCAACAACGTGATGCTGCGGCGCGAGGCGCAGCGCCCGGAGGCGGCGCGCTCGCTGGCGATGTTCTTCGGCGGCGTGGTGGTGGCCGGGGTGCTGGCGCTCGTGCTGTCGGCCGGCGGCAGCGTGGCGGCGCCGCCCGCGCCGGCGGCCGGCTGGATCGCCGGCGCTGCCGCGATGGGCCTGGCGTTCCTGGCCGGCAACCTGGCGCTGCAGTACGGCGCCGCGCGCCTGCCGGCCAACGTGACGGCGGTGGTGATGATCACCGAGGTGCTGTTCGCCAGCGTGTCGGCGGTGCTGCTCGGGGCCGGTGCGCTGACGCTGCCGCTGGCGGTGGGCGGCGCACTGATCGTCACTGCCACGCTGCTCGCCGCCTGGCGCGGCGCGTGACCGGAGCTCAGGCCGGCGCGGCGGCCTTCACGCCGTGGTCGACCAGCACCTGCGCCAGCGCGCGGTCGTCCAGCGGCTTGCCCAGGTAGGCGTCGGCGCCGGCGAGGGCGCCGCGCACGCGGTCGATATCGGTGGCGTGCGCCGACACCAGCGTCACCACAGGCAGCGGCTGGCCGGCCGGCAGTGCCTGCGCGCGCTTGATCTGGTGGCACAGCGCGATGCCGTCGAGCGGGCTCTGCTGGCCGAGTTCGATGTCGAGGAAGACAAAGTCGAAGCGCCGCTGGCGCAGCATCTCGATCGCCTGCACGCTGGTGCCGGCGCGCGCGGTGCGCAGGCCGTAGGGCTGCAGCTTCGATTCGAGGAAGCGCAGCGCGACCTCGCTGTCGTCGACGAGCAGCGCGTTGCGCCCGGCGGGCTGCGGCGGCGGCGGCGCGGCCTGCGGCACGCCGATGCGTTCCTCGGCGGTGTCGTTGAAGCGGCGCGGCGGCGGCTGGCCCGGCCGCGGCGGCTGGATCACGGTGCGCACGGCGCCATTGCCGGCGGGCGCGGGGCGCGGCGCCGGCATCAGCGCGGCCGCCAGCGCGTCGAGCTCGCGCAGCACGTGCAGCGGGTCGATCGGGCGCGCCATCCACGCCGCCGCGCCGTCCGGCGCCTGCGCGCCGATGAAGACCGCCTGCGCCAGCCGCCCGGCTGCCTGCGCGGCGCGCACGGCGCCGGGCTGGTCGGCGTCGACGACGAGGAAGTGGGCGTCGGCCGCATTCGCCACCTGCTGGAAGCAGGGCACGCGGTTGGATGCGAGGCGGAAGTACGAGCCGAGCGCCGTGCGCTCGAACTCGCTGAAGCCGAGGAGGTGGACGCGGAAGGGCTGCGACATGGCTGGCGGCGATGGTGCTGGCCGCGCCCGCGTGGTGTCAACGGCCCAACCGAGGGGGAGCCCTATCATCCGGGCCTTCCCCGTCAACTATGTCCGCGGAGAGCGCCGATGGCCGCCACCAGCGTCTACGACTTCGAAGCCGTGTCGATCGACGGCAAGCCCGCGGCGCTCGCCGCACAGCGCGGCAAGGTGCTGCTGATCGTCAACACCGCCAGCGCCTGCGGCTTCACGCCGCAGTTCGCGGGGCTCGAGAAGCTGTGGCAGCAGTACCGCGAGCGCGGCCTGGTCATCGTCGGCTTCCCGAGCAACGAGTTCGGCAGCCAGGACCCGGGCAGCAATGACGAGATCGCGTCGTTCTGCCAGCTCAACTACGGCGTGAGCTTCCCGATGATGGCCAAGGTCAAGGTCAACGGCGCGCAGGCCCACCCGCTGTGGAAGTGGCTCACGTCGGAAGCCAAGGGCATCCTCGGCACGCAGGCGGTGAAGTGGAACTTCACGAAGTTCCTGGTCGGCAAGGACGGCCAGGTGCTCAAGCGCTACGCCCCCACCGACACCCCCGAATCGATCGCCCAGGACATCGAGAAAGCCCTCGCCGCATGATCACCTTCAACCACCTCGAGCCGTACGCCGGCGACCCCATCCTGAGCCTGAACGAGGCCTTCGGCCACGACCCGCGGCCGGACAAGGTGAACCTGTCGATCGGCATCTATTTCGACGACGCCGGCCGCATCCCCGTGCTGGGCTGCGTGCGCGAGGCCGAGGCGCAGATGCTCGCCGAGAGCGGGCCCAAGCCCTACCTGCCGATCGAAGGCTCGGCGGCAGCGCGCAGCGCCGTGCAGGCGCTGCTGTTCGGCGCCGACCACGAGGCCGTGAAGGGCAAGCGCATCGCGACGCTGCAGACCATCGGCTCCAGCGGCGGCCTGAAGGTCGGCGCCGACTTCCTGAAGCGCTGGTTCCCGCACGCCACCGTGTGGGTGAGCGACCCCACCTGGGACAACCACCGCGCGATGTTCGAAGGTGCCGGCGTCACGGTGAACACCTACCCCTACTACGACGCGGCGACCGGCGGCGTGCGCTTCGACGCCATGCTGGACACGCTGGCCAAGGTGCCGGCCGGCAGCGTGGTGCTGCTGCACGCCTGCTGCCACAACCCGACCGGCGTCGACCTGTCGCGCGCGCAGTGGGACCGGCTGATCCCGGTGCTGAAGGAGCGCCGCCTGCTGCCCTATCTGGACCTGGCCTACCAAGGCTACGGAGACGGCATCGAGGAAGACGCCTTCGCGGTGCGCGCGCTCGCGTCGGCCGGCCTGTCGTTCTTCGTCGCCAACTCGTTCTCCAAGAGCATGAGCGTCTACGGCGAACGTGCGGGCGCGCTGAGCGTCGTCTGCGCCGATCCGTACGAGGCCGAACTGGTGCTCGGCCAGCTGAAGGCGACCGTGCGGCGCAACTACTCCAGCCCCGGTATCCACGCCGCCGGCATCATCGCCCGCGTGCTGACCGACCCCAAGCTGCGCGCCGCCTGGGAGCAGGACGTGGCGGCGATGCGCGAGCGCATCCTGGCCATGCGCAAGAGCCTGCACGCGGTGCTGTCGGCCAAGAAGCCCGGGCGCGACTTCGGCTACTTCCTCAGCCAGCGCGGCATGTTCAGCTACACCGGCCTGAGCGCCGCCCAGGTCGACCGGCTGCGCGAGGAGTTCGGCGTCTACCTGGTACGCAGCGGGCGTGTGTGCATCGCCGGCCTGAACACAGGCAACGTCGAGCGCACGGCGGCGGCGATCGCGGCCGTCGTCTAGCCGCCGTCGTCCAGCCCCGGGCTACGCCGCCACGCCGGCCGCCTGCTGCACCAGCGCGCGCAGCCAGCGGTGCGCGGGGTCGGCGTCCTGGCGCACCGGCCACAGCATCTGCACCGCGATCGGCGCCAGCGCGAAGGGCAGGGCGCGCGTCACCACCTGGTCCTGCGTGCCGGTGGCGGCGACGAAGGACAGCGGCAGCACCGTTAGCAGGTCTGACTGCGTGACCACCTGGCCGGCGGTGAAGAACTGGTTCACGGTCAGCACGATGCGGCGCTGACGCCCGAGCGCGGCCAGCGCCTGGTCGACCTGGCCGTGCGGGCGACCGGAGAAGCTGACCATCAGGTGGTGCGCCTCGCAGTAGGCGTCCAGCGTCAGCGGCTGGCCGGCCAGCGGGTGGCCGCGGCGCATCACGCAGACGTAGCGGGTTTCGTGCAGGCGCTGGTGGCGTTCGCGCGCCGTCGCGCCGTCGGCCTGGATGGCGGCGATGGCCTCGGGGAAGTGGCCGATCGCGAGGTCGGCCTCGCCGTCGCGCAGCAGGCGGCGCGGGTCGCGCGTGGTCAGCGGCTTCACGCGCAGCGCGACCTGCGTGCGCCCGGTCTCGATGGCGCGCACCAGCGGCGGTGCGATCAGCGTGGCGGTGGCGTCCGCCATCGCGATGCTGAAGCTGGCGCTGTCGTGCAGCGGATCGAAGGCCTCGGGCGCCAGCGAGTGGCGCAGCGTGTCGAGCGCGCCGCGCACCTGCGGCCACAGCGCCTGCGCGCGTGCCGTCGGCGTCATGCCGTGCTTGCTGCGCGTGAACAGCGGCTCGCCGACGGCGTCGTGCAGGCGGCGCAGCGCATGGCTGGCGGCCGGCTGCGTGATCGACAGCACCTCGGCCGCCCGCGTCAGGTTGCCTTCCGACATGACGACGTCGAAGACGCGCAGCAGGTTCAGGTCGAGGGTGCGGAAGTTCAGCGGCACGCTTGTAGATATGAATGCTGCGCATAGCTTACATGCACAAGATTCAAACCAATAGATAAGGGTTTCCACTAATCTTCGGGTCAGCGGCTCTCGTTCCGGGCCGCCTCTCACGAGGAGCAGTTCCATGTCCACCGCCAGCACCTTCGACGTTCTCCATATCGACACCCCCGCCGTACCGCGCGGTGCGGTGATCGCAGCGCAAGTGTTCGCTCGCATCGCGGGTTGGGTGAAGGCGCCGGTGCGCAAGGTGTCGCGTGCTGCGGAGGCCGCGACCGTGCGCGAGATGGCCATGGGCCTGCAGCACACCGACCCCGGCTTCGCCGCCGACCTGTTCGCCGCCGCGGCGCGCCACGAGTCGCTCGACGACTGACCTCCCGGGTCAGCCCAGCCGGCGCAGGCGCTTTTCGAGCGCGGCGCCGAGGCGGTCCCAGACGAAACGCATGCGGCTGCTGCGCCGCAGTTCGTCATGGGCGCACAGCCAGACCTCCTGCCTGAGCGCGAGTTGCTCGCGCAGCACCCGGCGCAACCCCGGCCGCTCGGCCGCCACATCGGCCAGGTAGACCGCCAGCGCCCCACCGCACTCGGCTGCCGCCTGGCGCGCCAGCACTGAATCGCTGCGGAAGCGAAAGCGCAGCGGCGCGGGCGGCAGCGGCCCCTTCACCAGCGTCTCGAGCGGCCAGCGCTCGCGGTCGAAGCCGGCCAGCACGCCGGCCGGCACACTGTCCACCGCCAGCGGCTCGCCGAAGCGCGCCAGGTAGTCCTCGTGCGCGAAGAGGCCCAGTTCGGTCTCGCCGACCTTCTTCGCGATCACGCCGTCCTGCTGCGGGCGCAGGAAGCGCACCGCGATGTCGGCATCGCGGCGCAGCAGGTTGTCCACGCGGTTGCTCACCGCGAGCTCGATCTCCAGCTCCGGCTGCTCGTGCAGCAGCGGCATCAGCAGCTGCGGCACGACGTGGTAGCCGTAGGCCTCCGACACCGTGACGCGCACCGCGCCGGCCACCTGCTCGGGCTGGCCGGTGAACAGGCGCTCGGCGTCGCGCACCGCGTGGCGCATCGCCAGCGCGGCGTCGAACAGGGCCTGCGCGCGGTCGGTGGGTTGCAGCCGGCCGGGCAGGCGCACGAAGAGCGTCTCGCCGAGCAGCGTCTCCAGTTCGCGCAGGTGGCGGCCCACGCTGGGCTGCGTGGTGCCCAGGCGGCGCGCGGCCTCGGTCAGCGTGCCGGTCTCGTGCACGGCGATGAAGGAGCGCAGCAGGTTCCAGTCGTCGAGCCGCGGGCCGGGCGCGGCTTCGACGGCGATCGCAGACGGCTCGCGCGCAGGCATGGCAAACAGTTTCGCATGGCCGCCAAACGCCGCCGGGCGTGGTGCGGCGGGCCGCCGATGGCGACGATGGCGCCACCTCGAAACCCCCTTGCCGGAGCACGCCATGACACCGCACCTTCTGCCCCGCCGCCGCTTCATCGCCCTCGTCGGCGGCGGCGCCGTGTTCGCCGCCGCGCCGCTGGCCGGCTGCTCGTCGTCGCCGTACCCGGCGGCCGCGGTCGGCGCCTGGGAGCCGGTGGCGCCCGACACCGACCTGCGGCGCTGGATGCTGGCGCACGCACTGCTGGCGCCGAACCCGCACAACCGCCAGCCGTGGGTTGCCGACCTGCGGCGCGACGGCGAAATCACGCTGGTGTGCGACGCCGCCCGCCTGCTGCCAGAAACCGACCCGTTCGGCCGCCAGGTGCTGATCGGATGCGGCGCCTTCGTCGAACTGGCCGTGCTGGCCGCCGCCGAGCGCGGCGTGCGCGTCGACGTGCAAGCCTTTCCCGACGGCGAGCCCGGCGCGCGCGAACTGCCGGGTGGCCGCGCGGTGGCGCGCCTCGTGCTGAAGGCCGGCGCGGCGCGCGACCCGCTGTTCGCGCAGATCCGCCGCCGCCACACGCACAAGGGCGAGTACGACAGCGCACGCGCCGTTGCCGCGGCCGACTGGGCGGCGCTCGCGGCCTGCGCCGGCGAACGCGGCGTCCAGGCCGGTGCCGTGACCGATGCGCCGCGCGTCGCCGAACTGCGTGCGCTGACGCGCGAGGCCTACCGCATCGAGATCACCACCGACCGCACCTACCTCGAGTCGGCGCACCTGATGCGGGTGGGCGCGTCGGAGATCGAGCGCCACCGCGACGGCATCTCGATCCCGGGCGCGATGCCCGCGCTGATGTCGGCCATCGGGCTGTTCGACCGCTTCGAGGTGCCGCGCGCCGGCAGCGCCAACCTGCAGCGCGCGATGGACCGCTGGGCACCCTTCGAGACCGGCAGCGGCTACTTCTGGCTCGCCAGCCGCGGCAACGGCCGGCGGGCGCAAGTCGACAGCGGCCGCGCCTGGGTGCGCGCACACCTGCAGGCGACGGCGCTCGGGCTGGAGATGCACCCGCTGTCGCAGGCGCTGCAGGAGTTCGCCGAGATGCGCGGCCCGTACGAAGCACTGCACCGCGTGCTCGGCTTCGACCCGGCAGCCGACACGGTGCAGATGTTCGGCCGCGTCGGCCATGCGAAGGCGCCGTGGGCGGGCACGCCGCGCAGGCCGCTCGACGATCTGGTCGGCCCGCGCGCGTGAAGTCGCGCTCAGTCGTGCTTGATGGCGATCGTCTTCAGCGTCGAGAAGCCGTACAAGGCTTCGAAGCCCTTCTCGCGGCCGTGGCCCGAGAGCTTGACGCCGCCGAACGGCAGTTCGATGCCGCCGCCGGCGCCGTAGTTGTTGACGAAGACCTGGCCGCACTGCAGCTTGCGCGACACACGCAGCGCGCGGCTGCCGTCCTTCGTCCACACGCCGGCCACGAGGCCGAAGGCGGTGCCGTTGGCCAGCCGCAACGCGTCGGCCTCGCCGTCGAACGCGGTCACCGCCTGCACCGGGCCGAAGATCTCCTCCTGCGCGATGCGGTGCTTCGCGTCGACGCCGGCCACCAGCGTGGGCGGCACGTAGAAGCCGCCGGCCGGCAGCGCGGCCGGCAGCGGCGCCTGGGCGGCGATGTTCAGGCCGCCTTCGCGCACGACGGCGAGGAAGCCCTCGACGATCTCCTTCTGGCGCGCCGAGATCAGCGGCCCGATGTCCAGGTCGGCCGTTGCCGGCCCGACGCGCAGCGCGCGGTAGCGTTCGGCCATGCGCGCCACCACCGCGTCGAAGATGGATCGTTCGACGAGGATGCGGCTCGCCGCCGAGCAGGTCTGGCCGGCATTCTGGATGCCGGCGTTGACCAGGAACGGCAGCGCGGTCTCGAGGTCGGCGTCGGCGAAGACCAGCTGCGGGCTCTTGCCGCCCAGTTCCAGCGTCACCGGCACCGCGTTCTTCGCCGCCGCCGCCTGGATCAGCGCGCCCACCTGCACCGAGCCGGTGAACGAGATGTGGTGCACGCCCGGGTGCGACGCCAATGCCGCGCCGGCCTCTTCGCCGAGGCCCGGCACGACGTTGATCGCGCCGGCGGGGAAGCCCGCGCGTTCGGCGATGCGCGCGAAGGCCAGCGCGGTGAGGCAGGCCTCTTCGGCCGGCTTCAGCACGCAGGCATTGCCCATCGCGAGCGCGGCACCGACGCTGCGGCCGATGATCTGCATCGGGTAGTTCCACGGCACGATATGCGCCGTCACGCCGTGCGGCTCGCGCAGCGTGAAGGCGGTGTAGCCGTTGGCGAACGGGATCGTCTCGCCGTGCACCTTGTCGGCGGCGCCGCCGTAGAACTCCAGGTAGCGCGCCAGCGCCACCGCGTCGGCGCGGCCCTGCTTCACCGGCTTGCCGACGTCCAGCGCCTCCAGCCGCGCCAGTTCGTCGGCCTGCTCCAGCACCAGCGCGCTCATCTTCAGCATCAGGCGGCCGCGTTCGGCGGCACTCAGGCGGCCCCAGTCGCCGTCGAGCGCGGCCTGCGCGGCCTGCACGGCGGCGTCGACATCGGCCGCGTTGCCGCGCGCGATCTGTGCCAGCAGCGTGCCGTCGGAAGGGTTCAGCAGGGGCAGGGTCTCGCCGCTCGCGCAGGCGCGCCAGCGGCCGCCGACGAAGACCGGCGTGGTGTCGAAGGGCAGGGCGTTCATTCGGGCATCATAGGCCGCGATGACCGTGTTCCTGCTCCGGCGCTTCGCCACTTTCCTTGCCACGCTGGCGATCGCTTCCGTCGTCGTCTTCGCGGTGCTCGAGCTGCTGCCGGGCAGCGCAGCCGAGGTCATCCTCGGCGACACCGCGACGCCCGAATCGCTCGCCGCGCTGAACACCAAGCTCGGCCTCGACCGCCCGGCCGCCGAGCGCTACGCGGCCTGGGTCGGCGGCCTGCTGCAGGGCCGCACCTCCAACAGCATCAGCTACGACACGCCGACCGCCGAGCTCATCGCCGAGCGCTTGCAGGTCACGCTGCCGCTGGCGCTGATGGCGATGGCGCTGACGGTGGTGCTGGCCTTGGTGCTCGGCCTGTACGCCGCGTCGCGCCACAACCAGCTGGGCGACGTGGGCGTCATGGCGGCCAGCCAGGTGGGCATCGCGATCCCGAACTTCTGGTTCGCGATCCTGCTGATCCTGCTGTTCGCCGTGAAGCTGCAGTGGGTGTCGGCGGGCGGCTTCCCCGGCTGGACCGAGGACGACGGCGGCGGCCTCGTCGAAGGTGTCGTCGCGCTGATCCTGCCGGCGGTGGCGCTGGCGGTGGTGCAGGCGGCGATCCTGGCGCGCGTGACGCGCAGCGCCGTGCTGGAGGTGATGCGAGAGGACTTCGTGCGCACCGCCCGCGCGAAGGGTCTGACACGGCGCCAGGCCCTGTGGCGCCATGTGCTGCGCAACGCGATGATCCCGGTGCTCACGGTGGCCGGGCTGCAGTTCGCCAACCTCGTCACCGGCACCGTGGTGGTCGAGAACGTGTTCGTGCTGCCGGGTGTCGGCCGCCTCGTCTTCCAGGCCATCAGCAACCGCGACCTCGTCGTCGTGCGCGACGTCGTCATGCTGCTCGCGGCGGTGGTGGTGGCCGTCAACTTCGTCGTCGACGTGCTGTACGCGCTGATCGACCCCCGGCTGCGCCACGCATGAACGCCTTCTGGAACCGCGCGCTGCGCCACAAGAGCTTCATGCTCGGCGCCACCCTCACGCTGCTGATGATCGCGGCCGCGCTGCTGTCGGTCTTCTGGACGCCGCACCCGCCGGCCGAGATCGACATCCCGAAGAAGCTGCAAGGCCCGAGCGCGGCGCACTGGCTGGGCACCGACAGCCTGGGGCGCGACATCGCGTCGCAGCTGCTCGTGGGGGCGCAGAACAGCATTGCCGTGGGGGTCATCGCGGTCGGCCTCGGGCTCGCGGTGGGCGTGGCGCTGGGCTGCACCGCCGCCGCGCGGCGCGGCTGGGTCGAGGAGCTGATCATGCGCAGCGCCGACTTCACCTTCGCCTTCCCGGCGCTGCTGTCGGCCATCATGCTGACGGCCATCTACGGGCCGGGGCTGGTGATGAGCATCGTCGCCATCGGCATCTTCAACATCCCGGTGTTCGCGCGCATCACGCGCGGCGCCGCGAACGCGATCTGGTCGCGCGAATACGTGCTGGCCGCGCGCAGCGCCGGCAAGGGCGCCTGGCGCATCACGCTCGACCACGTGCTGCCCAACATCGCCAGCCAGCTGATCGTGCAGGCGACGATCCTGTTCGCCACCGCCATCCTGGCCGAAGCGGCGCTCAGCTACCTCGGCCTGGGCACGCAGCCGCCGCGGCCGAGCTGGGGCCGCATGCTCAACGAGGCGCAGACGCAGATGTTCCAGGCGCCGCTGCTGGCGGTGTACCCGGGCGTGGCCATCGTCATCAGCGTGCTCGGCCTGAACCTGCTGGGCGACGGGCTGCGCGACCTGATGGACCCGAAGCTGGCGCGCAAGCGCTGAGGCCGGACGCAAGACCGTCCCCGCGGACGGTCTTGCGCCTGGCGAAGGCCTGCCGGCCTGCAAGCCGGCAGGCTGGGGAGCGCCGCCCCACGAACGGCGGTTGCGGCGCCGCGCCCGCACATGCCACGATGACCGCGTGGCACCCGACTTCTTCGGCACCGACGACGAGATCGCGCACGGCGACGCGCTGACGCAGGCCTGGGCGCTGCGCCAGCGCGACACGGCGCGCGCGCTGGCGCTCGTCGGCACGCTCGCGGCCGATGCGCCGCCGGCCGCGCGCGGCCGCGCCGAGCTCGTGCGCGGCGAAGCGGCCTGGCTGCACAACCGCCTGGACGCCGCCGCCGCGCACGTGGCGGCCGCGCGCAGCGCCTTCGCCGCCGCTGGCGACGCGGTCGGCCTCGGCGACGCCGACATGCTGGAGGCCTCGCTCTGCGACCAGACCGGCGGCGACCGCGACGCCGCGATGCGCGCGGCGCACGAGCACTTCCGCCGCGCCGGCGAGGCCGCCCGCCAGCGCATCGCCGCCACCTGGAGCGCCTGCGCCGAAGCCACCGCCAACGCCGACGACGCGCAGGCGCACTGGGGCGACACGCTCGACGCGGCGGCCGCGCTCGGCGAACCCGGCCTGGACACCTACGTCGAGGCCGCGCGCGCCACGCAGGCCTGGCGGCGCGGCGACATCGGCAGCGCGATCGGCGCCTTCCAGCGCGCGCACGCGGCGGCCGTCGCCGCCGGCCTGCGCCACGCCGAGGTGACGCTGGCGCTGAACATCGGCATCGCCTTCAGCACGCTGAACGACCACGAAGGCGCGCTCGCCTGGGCCGAGCGCGCGCGCGCCACCGTGCAGCCCACCGGCTGGCCCTACCTCACGGCCTGGTGCCTGATGCAGACCGGCTCCATGCTGCTCGGCCTGGGCCGTGCGCAGGCCGCGAAGGCGCTGCTGCTGGAGGGGCTGCCGGCGTTCGCGGGCAGCGAAGGGGCGCGCAACCACGTGCTGGCGCTGCAGGTGCTGGGCGAAGCCTGCCTCGAACTCGGCGAAGACGCCGAGGCGCAGCGCTGGTGCGAAGCGGCGCTGGCCGGCGCGCGCCGCCTGCCGCACCCCGACCTCGTCAGCGGCAGCCTGCGCCACCTGGCGCTGGCGCTGGCCCGCGTCGGCCACGTCGACGCCGCGCTGGCCGCCGCGCAGGAAGCGCTGGACGGCGCGCTGTCGCAGGACGACTGGCCGCGCGTCTCGACCGTGCACCACGTGTTGGCCGAGATCGCGCGCCGCCACGGGCTGCCGGCGCCGGCCGGGTCCGATGCCGCCAGCGGGCCGATCCACCACCTGGAAGCGGCGCTCGCCGCCGGCGCGCGCATGCCCGGCTACCAGCCGCCGGCCGAGTGGCTGCACGCGCTGTCGGCCGACCTCGAACGGGCCGGCGACCTGGCAGGCGCGCTGCGGCGCGAGCGCGAAGCGGCGGACGCGCGCCGCCACGCCGAGCGCCGCCGCGCGGAGGACCACGCGACCGCGATGCTGGTGCGCCACCGCGTCGAGCAGGCCCAGGCCGAGGCCGAGCGCCAGCGCGCCATCGCCGAGACGAACCGCCTGCGCGCCGAGTTGCTGGAGACGCAGGCCGCGCTGGAGAAGGAGCGCACGCAGGCACTCCTGGTGCACGCCGGCAAGATGGTCGCCATCGGCCGCCTGGCCAGCGGCGTGGTGCACGAGATGAGCCACCCGGTGGGTACGCTGCTGCTGCTGGCCGAGGCGCTCTCGGCGCGCCTGGCCAGCGGCCCGGCCGAGGTGTCGGCCACGCTCGCCACGCTGGTGGCCGAAGCGCAGCGGCTGCAGCGTTTCATCGGCCGCCTGCGCGACTTCGCCCGCGCCGAGCCGCCGCAGCTGGCACGCCACGACCTGCGCGCCGTGCTGGCCGATGCACGCCAGCTGTTCGCACCGCGGCTCGGCGTGGCGCGCATCGGGTTCGAAGAGGACGTGCCGGCGGTCGCGGTCGACGTCGACCCGCAGCGGCTGGCGCTGGCGCTCGCGAACCTGGTCTTCAACGCTGCCGACGCGATGGCCGGCGGCGCGCGGCGGCAACTGCGCTTGCACGCCGCGCTCGACGGCCACGAAGTGCGCCTGCACGTCGACGACAGCGGCCCCGGCGTTGCCGCTGACGTGCTGCCGCACCTCTTCGAGCCCTTTTTCACCACCAAGCCGGCGGGGCAGGGCCTCGGGCTCGGGCTGGCGCTGAGCGCCGAATCGCTGGCGGCGATGCGCGGCCGCATCGAGGCCACGAACCGCGCCGAGGGCGGCGCGCGCTTCACGATCGTGCTGCCGGCCGCCGCTTAGGCGTCGCGGTGGGTGTCGGCCGCCAGGCCGTGCTGCTTGAACTTGCGGTACAGCGTGGCCGGCGAGACCTCCAGCTCGCGGCAGATGGGCTCGATCTGCCCCTTGTGCCGCTTCAGCGCGTCCTCGATCAGCAGGGACTCGATGGCGTCGAGCGCGCCTTGCAGCGAGCGGCCACCGGCCGCGCCTTCGCCCGGCGCGCCGGCCAGCGCCGGCAGGCCCAGCACGTGGCGCTCGGCGGCGCTCTTCAGTTCGCGCACGTTGCCGGGCCAGGCGTGGGCGAGCAGGCGTTCGCCCAGCGCCGGCGGCAGCTCGGCCGGCGGGCGCGAGAAGCGCAGCGCGGCGCCGGCGGCGAAGTGGCGGAACAGCGCCGGGATGTCGTCGCGCCGCTCGCGCAGCGGCGGCAGCCGCAGCGTGACGACGTCGAGCCGGTAGAACAGGTCGGCGCGGAAACGGCCCGCCGCGACCTCGCCTTCGAGTGCCGCATTGCTGGCGGCGACGACGCGCAGGTCCACCTTCAGCGGCGAAGCGGCGCCCAGGCGCAGCACCTCGCGTTCCTGCAGCACGCGCAGCAGCTTGGCCTGCGCCGGCGCCGGCATCGCCTGCACCTCGTCGAGGAAAACCGTGCCGCCGTCGGCCTGCTCGAAGCGGCCGGCGCGCGCCTTCGCGGCGCCGGTGAAGGCGCCGGCCTCGTGGCCGAAGAGCTCGCTCTCGACCAGCGTGTCGGGCAGTGCGGCGCAGTTGACGGCGACGAAGGCGCCGCGGCGCTGGCCGTATTCGTGCAGCGCACGCGCCACCAGTTCCTTGCCGGTGCCGGTCTCGCCCTGCACCAGCACGTCGACCGGCGTCGGCGCCAGCCGCAGCACCCATTCGCGCAGCGAGCGCATGGCGGCGCTGTCGCCCAGCAGCAGCCGTTCGAGGCCGGCGCCACCGGCCAGCGTGCTGCGCAGGCCGCGGTTCTCCAGCGCCAGCCGGCGCTGCTGGGCGGCGCGCTGCAGCAGCGTCAGCAGGCGGTCGCGGCCGAACGGCTTCTCGACGAAATCGTAGGCGCCCTGCTGGATCGCGCCGACCGCGGTGGCGATGTCGCCGTGGCCGGTCATCACGATGACCGGCAGCTCGGCATCGTGGCGCCGGCAGGCTGCCAGGATCTCCAGGCCGTCCATGTCGGGCAGGCGCAGGTCGGTCAGCACGAGCTCGAAGTCGCCGTCGGCCAGCGCGCGCAGCGCCGGCACGCCGCGGCCGAAGGCCTGCAGCGTGCAGCCGGCGAGCTGCAGCGACGCGACGAGGCCGGCGCGGAAGTGCTCGTCGTCCTCGATCAACAGCAGGCGGGGCAGGGCGGTGTCGTTCATGGAGGGTCGGCTGCAAGAGCCGAGCCACGAGCGTAGCCGGCCGACGTGCGTCTGCACAGGGTCGCGGTGTCTCTCGCGCATGAGAGGCGCCACCGGCTCGGCGCTCGCAAGCCTGCGACGGCGCGCGCCGCGGGCCACGGCGAATCAAGCACTTGGCGGCGTGCGGTGGCTGGCACGGGCACTGCACCGGCAGTGGCACACGACCCCAGGGAGCCTGCCGATGAAGACCCCACGATCCGATTGCTCCGCCCGCCAGCGTGCCACCGCGGTGATCGCGCTCTGTGCGCTGGTGGCCGCCTGCGGCAACGGCGGCCTTGCCGAACTGCTGGTCAAGCTGATCACCGCGAGCTTCGACCCCTCTGCGGTGACGCTGGTGCGCGGCACCTCGCAGCGCGTGCTGCTGCAGGTCACCTGCGACGACGACGGCATGTTCGCGCCGTCCGGCAGGCTCAAGGTGCAGGTCCGCCTCGACCCCGACCGCACGCTGCCGACTGGCCTGCAGGCGGCGCCGTCCGGCGAAGAACGTGTGGTCGACGGGTGGAGCGAGTACTTCTGCAAGGGCCCGCACCCCGACCCGCGCCTGCGCGCCGTTTCGATCCCGGTCGACCTCAGCGCCAGCGCCGAGACCGTTCCGGTCGACTTCACGCTGCTGGCCGTGGTGCGGATCGAACCCGAGCGGCCGGTCGAAGCGCCCAAGGACACCACCCTCGCCGAGCTGGCGCTGCGCGTGCGCACGCCGCCCGAACCGGGCGCCAACCTGCTGGCCAACCCCGGCTTCGAGGACACGACCGCCGCCGGCGGGCTGCCCGCCGCGCCGGGCTTCTGGCAGGGCGACGACCACCGCCCGGTGGCGGCCGAGAACGACATCGCGCCGCACGGCGGCGCGCGCATGCTGAAGTTCGTCGCCACCGGCGCCATCGGCAGCACCAACACGGTCGCCAGCCAGCTGTGGCAGACCGTCGACCTGCGCGACCAGACCGCCCTGATCGCCGCCGGCGGCGTGCGCGCCGAGGCCGGCGCCTGGTTCAACCGCATCGTGGCCGGCACGACGACGGACCGCCGCTTCGACCTGCGCGTGCTGGCCTTCGACGGTGAGCCGGCCGAAGTGGCGGCGCGCTACGTCGCCGGCACCTGGCTCGCGCAGCAGACGGCCACCGTCGACGCCGATCCCTTCCGCTGGCAGCAGGTGCAGGCGAGCCTGGTGCTGCCGCCGACCACGACCTACGTGCTGGTCGAGATCTACGCCTTCGAAGACGTGCAGAACGACGCCGAGGGCACCGAGTTCGCCGGCCACTACGCCGACGACATCTCGCTCGTGCTGGTCCGGCCCTGAAGGGAGAACGACGATGTCCCACCCCACGATGCCGACGCCGCTGTGCGCCATCGCCATCGCCGTCGCCGCCGCGGCGGCGCTGACCGCCTGCGGCGGCGGCGATGCCGCGAGCAGCGACCTGCAGGCCGAGATCGATGCGGCGTTCCCCTACGTCGCCAACCAGCCGATCGACGTGACCTACGTCTGCGGGCGCCGCAATTCGCGCCTTACGTACCACTTCGACCTCGACGCCGACGGTGCCTTCACGGTGTTCTTCGAGACCGACACCTACCAGCAGGTCTCGTTCGGCGGCCGCTACACGCATGCGAACGGCGTGATCCGGCTCGTCGCGCTGAACAACAACATCCTGCCGCTGGACGAGAGCAGCACGCGCATCGTGCCGCACCTGGGCCTGGTCGGCGAGTTCGAGACGCCGGCGATGACCTGCGGCGCCGTCGCGCACGGCTACAACGACCCGGCGCGCGCCGGCTGGAAGTCCTACGGCTGCCCGTTGATCCACCGCGGGCCCGAGAGCGACGAGGAGAACGCGTTCGAGTTCGACGACGCGTCGAGCCCGTTCGCCTACACCTTCACCGGCGGCGTCTTCCGCCAGCGCGACGTCAACGTCTACCGCGCCGGCAGCCCCACCGTGTGGCGCGGATACGGCATCTACCGCCGCGTGGGCGACCGCTTCTACGCCGACTTCGGCGGCCAGTTCCCCGACCACAACCTGCTGAAGGGCCGCTTCGAGAACGGCGACGCGCAGATCGTCGTCGACCAGCTCGAACCCGGGGCCGGGGCCTGCGGCCGGCGTTGATCACAATCGGCGCGTGCCGCGCAACATCGAGATCAAGGCGCGCGTCGACAGCCTCGACGCGCTGCTGCCGCGCGCCCGCGCCGTCAGCGGCGGCGAGCCGCAGCGCATCGAGCAGGACGACACCTTCTTCGCCGTGCCGCACGGCCGGCTGAAGCTGCGGCAGTTCCCGAACGGCAGCGCCGAGCTGATCCACTACCACCGCGCCGACAGTGCCGACGCCAAGGCGAGCGACTACGTGCGCGTGCCGGTGCACGACGCCGCGCCGCTGCGCGAGGCGCTGGTGCGCGCCTGCGGGCTGCTGGGCCGCGTGCGCAAGCAGCGCTGGCTGCTGCTCGCCGGCCAGACGCGCATCCACCTCGACCGCGTCGAAGGGCTGGGCGACTTCATGGAGCTCGAAGTCGTGCTGCGCGACGAGCAGACCGATGCCGAAGGTGCGGCGATCGCCGAGGCGCTGATGGTCGAACTCGGCCTCGAGGCCGCCGAGCGCCTGCCCGGCGCCTACCTCGACCTGCTGGCCGCGAACGCGGGCGGCAGCGCCTCGGCCAGGAAGTCGTAGACGCGGCGCACGCGCGCGTTGCCGCGGATCTCGCGGTGCACCGCCAGCCAGCAGGGCAGCGTCGGCAGCTTCAGCGCCGGCAGCAGCGGCTTCACGCCCGGCCAGGCGGCGATGCAGTAGCGCGTGACGAAGCCGATGCCGGCGCCGGCAGCCACCAGCTGCCCGTAGGCCACCTGGTCGTCGGTGCGCAGCGCGAAGGCCTCGCGCGGCACCTCGAAGCCCAGCGCCGCGAAGCCGCGCCGGATGCCGTCGTCGCGGTCGAAGCCGATCAGGCGGTGGCGCAGCAGGTCGGCCGGCTCGCGCGGCGTGCCGGCGCGCGCCACGTAGCGCTCGTGCGCGGCCGGCACGATGTCGATCTCGCCCAGCTTCTTCGCCACCAACGAGCCCTGCGCCGGCCGCACCATGCGCACGGCGATGTCGGCCTCGCGACGCAGCAGGTTCGTGAGCGCGTTCGACGCCACCAGCTCGACCTGGATCTGCGGCTCGGCCTGCTGCAGTTCGGCCAGCAGCGGCGGCAGCAGCCAGGTGGCGGCGACCGCGCTGGTGGTGATGCGCACGGTGCCGGCCGTGTCGCTCTGCTGGCCGGCGAGCGCCAGCGCCATCGCGTCGGCGCCGTCGGCCATGCGGCGTGCGCCGTCGGCCAGCGTCAGCGCCAGCGCGGTCGGCACGACGCCGCGGCCGGTGCGCTCGAACAGGGGCGCGCCCAGTTGCGCTTCCAGCGCGGCGATCTGGCGCGACAACGTGGGCTGCTGCGCCTTCAGCGCGCGCGCCGCGCCCATCAGGCTGCCGGCGTCGAGCACGGCGAGGAAGCTGCGCACGAGCGTCCAGTCCAGGTGTTCCAGGGCCATGCGCGAATGTATAGCTCGGTTGCACGGATCGTCGATTGTGGAATGGTGTGCCCGCGCCCAGACTTCAGGCCTGCACTTCGGGAGCACCGCGATGAACACCGTCCTCGTCCTCGGCGCCAACGGGCGCTTCGGCCGCGCCGCCGTCGACGCCTTCGCCGCCGCCGGCTGGCGCGTCGCCGCGCAGATGCGGCGCGCGCCGGCCACGCCGCTGCCCGCCGGCGCACGGGCGCTCGAAGCGCCGCTGTCGGACACCGCCGCGCTCGCTGCCAGCGGTGCACGGGTGGTGGTGCACGCCGTCAACCCGCTCTACACGCGCTGGGACGAAGAGGCCATGCCGCTGCTGCGCCAGGGGCTGGACGCGGCGCAGCGGCTCGGCGCGCACTTCATGTTGCCGGGCAACGTCTACAACTTCGGCGAGCACATGCCGGCGCTGCTGGACGAACACACGCCCGAGCGCCCGACGACGACCAAGGGCCGCCAGCGCGCTGCGATGGAAGCCGAGATCGCCGCGCGCCCCGGCCTGCGCAGCACCGTGATCCGTGCCGGCGACTTCTACGGCGGCGGCACCGGTTCCTGGCTCGACCTCGTGATCGCGAAGGACCTGGCGAAGGGCAAGCTCGTCTACCCCGGCCCGCTCGACGTGCCGCACGCCTGGGCCTACCTGCCGGACCTGGCGCGCGCCTTCGTGGTGGTGGCCTCGTGCGGCGGTGAAGGGGCGCAGCGCCTGCACTTCGCCGGCCACACGCTGACCGGCCGCGAGTGGCTGGCCGCGCTGGAGCAGGCCGCGGGCGAACTGGGCCTCGCGCCGGCGCGAGGCTGGCGACACGGCGGCTTCCCGTGGGCCTTCATCCGCCTCGCCGGCCTCGTGTGGCCGATGGGCCGTGAGCTCGCCGCCATGAGCTACCTCTGGCGCGTGCCGCACGCAATCGACGGCCGCGCGCTGGAAAGCGCCGTCGGCGCGCTGCCGGCGACGCCGGTGGTGGCGGCGCTGCGCCAGGCGCTGCTCGACCTGGGCCACGGCCGGAACACCGCCGAAAGGGCGCTATCGTCGCAGGCGTGAGCCTGCTCGAAGTCGACCACCTCCGCGTCACGCTGCAGACCGCGCGCGGCCCCGCCGACGCGCTGCGCGGCGTCTCGTTCTCGATGGCGCGCGGCGACACCGTCGGCCTGATCGGCGAATCCGGCTGCGGCAAGTCGATCACCGCGCTCGCGCTGATGGGGCTGCTGCCCGAAGGCGCGCAGGTCTCGGGCTCGATGCGCTTCCAGGGCCGCGAACTCGTCGGCCTGGACGAGGCCGCGCTGTGCGAACTGCGCGGCAACCGCATCGGCATGGTCTTCCAGGAGCCGATGACGGCGCTCAACCCGCTGCACACGGTGGGCCGGCAGATCGGCGAATCGCTGCGCCTGCACAAGGGCCTGTCCGGCACCGCCGCGCGCGCCGAGGCGCTGCGCCTGCTGGAACGCGTGCAGCTGCCCGACGCGAAGGCGCGGCTCGACGCCTACCCGCACCAGCTGTCCGGCGGCCAGCGCCAGCGCGTGGTGATCGCGATCGCGCTCGCCTGCGGGCCCGACCTGCTGGTGGCCGACGAACCCACCACCGCGCTCGACGTGACGATCCAGCGCGAGGTGCTGGACCTGATCGCCGAACTCGTCGCCGAGGACGGCATGGGCCTGCTGCTGATCAGCCACGACCTCGGCGTGATGGCCGAGACGGTGCAGCGCCTGCTCGTCATGTACGGCGGCACGGTGGTCGAGAGCGGGCCGACGGCGCAGGTCTTCGAGCGCCTGGCCCACCCCTACACGCGCGGCCTGTACGCGGCGCGGCCGCGGCTGGGCCTGAAGCGCGGCACGCGCCTGGCCACCATTCCCGGCCGCGTGCCCGAGCTGGCCGACCTGCCGGCGGGCTGCCCGTTCGCCGAGCGCTGCGAGCTCGTCATCGACGCCTGCCGCGCTGCGCCGCCGCCGGCCGTGACGGTGGCGCCGGGGCACGAGGCGCGCTGCCTGCGGGTGGCGGCATGAGCGCGCCGGGCCGCTCCCAAGCGCGCATCCCGGAGCGCGCAGCTCGGAGGGTCGTCCCGTGACGGCGCCGCTGCTCGTCGTCGACGACGTCCACAAGCGCTACCGCCTGCCGCGCGAGCACCTGCTGGCCGCGGCGCCCGAAGTGCAGGCGCTCGCCGGCGTGAGCTTCACGCTCGAAGCGGGCAAGAGCCTGGGCGTGGTCGGCGAATCGGGCTCCGGCAAGAGCACGCTGGCGCGGCTGGTGATGGCGCTGGAGGCGCCGAGCGCCGGCCAGGTGCGGCTCGACGGCGAGGACCTGCACGCCTTGCCGCCGGCCGCGCTGCGCGCCGCGCGCGCGAAGTTCCAGATGGTCTTCCAGGACCCCTACGGCTCGCTCGACCCGCGCCGCACCGTGCTGCAGACGGTGGCCGAGCCGCTCGCCGTGCTGCACGGCAGCGGCCGCGCCGAACAGCGCGAGCGCGCCGCCGAGGCGCTGGACGCCGTCGGCCTGCGCCCGGCCGACCTGGCCAAGTACCCGCACGAATTCAGCGGCGGCCAGCGCCAGCGCATCGCGATCGCGCGCGCGCTGATCACGCGGCCCAAGCTCATCGTCGCCGACGAGCCGGTGAGCGCGCTCGACGTCAGCGTGCAGGCCCAGGTGCTGAACCTGATGCAGGACCTGCAGGACCGCTTCGGCGTCACCTACCTCTTCATCAGCCACGACCTCGCCGTCGTCGACCTCGTCTGCGACCACGTCATCGTGCTGCGCCGCGGCGTCGTCGTCGAAGAGGGCGACCCCGACCGCCTGTTCACCGACCCGCAGCACGAGTACACCCGCCGCCTGCTCGCCGCGGTGCCCGGGCTGCCGCAGAATCGTTCTTTCATCACCACGCCAGGAGCGCGCCCATGACCTTCGACCGACGCACCGTCAACGCCCTGCTCGCCGGCCTGCCGCTGGCCGGCGCGCTGCCCGCCGCCTTCGCGCAGGCGAACAAGAAGACCGTGGTGCTCGGCATGGTGCTCGAACCGACGACGCTGGACCCGACCACCGCCGCGGCCGCCGCCATCGGCGAGATCGTCCACTACAACATCCTCGAAGGCCTGACGAAGATCGGCATGGACGGCGCGGTGACGCCGCTGCTGGCCGAAAGCTGGGAAGCCGCGCCCGACGGCAAGAGCTACACCTTCAAGCTGCGCAAGGGCGTGGTGTTCAGCGACGGCAGCCCGTTCGACAGCGCGGCCGTCAAGTTCAGCTTCGAGCGCGCCAAGGCCGACGGCAGCACCAACAAGGCGAAGAAGGCGGTGTTCGACAACATCAGCAGCGTCGCCGCCTACGACCCGCACACGGTGATCCTCACGCTCAACGCGGCCGACGCGACGATGCCGTTCCGCCTGGGCGAGAACACCGCCGTGATCCTGCACCCGAACTCGGTGGCCAGCGCGGCCACCAAGCCGGTCGGCACCGGCGCCTTCACGCTGGAGAGCTGGGCCAAGGGCTCGGCCGTCACGCTGGTGAAGAACCCGAAGTTCCGCGACGCCGCGAAGGTGAAGCTGGAAAAGGTGACCTTCCGCTTCATCAACGACCCCGCCGCGGCCGTGGCGGCGCTGCTCGCCGGCGACATCGACGGCATGCCGCGCTTCGCCGCCTTCCAGGCCATCAAGCAGTTCCAGGACGACAAGCGCTTCACGGTCGAGATCGGCAGCACGGCCGGCAAGGGCCTGGTCGCCATCAACAACCGCAAGAAGCCCTTCGACGACGTGCGCGTGCGCCGCGCCATCACGCACGCGATCGACCGCAAGGCCTTCATCGACGGCGTGCAGGAAGGGCTGGGCCGGCCGATCGGCAGCCACTTCGCGCCCACCGACGCCGGCTACGTCGACCTCACGTCGATGTACCCGTACGACCCCGAGAAGGCGAAGGCGCTGCTGAAGGAGGCCGGCATCACCACGCCGCTCAACGTGACGCTGACGCTGCCGCCGCCGCCCTACGCGCGCAAGGGCGGCGAGGTGGTGGCCGCGATGCTGGCCAAGGTGGGCATCGTCGCGAAGATCGAGAACGTGGAGTGGGCGCAGTGGCTGAGCGGCCCGTTCAAGGGCAACTTCGACCTCACGATCATCAACCACGTCGAGCCGCTGGACTACGCCACCGCCTACGCCGACCCGAAGTACTACTTCGGCTACGACAACCCGAAGTTCCGCACCCTCGTCACCACGCTGGCCGCGACGTCGAACCCGAAGGAGAAGGCGCGCCTGTGGGGTGCCATCCAGCGCCAGCTCGCGGAAGACGCCGTCAACGCCTGGGTCTGGAACCCGGCGCAGGTGGCGGTCGCGAAGAAGGGGCTGAAGGGCCTGTGGAACAGCTCGCCGATCTTCGCCAACGACATGGCGAACGTGAGTTGGGTGGCGGCCAAGTGACGCCGCGCTGAGGAGCCTGCGATGAGCCGCGCCACCATCGAGAAGTTCTACGCCGCGTTCGCGCGCCTGGACGACGCCACCATGCGCAGCTGCTACGCCGAGGACGCCACGTTCGACGACGAGGCCTTCTCGCTGCGCGGCCGCCGCGAGGTGGCCGGCATGTGGAGCATGCTGTGCGCGGCCACGCGCGCCAAGGGCGCCGACGTCTGGAAGCTCGAGGTGAGCGGCATCACCGAGAACAGCGCCCACTGGGTCGCCTTCTACCGCTTCAGCGCCACCGGCCGGCTGGTGCGCAACAGCATCGACGCGAAATTCGAGTTCGGGCCCGACGGCCTGATCCGCCGCCACGTCGACCACTTCGACTTCTGGAAGTGGTCGCGCCAGGCGCTCGGCGCGCCGGGGCAGTTCCTCGGCTGGACATCCTTCCTGCGCAAGAAGGTGCGCGCCACGGCGGCGGCGAACCTGAAGCGCTACCTCGACAGCCAGCCCGCAGCGTGACGGCGCTGCACGACCTCTCGGCGGCCGAGCTCGGTGCCGCCTACCGGCGCGGCGATCTCTCGCCGGTCGAAGTGGCGCACAGCGTCATCGCCCACGTGCAGCGCTGCGAGCCGGTGCTGCACGCCACCTGGGCCTTCGACCCCGAGACCGCGCTCGCGATGGCCAGCGCCTCGCAGGCGCGCTTCGCGAAGGGCGCGCCGCTGTCGCCGCTGGACGGCGTGCCGGTGACGATCAAGGAGAACATCGCCACCAAGGGCGTGCCGCTGCCGCTGGGCACCGCCGCCACCGTGCTGGTGCCGGCGCCCGAAGACGCCCCGCCGGCGGCCCGCCTGCGCGAGGCCGGCGCGGTGTTCATCGCCAAGACCACGATGCCGGACTACGGCATGCTGTCCTCCGGGCTGTCGAGCTTCCACGAGCTGGCGCGCAACCCCTGGGACACGACCAAGAACCCGGGCGGCAGCAGCGCCGGTGCCGGCGCCGCGGCCGCGGCGGGCTACGGGCCGCTGCACATCGGCACCGACATCGGCGGCTCGATCCGCCTGCCCGCCGCGTGGTGCGGCATCGTCGGCCTCAAGCCCAGTCTGGGCCGCGTGCCGATCAAGCCGCCGTACGCCGGCCGCGCCGCCGGCCCGATGACGCGCAGCGTGACCGACGCCGCGCTGATGATGGCCGAGCTGAGCCGCCCCGACTGGCGCGACACGATGAGCCTGCCGTACCAGCGCTTCGACTGGACCGACCTCGAGCGCGACGTCAAGGGCCTCAGGCTCGGCCTGCTGATGGACGCCGGCTGGGGCCTGCCGGCGGAGCCCGAGACGGCCGCCGCCGTGCAGGCCGCGGCGCGCCGCTTCGAGGCGGCCGGTGCCATCGTCGAGCCGATGCGCCCGTTCACGACGCGCGAGATGGCCGACGGCATCGACCTCTTCTGGCGCGTGCGTTCCTGGCTCGACATCAGCGCGCTGCCCGAGGAGCGGCGCGCGAAGGTGCTGCCCTTCATCCGCGCCTGGGTGGCGCGCGGCGAGCACGTCACGACGGCGCAGCTGTTCCACGGCTACACGCAGATGGCGGTGGCGCTGCGCGACGCTTCCGTTGCCGCGTGCCAGCCGTTCGACTTCGTGCTGTCGCCGGTGAGCCCGGTGCCGGCCTTCCCGGCCGAATGGGCGATGCCGACGAACGACCCCGATCGCGCGATGGAGCACATCGCCTTCACGCTGCCGGCGAACATGGGCGAGCAGCCGGCGATCAGCGTCGACTGCGGCCACACCGCCGCCGGGCTGCCGATCGGCCTGCAGATCATGGGCCGGCGGCACGACGACCTCGGCGTGCTGCGGCTGGCGCGTGCCTGGGAGCGCCTGCGCGACCCGCCGCGGCCCTGGCCGCGCGTCGGTGCCCGCGCCTGACGTTGGGATTTCCGCAGATTTGTCTGCCCGGCGACGCCGGGCGCGGTCCCGCGTCGGCACAATCTTCGGCGTGCTGTCGGCGTCGGTCCGCGTCCTTCCCCAGCGCCGGTGCCGCTTGTCGGCGTGGCGGCGTGCCGCGGCTTGCGCGCTGGTCCTGCTGGCCGGTGCCGCGACAGCGCAGCCGCCGGCACGCTGGTCGCAGCACACCGAACTCAGCTTCCAGCACCTGACGCAGGCGCAGGGCCTGCCGAACGAGATCGCCACCGCGGTGGCGCAGGACGGCGCGGGCTTCCTCTGGGTTGGCACGCTCGGCGGCCTGGCGCGCTGGGACGGCTACCGCATGCGCGTGCACACCGCCGCGCCCGGCGCCGAAGGCGCTCTGCCCGACAACGTGGTGCAGGTGCTGCACCGCGACGCCGCCGGCCGCCTGTGGGTGGGCACCAGCGCCGCCGGCCTGGCGCGCCACGACCCCGCCACCGACCGTTTCGTGCACCACGCGGCGGGGCCGCAGGGCCTGTCGCACGTGAGCGTGCGCTCGGTCGCCGACGACGGCCGCGGCGGCCTGTGGGTGGGCACCGATGGCGGACTCGATCACCTCGACCCCGCCAGCGGCCGCGTGCAGCGTGCCGCCGGCGAGGCCGGCCTGCCGCGCGCGGGCGTCAACGCGCTGCTGCGCGACGGCCGCGGCGCGCTGTGGGCCGGCACCGCCGCGGGCCTGTTCCGGCGCGACGCCGGCGCGGCCGCGTTCGTGCCGGTGGCGCTGGCCGCCGGCGGCGCCGGCGAGCCGTCGACGCTGGCCGAGGACGCGCGCGGCCGCATCTGGGTCGGCACGCTGCGCCACGGCGCGTTCGTCGTCGACGCCAGCGGCGCGCACGCGGCGGCGCCGGCCGTGCTGGGCGACCAGCAGCAGCAGGTCACCAGCCTCGTGGAGGCGCGGCCCGGCGAGATGTGGGTGGGCACCGCGAACCACGGCATCGTCGCCATCGACGACGCTGGCGTTGTGCGCCGCATCGCGAACCGCTCGTCGCTGCCGGTGAGCCTGGCCGACAACGCCGTGCGCGGCCTCTTCCGCGACCGTGCCGGTCTCGTCTGGGTGGCCACGAACCGCGGCGTCAGCCAGCACGACCCGCGCCAGTCGGCCCTGCTCACCTGGTACGGCCCGAGCGTGCGCGACCCGGCCGATCCCGACGGGCGCCGCATCAGCACCGAGGTGAGCTGGGTGCTGCCGATGCCCGACGGCCGCATCTGGCTGGGCACGCACAAGCGCGGCGTGGACATCGTCGACGGCAGCGGCGCGCTCGTCGGTGCGCTGCGGCCCGACGCGTCGCGGCCTGCGCAGGCGCTGCCGCCGGACGTCGTGCTCGCGCTCGAACGTGCCGGCGACGGCAATGTCTTCATCGGCACCAAGCGTGGCCTGTACCGCGCCAGCGCCGACGGCCGCCGGGTCGAGCGCGTGACGATGGCCGGGCGCGACCCCGCAGCGCCGACCTGGGCGCTGTTCGCCGACGGCGCCACGCTGTGGGTCGGCGGCATGTACGACGGCCTCTGGCGGCTGGACACCGGCAGCGGCGCCGCGGCGCGCTTCCGGCCGGCCGCCGGCCAGCGGCTGAGCGACGAGCGCGTGATCCTCGTGGCGCGCGCCGACGCCGACACGCTCTGGGTCGGCACGCGCAACGGCCTGAACCGCGTCGAGCCGGCGCAGGGTCGCGTGCGGAGCTTCACGCCGGAAGCCGGCGTGCCGCAGTCGCTGCCCGCGGGCTTCGTGACCACGCTGTACACCGACCGCCGCGGCCGGCTGTGGGTCGGCACCTACGGCGGCGGCATCGCCATCCACGAACCCGGCACGCCCGACGGCCGCTTCCGCCGCCTCGGCGCCGCGCACGGGCTGCCCGACGACAACGTCAACGCGATCGTCGAAGGCCCGCAGGGCGCGGTGTGGGCCAGCACCGACAGCGGCCTCGCGCGCATCGACCCGGCCGACCTTTCGGTGCGGCCGCTGCGGCGCGCCGAAGGCGTGGTGCTGCCGACCTACTGGACCGGCGCGGCCGCGCGCACGCCGCAGGGCGAACTGCTGTTCGGCGGCGCCGGCGGCATGACGGTGGTGCTGCCGGCCGAGTTGCGCGCCTGGGACTACCGACCGCCGGTCGTCGTCAGCGAACTGCTGGTCGGCGGCGTGCGTGCGACGGCCGCGCCGGTGGTGGTGACGCCGGGGGCGAACTCGCTCGCGGTCGAGTTCGCCGCCGTCGACTTCTCGGCACCCGAGCGCAACCGCTACGCCTACCGGCTGGAAGGCTTCGACGCCGACTGGATCGCCACCGACCCCTCGCGCCGGCTCGCCGCCTACACGAACCTGCCGCCCGGCGACTACCGGCTTCTGCTGCGCGGCAGCAACCGCGACGGCGCCTGGAGCGAGCGTGTCGTCGCGCTGCCGGTGCGCGTGCTGCCGGCCTGGCACCAGACCTGGTGGGCACGCATCGCGGCGGTCGTGTTGGCGCTGGCCGCCGTGTTCGCCGTCGTGCAGCGGCGCACCCGCGCGCTGCGCGAGCGCCAGGCCGAACTCGAGCGCAAGGTGCGCGAGCGCACGGCCGAGCTCGAGGCGGTGTCGCGCGCCCTGGAAGAGAAGTCGCGCGTGCTCGAGCGCAGCGCCATCACCGACCCGCTCACCGGCCTGCACAACCGCCGCTTCCTGACCGAGCAGATCGACGGCCAGGTCGCGGCCAGCCTGCGGCGCGCCACCGCGCCGACGGCGCCCGGCGAGCGCGCGCCGGTGGACACCGACCACGTCTTCTTCCTCGTCGACGTCGACCGCTTCAAGCAGGTGAACGACCGCCATGGGCACGGCGTCGGCGACGCGGTGCTGGTGCAGTTCGGGCGCCGGCTGGCCGCCGCGCTGCGCGAGTCCGACCACCTGGTGCGCTGGGGCGGCGAGGAGTTTCTCGCCGTCGCCCGCGAGACCGACCGTGCGCGCGCCGAGGAACTCGCCGAGCGCATGCGCGGCGCCATCGCCGACACGCCCTTCGTGCTCGACGACGGGCAGCCGCTGCACATCACCTGCTCGATCGGCTTCGCCTGCCTGCCCTTCGCCGGTGCGCCCGACGGCGCCGGCTGGCAGGACATCGTGCGCCTGGCCGACACGGCACTCTTCGCCGCCAAGCGCTCGGGCCGCGACGCCTGGGTCGGCCTTCACGCCGGCCCCGCGTGGCCGGCGGCCGGCACGCCGCTGCCGCTGCAGCAGCAGGCTGCGGTGGCGGTGCGGCGCGGCCTGCTGCGCGCGACGAGCAACCGCGCGCTCGCGCACGTCGAGGCGGCGCTCGACGTCGACACGCCGGCCGGCGCGCCGCCTTCGCGCGAGAGCGTCGCCGCCCCGCCGCTGGCCACGCCGCAGCCGCGGCCGGGCGCCGACTGACGCCGGCGCGCCGTTACGCCGGCGCGCTACATTCGCGCCATGTCGAGTTCCGACCTGCGCGGCAACCCCCAGGGCAGCGACGTGGCCGCGGCGCGCGACGCCGCCGAGCAGGCGCTGTGGCGCATGATGTCGTTCTACGACGCGCCGCTTGCCGACCTCGACGCCGCGATCGCCGCCGACCCCGGCTGGGCCCTGCCGCACGTGATGAAGGCGGGCTTCCTGCTGAGCCTGACCGAGCCCTCGCTGTGCGACGAGGCCGCCGCGCACCTGGCCGCGGCGCGTGCCCTCCGCCGCCCCGCGCCGGCGCGCGAGCAGGCCCATGCCGACGCCGTGCAGCTGGTGCTGGAAGGCCGCTGGCACGCCGCCAGCCGGCGCTGGGACGAGGTGCTGCTCGAGCACCCGCGCGACGCCCTCGCGCTGCAGTGGGCGCAGCTGTGGGACTTCTACCGCGGCGACGCCACCGGGCTGCGCCAGCGCCCCGCGCGTGCGCTGCCCGACTGGGACGAGGCCGACCCGCTGCACCCGTACGTGCTCGCGCTCTACGCCTTCGGCCTCGAGGAGTGCAACCTGTACCCGCAGGCCGAGGAGGCCGGCCGCCGCGCGCTGGCCGCCAACCCGCGCGTGCCGTGGGCGGTGCACGCGGTCGCGCACGTGATGGAGATGCAGGGCCGCTTCGAGGAAGGCTCGGTCTGGCTGCGCCAGTACCAGCCGCAGTGGGCCGACGGCAACGGCTTCGCCGGCCACCTGTGGTGGCACAAGGCGCTGTTCCGGCTCGAGGCGATGGACACCGCGGGCGTGCTGCGCCTCGTCGACAACCACCTCTCGGGCGACGCACTGCAGATCACGCTGCAGCGCGTCGATGCGGCGGCGATGCTGTGGCGGCTGCACCTGCTGGGCGAGGACGTCGCGGCCCATGCCTCGGCGCTCGTCGCCGGCTGGCCCGACGACGAGGCCGGCGCCGGCTACTACGCCTTCAACGACGTGCACTTCGTGCTCGCGTTGCTCGCGGCCGGGCAGGGCGCGCGCGCCGAAGGCTGGGTGGCGCGCTGCGCGCAGCGCGCGCTCGGCGCCGAAGACGCGCGGCGCGCCAACCACCAGATGGCGCGCGAGGTCGGGCTGCCGCTGATGCGCGGCGCACTCGCCTACGAGCGCGGCGACGGCGACGGCGCGGCCGACGCGATCTACCCGGTGCGCGCGACCGCGCGCCACTTCGGCGGCAGCCACGCGCAGCGCGACCTCATCGACCTCACGCTGCTCGCCGCCGCGGCGCGCGGTCGGCGGCGTGCGCTCGGCCGTGCGCTGCTGAACGAGCGCCTGATGGCCAAGCCGCTGTCGCCGCTGACGCGCCACTGGGCCGAGCGACTGGGCGGCGCACAGGAGGAACGCGCATGACACCCCAGGAAGAACGCGAAAAGCGCCTGCGCACGCAGGACGAACAGATCGCCGACGCCTTGCGCGAGAGCCTCGCGTCGGGCGAGTTGCGCGCCGCGCCGTCCTGGGGCCGGCCGCAGCACTTCGGCGACGGCTACGACGAGACGCCGGACGAATTCAAGCTGCCGATGAAGGTGCTGAAGGACGCCGGCTATGCGCCGCCCGAGGTCGAACTGATGCGCGAGATCGCCGCCCTGCAGGCCGCGCTGGACGGCGCACCCGACGACGCCGCCACGCGGCCGCAGCGCCAGCGCCTGGCCGACATGCGGCAGCAGCTGGCCCTGCGGCTGGAGAAGTTCCGCCACAGCGGCACCTTCTGACCGCCGGCTCCCGGCGCGCCTTCAAGCCGCCGCCCGCGCATGCCGATACAGGGGCAACAACAGGTTACGCGGGAGCCCACGATGCAAGCCCTCACCCACGACCCGGACCGGCGGCCCGCCGGCGTCGCGCCTGCCGTGCGCACGGCCAGCCTCTGGGCGCACGTGGTCGGCGACCTGCGCGCCGGCATCGACCCCTTCGAGCCCGAGGCCGAGTTCAGCGAGCCGCTGGCCGGCCTGCACACGCGCGAGATCGCCGAGCCTGCGGTCTTCAGCCAGTACTTCCGTCCGGTCGCGGCCTGATCCGGGTGTCGGCGGTTTTGACAGTGGCGGCCACCTGCAACCGGCGGGCGGCGAAAAGTGCTTTTAAATCAAACAAGTGTGCACTTGGCACATCAGTTGCTTGAGTGATGGCATCCAAGCGTTGGCTTGGGCTCCAGACTCACGCAAACGGAACGACGCCATGTCCATCAAGAAGCTCCTCGCCGCCACGTTCGCTGCCGTCAGCGCCTTCGCATCGGCGCAGGCCGCCACGGTCACGTTCGATTCCACGGGCGACAGCAACACGCTGTACTTCCTGGAGTCGGCCGACGGTGCCACGCTCGACACGCGCATCTCGTTCCTGCTCACTTCGCTGAGCGCCGGCAGCGCCACCTTCAGCGTCAGCGTGAACAACGCGTCGTTCGGCCCGGGCCAGAACACCTTCATGTCCTTCGGCATCGACGTCGTCAGCCCCACGCTGACCGGTGCCTCGGCCACCGGCATCTGGGACGCCGGCACCGGCGTCACGCTGGCCGGTGCGCAGAAGGTCGACCTGTGCGTCTACAGCGCCAACAAGTGCGCCGGCGGCAGCATCAATTCGGGCCTCGGCGAAGGCCTCATCAGCACCTTCTCGCTGACGCTCAACACCTCGGGCAACTTCCTGACCAGCGGCGTGACGTTCAACAGCCCGTTCAGCGCCAAGTGGCAGGGTGTCGGCCTGAGCGGCCAGTCCTACGAGACGAACGACGGCTGCTTCGGCACCGCCGACTGCGGCAGCACGACGACCAACGTTCCGGAACCCGGCACGCTGGCACTGGTCGGCCTGGCCCTGCTGGGCGCCGGCGTGTCGCGCCGCCGCCTCGCGGCGCGCGCCGCCTGACGCGAACGCACCGTCAAGCGAAAAGGGCCCGTCGTCGACGGGCCCTTTTTCATGGGCGCGGGCCGGCGCTCAGTACACCGGCGCGGCCAGCTGCTCCACCGACACTGTCCGCGCCACGGCCGGCCGCGCCAGCACGCGCGCGAGGTAGGGCGCGAGGTGCACGAAGTTGCGCGCCGGCTTCGACTTGAAGCCGCGCGTCCAGCGGCACAGCATGAACGCGAACGGGTCGGCGATGCCGAACCGCTCGCCCAGCAGCCACGGGCCGCCGTGAGAGCCCAGCTGGGCGTCGAGCTGGCCGAGCAGCGCGACGACGTCGGCCTCGGCACGCGCCTTCACCTGCGCCGCCGCGGCGATGTCGGTCGGGTCGACCACGCGCTCGGGGTAGAAGAAGTGCATCAGCCGGGGCTGCAAGGTGTTGGTCATCCAGATCAGCCACTTGTAGAGCTGCGCACGTTCGGCGGTGCCGACCGCGGGAGCCAGCCCGGCCTGCGGGTGGCGGTCGGCCAGGTGCAGGCAGATCGCCGCCGTCTCGTACAGCACGAGGTCGCCATCGACCAGCACGGGGATCTGCCCGTTCGGGTTGAGCTTCAGGTAGGCGGGCGCCTTGTGCGCCGCCTGCGTGCGGTCGACCAGTGCGCGTTCGAAGGGCACGCCGAGTTCGTGCAGCAGCACGTGCGGCGTGAAGCTGGCGTTGCCGGGGTAGTAGTGCAGCGTGATCATCGATTCATGATCGCACGCGCCGCCGCGCCCCGGGGCCGGTGTCTTCACGGGCGCGGACGCTGCGCTGCAGGTCCGCCAGCGTGCGCCCGGGCTCGTCGCGGAAGCGCTCGTCCAGCACCTCCAGCGCGTCGATGCGGTCGACGCGGAAGCTGCGGAAGTCCTGCCGCAGCTCGCACCAGGCGGCGAGCGTCCACACCGCGTCCCAGAAGAAGCAGCCGAGCGGGCGCACGCAGCGCGCGCTGTCGGCGCCGGCCTGGTCGCGGTAGGCGAAGCGCAGCTTGTGGCGCGACTCCACGGCCTTGCGCAGCAGCTCCAGCCGGCCGCGCGTGGCGTCGTCGACGCCGCCGGAGAGGGTGAACAGCGCCAGCCCCTCGGCGGCGGCGCGCACGCCGGGCGGCAGTGCGCCGACGATCTTCGCCAGCGCCATCTCGCCGTGGGCCGCCAGCGCGTGGTCGAGCCGCGGCTGTGCCAGCCGTACGGCGGCCACCAGCGCCTGCGCCTCGTCGCGCGTGAACATCAGCGGCGGCAGGTCGAAGCCGGCGCGCATGCGGTAGCCGACGCCGGCCTCGCCTTCGAGCGGCACGCCCTGCGCCTGCAGGTCGGCGATGTCGCGGTAGACCGTGCGGACCGACACCGCCAGCCGTGCGGCCAGGAAGTCGGCGGTCGTCAGCCGGCGTCCGCGCACGAGCTGGACGATCTGGAACAGGCGGTCGGCGCGGCGCATGGCGCGGAGCATCGCACGCACGCGAGAATGCGCCGCATGCACGCCTACACCGCCCGACTCGAATGGCAGCGCGACCCGCGCGAGGCCTTCACCGACCAGCGCTACCACCGCGCCCACACGCTCTTCTTCGATGGCGGCGCGGTGGTGCCGGCCTCGTCGTCGCCGTCGGTCGTGAAGTTGCCGTTCTCCGACCCGGCCGCGGTCGACCCCGAGGAGATGTTCGTCGCCTCGCTGTCGAGCTGCCACATGCTGTGGTTCCTGTCGCTCGCCGCCGGCGACGGCTGGTGCGTCGACCGCTACGAGGACGACGCCGCCGGCACGATGGCGAAGAACGCCGAGGGCCGCGTCGCGATGACGGTTGTCACGCTGCGCCCGCGCGTCGTCTTCGCGGGCCGGCAGCCGACCGCCGCCGAACTGCACGCGCTGCACCACCGCGCGCACGAGGAGTGCTTCATCGCCAACTCGGTGAAGACCGAGGTGCGCTGCGAGCCCCGCGAATGAGCTCGGTGGTCGCCTTCCGCACGCCGCGCCTGCGCCTGCGCGCCTTCGTGCAGGGCGACCTCGACGCCTACGCGGCGATGTGCGCCGACGCGGAGGTCATGCGCCACATCGGCGCCGGTGGCCCGGTGGGGCGCGACATGGCCTGGCGCGCGATGGCCGTGTTCCTTGGCCAGTGGGCGCTGCTCGGCTACGGCATGTGGGCGATCGAGCGCCGCAGCGACGGCCGCCTGATCGGCCGCGCCGGCTTCCTGAACCCCGAAGGCTGGCCTGGCAACGAACTCGGCTGGCTGCTCGCGCGCGACGCCTGGGGCCAGGGCTTCGCGTTCGAGGCGGCGAGCGCCGCGCTCGCCTTCGGCCGCCGCGAACTGGGACTGAACGGCGAGCTGATCAGCCTGATCCGGCCCGACAACACGCGTTCGATCCGCCTCGCCGAACGCCTGGGCGCCAACCCCGGCGGCAAGCTCGAACTGCTGGGCGGCCCCACGCTCGTCTACAGGCATTCCCCGCCTTGAAGTTCGGCACCGGTGCCGCAGATGCGACCGGTGGGCCCCATCCTCCTCGCCGGCATCCTGCTGGCCGCATCGGCCTGGTTCTGGGCCCCGCCGGTCTGGCGCCACCTTCGGCGTGCACGCATCCGGCACCAGCCGTTCCCGGCCGCCTGGCGCGAGATCCTGCGCCGCCGCATGCCCGCCTTCGCGCGCCTGCCGGCTGACCTGCAGCTGCAGCTGAAGAAGCACGTGCAGGTGCTGCTGGCCGAGAAGCCCTTCATCGGCTGCGCCGGCCTGGAGGTCACCGACGAGATGCGCGTGCTGGTCGCCGCGCAGGCCTCGCTGCTGCAGTTGAACCGGCGCGCCGGCGGCTTCCCGAACCTGCGCCAGGTGCTGGTCTACCCGGGCGCCTTCGTCGTCGCGCGCGAGACGCCGGATGCCGCCGGCCTGGTGCGCGACGAACGCCGCGTGCTGGCCGGCGAGTCCTGGCACCAGGGGCAGGTGATCCTGTCGTGGGACGACGTGATCGCCGGCGCCGCCGACCCGGTCGACGGCCGCAACGTCGTCGTGCATGAGTTCGCGCACCAGCTCGACAGCGAGACCGGCCCGCCGAACGGCGCGCCGCTGCTCGGCCGGCGCGAGCGCTATGCGCGCTGGGCCGCGGTGCTGCAGGCCGCGTTCGACGACCTGCACGCGCGGCTCGCGCAAGGCGCACCGAGCGTGCTCGACGCCTACGCGGCCACGAACCCGGCCGAGTTCTTCGCCTGCGCCAGCGAAGTCTTCTTCGAACGCCCCGAGGCGCTGGCCGCCGAGCAGCCGGCGCTGTTCGCCGAGCTCGCCGGCTGCTACCGCGTGAACCCGCTCAGCTGGTAGCCCCGCCGACGGGCGTGCAGAGCTCCACCAGCGTGCCGTCGGGCGCGCGCACGTAGGCGACGACCTGGCCCCAGGGCTTGGTGGTGGGCGCTTTCAGCAGCGCCGCGCCGGCGCCGACCGCGCGCTGCACCGCGGCCGCCACGTCGTCGGTGACGAGGCCGACCTCCACGCCCAGCGGCCGCGCGCTCGACGCCGCCGCGACGTAGTCGCCGCCCAGGCTGTCGTGCGCGGTCGCGTGGTCCGCGAAGGCGAGCGCGGTGGCCCCGGTCTCCAGCTCGCCGTAGCCGCCGCCCGGCGCCACGAAGCGCCGCGCCAGGCCGAACGCGCGCTCGAAGAAGTCGAGCGACGCCTCGACATCGGCGACGTAGACGATGGTGTAGCCGAACTTCATGGGTCCTCCTGTCAGCCGGCCGCCAGCGCCGTCTTCGGCTCGACGATACGCCCGCCGTTCGCGACGGCACGCGCCAGCGCGGCGTCGAACGAGGGCGAGGGCGAGGCGTCGCGGTTCATGAACGTTCTCCTCGAAGGCGTTGTGAAGGGAGCGCGATCGTGCGCCGGGGCCCCTGACACCCCCATGTCAGCAGAGGCCGCGGCGCGGCGCGTGGTATGTTGCGCGCCGCCGCGCTGGCGCGGTGCCGCCCGAGGTCGACCGATGGCCAAGAAGTCCTACGAACAAGTCCTGCAGCAGATCGAGGCCCTGAAGGCCGAAGCCGAGAAGCTGCGCCGCAAGGAGACCGCCGACGTCGTCGCGCGCATCCGCGACGCGATCGCGCACTACGGCCTCAGCGCCGCCGACCTCGGCCTGGCCCCGACCGCCGGCGGCGCGGCGAAGAAGGCGGTGCGCAAGGCGCGCAAGGCGGCCGGCCGCAAGGCCAAGGGCACGGTGCCCGTGAAGTACCGCGACGACGCCGGCCTCACCTGGACCGGCCGTGGCCTCAAGCCGGTGTGGCTGCGCGAGGCCATCGCCGCCGGCCGCACGCTGGCCGACTTCGAGATCAAGTGACGCGGCGGTGATCGGCCTGCCGCGCCGGCGCCTGCTGCTCGCGGCCGCCGCCCTGGCCGCCGCGCCGGGCCTGCGCGCGGCGCCGCTGGCGCTGCCGGCGCTGGCGCTGCGCGAACGCCGGCTCGCCAACGGCCTGCACGTCATCGCCGCGGCCGAGCCCGGCGGCGGCACGGTCGCCGTGCAGATGTGGTACCGCGTCGGCAGCAAGGACGACCCGCCCGGGCGCTCCGGCTTCGCGCACCTCTTCGAGCACATGATGTTCAAGAGCACGCGCCACCTCGCCAGCGAAGCCTTCGACCGCCTGACCGAAGACGTGGGCGGTAGCAACAACGCCTTCACCGCCGACGACACCACGGCCTACCTCAACGAGGTGCCGTCCAATCACCTCGAGCGCCTGCTGTGGGCCGAGGCCGAGCGGCTGTCGAACCTGAACGTCGACGCCGCCAACTTCGCCAGCGAGCGCGACGTGGTGAAGGAGGAATACCGCGAGCGCGTCGAGGCCGATCCCTACGGCCGCCTGTTCAACGCGCTGCCCGAGCTCGGCTTCATCGAGCACCCGTACCGGCGGCCGGGCATCGGCAACCTCGCCGAGCTCGACGCCGCGACACTGGACGACGTGCGCGCCTTCCACCGCACCTACTACCGGCCGGACAACGTGGCGCTCGTCGTCGTCGGCGACTTCGACCCCGCCGACCTCGACCGCTGGGTCGACCGCCACCTCGGCCGCCTGCCGCGGCCCGAGGGCAGCGTGCCGCGCGTGCGCAGCGCGGAGCCGCGCCGGCGCGAACACCGGCGCGTCGCGCTCACCGCGCCGACGGTGCCGCTGCCGGCGCTGGCACTGCTCTGGCAGGGGCCGCCGGCCGCGCACGCCGACGCACCGGCGCTGAAGGTGGCGGCGGCGCTGCTGGCCGACGGCGATTCGTCGCGCCTGAACGAGGCGCTGGTGTACCGCGCGCGCAGCGCGCAGTCGGCCGGCTTCGAGCCGCTGCTGAACGCCGACGCCGGCCTCTTGGTTGGCTACGCCATCGCGTCCGGCCCGCGGCCGGCGGCGTCGCTCGAAGCGCCGCTGCTGGCCGAGATTCGCCGCCTCGCCGAAGGCCCGCTGCCGGCCGCCGAGCTGGAGAAGGTGCGCCTGAAGCTGCTCACCGCCGCGCTCGCCGAACGGCAGACGGCGGCCGGCCGCGCGATGGCGCTCGGCAACGCGCTCGTGATGGCCGGCGATGTGCGCGCCGCCGACGCCGAGCTCGCGCGCCTGCAGGCCGTGAGCGCCGGCGACGTGCGCCGCGTGCTGCGCACGCACGTGCTGCAGGCGCACCGCGTCAGCGCCACCTACACGCAGGCACCGACGTCATGAAGCGCCGCCTGCTGCTGGCCGCACCCGCCGCGCTGGCCGTGCCGGCGTGGGCGCAGGGTGAGGCCCTCGACCGCCCGCCCGAGCCGGGCCCGCCGCCGGCGCTCGCCTGGCCGGCGATCGACGAGTTCACGCTCGCCAACGGGCTGCGCGTCGTCGTCGCGGCGCGCCACAAGGTGCCGCTGGTCAGCGTGTCGCTGCTGCTGCAGGCCGGGCGCGAGACCGACCCCGCCGGCCAGGCCGGCGCCGCCGCGCTGCTGGCCACGCTGCTGACGAAGGGCGCGCGCCGCCAGGGCCGCGCCGAAGGCGCGCTGCGCATCGCACGCGCCGCCGAGGCGCTGGGCGGCACGCTCGACGCCGCCGCCGCGTGGCGCCACGCCAGCCTGTCGATGACCGTCACCGCGCCGCGCTGCGCTGCCGCGCTCGCGCTGCTGGCCGACTGCGCGCGTGCCCCCTTGCTGCAGGCGGCCGAGTTCGAGCGCGCGCGCTCGCAGGCGCTGGACGCGCTGCGCGTCGCGTTCGCGAACCCGGGCGAGGTCGCCCAGATGGCGGCCCGCCGCGCCTTCTGGGGCGATGTGCCGCCCGGCTGGTCGCCGACGCCGGCGACGCTCGCGCGCGTCACGCCCGACACGGTGCGCCGCCTGCACGCGCGCTTCGTGCGGCCCGACCGCGCGATCCTCGTGCTCGCCGGCGCCGTCGACGCGGCCGAGGCGCGCACGCTGGCCGAGCGCCACTTCGCCGCCTGGGCGCGGCCGGCCGCACCGCCGCCGGCGCTGCCGCGCGCCCGGCCGCAGCCGATCGACGCCGCCGGCGTGCTGGTCGACCTGCCGGGCAGTGGCCAGAGCAGCGTCGTCATCGCCGCGCCCTTCGTCGCCGGCGCGTCCAGCGAGCGCGCGCGCGCCGACGTCGCCAACGTGGTGCTCGGCGGCGGCTACTCGTCGCGCCTGAACCAGGAGGTGCGCATCCAGCGCGGCCTCAGCTACGGCGTGGCCGCGTTCGGCGAGCCGCAGGCCGAGGCGGGGGCCTGGTTCGCGTCGGCGCAAACCCAGCACGCGAGCGCCGCTGCCGTGCTGCAGCTGATGCAGGCCGAGGTGCAGCGCCTGGCGCGCGCGGCGCCGGGTGCGGCCGAGCTCGACGCGCGCCGCGCCACGCTCATCGGCAACCTCGTGCGCCGGCTGCAGGGCACGGGCGGCCTGGCGCAGTTCGTCGGCGCGCAACTCGTGCAGGGCCGGGCGCCGGCGGCGCTGGCACAACAGGTCGACGAACTGCTGGCCGTCACGCCCGAGCAGGTGCGCGACTTCGCCGAGCGCCACTGGGCCGCCGGTGCACTGCGCTTCGCGGTCGCCGGCGACCTGGCCGCGGCCGGTGCCGCGCTGGCCGACGCGGCGCCCGGCGCGCTGCGCCGGCGTGCCGACGCGCTCGACTTCGGCGCGGCGTTCTGAACGCGCTCTGAACGCGCGTCAGCCGCCCCCCGCGCGCGCGAAGCGCCGCAGCAACCCGTACGCGAGCGCCGCACCGACGAAGCCTGCGGCCACGTCCAGTGCATCGAAGGTGCCGCGGCGGAAGTAGTTCGCCAGCGGCGGCAGCAGCTCGCCCAGCGGCCCCGACAGCGCGCGGTGCTGGCCGATCTCGAACAGCGCGTCGACGACCGCCCAGCCGGCGCAGGCGCCGGCCTGCCAGGCGCGCCGCCACGGCAGCGCCAGCGCGCTCAGCAGCGAGAAGGCGAAGGCATGCGCCAGCGACGGCAGCGACCCGCCGACGGTGCCGAACACCGGTGCGCCGCCCTGGCGCGTGAGCGCGCGCGGCCACAGCACCGCGGTGCCCGCCCCTCGGTCGAGCGCGTAGACCAGGGTGCCCAGCGCCAGCACGGCCAGCGCCAGCAGTGCGAGCGCGACGCCCGCCCGGCGCATGCTCACGCCGCCGTCGCCTGCCGCACCGCGTGCTCCCAGCGCGCCATCGCCTCGGCCGCGCGCTCGCGCGACAGCGTCGGGTGGAAGCGGCGTTCCACCTGCCACATCGACGCCAGCTCGTCGGTGTCCTTCCAGACGCCGGTGGCCAGGCCGGCCAGGTACGCGGCGCCGAGCGCGGTGGTCTCGGTGACCTGCGGCCGCACCACCGGAATGCCCAGCAGGTCGGCCTGGAACTGCATCAGCAGGTCGTTCACGCAGGCACCGCCGTCGACTCGCAACTCGGTCACCTGGCCGGTGTCCTTGGCCATCGCCTGCAGCAATGCGGCGCTCTGGAACGCGATGCTCTCCAGCGCCGCGCGCGCGATGTGCGCCACCGTGCTGCCGCGCGTGAGGCCGACGATGGCGCCGCGCGCGTCGGCGTTCCAGTAGGGCGCGCCCAGGCCGGTGAAGGCGGGCACGAACATCACGCCGCCGGCGTCGGGCACGCTCTCGGCCAGCGCCTGCACCTCGCCGCTGGCCTTGATGGCGTGCAGGCCGTCGCGCAGCCACTGCACCACCGCGCCGCCGATGAAGACGCTGCCTTCGAGCGCGAACTCGGGCTTGCCGCCGGGCTGCGCCGCAGCGGTGGTGATCAGGCCGTTGGCCGACTTCAGGAAGCGCTCGCCGCTGTGCATCAGCATGAAGCAGCCGGTGCCGTAGGTGTTCTTCGCCAGGCCCGCCTTGAAGCAGGCCTGGCCGAACAGTGCCGCCTGCTGGTCGCCGGCGTTGCCGGCGATCGGGATCGGTGCGCCGAGCAGCGCGGCGTCGGTCTCGCCGAACACGTGGCTCGACGGGAAGACCTGCGGCAGCAGGCTGTCGGGCACGTGCAGCAGCTTCAGCAGCTCGTGGTCCCAGACGTTGTGGCGGATGTCGAACAGCATCGTGCGCGACGCGTTGCTGACGTCGGTGGCGTGCACGCGGCCGCCGGTGAGCTTCCAGATCAGCCAGCTGTCCACGGTGCCGAACGCGAGGTCGCCGTGCGCGGCGGCGATGTGCGCGCCGTTCGCGTGGTCGAGGATCCAGCGCAGCTTGGTGGCCGAGAAGTAGGCGTCGACGATGAGGCCGGTGCTGGCGCGGATCTGCTCGGCGTGGCCCTGCGCACGCAGCTGCGCGCACAGCGGCTCGCCGCGCCGGTCCTGCCAGACGATGGCGTTGTGCACCGCCTTCCCGGTGCGGCGGTTCCACACGACGGTGGTTTCGCGCTGGTTGGTGATGCCGATGGCGGCGATGTCGGCCGCCTTCAGCCCGGCCTTGGCCAGCGCCTCCTGCGCGGTGGCGAGCTGGCTGGTCCAGATCTCCTCCGGGTCGTGCTCGACCCAGCCGGGCTGCGGGTAGATCTGGCGGAACTCGCGCTGCGCCATCGCGACGATGCGGCCGTCGCGGTCGAAGACGATGCTGCGCGAGCTGCTGGTGCCCTGGTCGAGCGCGAGGATGAACTTCTTCGTCATGCGGTGTCTCCGGCAACGTCGCACTGCACGCCGGCTTCGGCCAGCAACTGGGCGAAGGGCGGCGGCGGCGCCTGGTCGGTGAACAGCATATCGAGTTGGCTCACGTGCCCGGCCTCCACCATCGCCGGCCGGTTGAACTTGCTGTGGTCGGCGGCCAGCCACACTTCGCGCGAGCTCTCGATGATGGCGCGCGTGACGCGCACCTCGCGCAGGTCGAAGTCGCGCAGCGTGCCGTCGGCCTCGATGCCCGAGATGCCGATGAGGCCGATGTCGACGCGGAACTGGCGCATGAAGTCCACCGTGGCCTCGCCGATGATGGCGCGGTCGCGCGCGCGCAGCGTGCCGCCGGCGACGATGACCTCGCAGTCCGGGTTGTCGGCCAGGATCGTCGCCACGTTCAGGTTGTTCGTGATGACGCGCAGGCCCTTGTGGCGCAGCAGCTCGCGCGCGACCGCTTCCGTCGTGGTGCCGATGTTCAGGATCAGCGAGCAGCCCTGCGGTACCGCCTTCGCCACCGCCTTGGCGATGGCGCGCTTGGCGCCGGAGTGGATCTGCTGGCGCTGCCGGTAGGCGATGTTCTCGGTCGTCGAGCCGGGCACGCGCACGCCGCCGTGGAAGCGCGCCAGCAGGCCGGCTTCGGAGAGCAGCTTCACGTCGCGCCGCACGGTCTGCAGCGTGACCCCGAAGCGCTCGGCGAGCGCCTCGACCGACACCGAGCCCTGGCGCTGCACCTCTTCCAGCAGCTCGGCCTGGCGGGGGTTGGGCGTCATGGCGCGCGAGGCTAAAGGAAACGATACGAAGCGCGCTTAGGGTAAGCGCGGAGTCGAAACGAACGCAAACGAACAAGAATCGCCGCCAAACGAAAACCTGGAGTCAGCTTGGGCGAGTCGCGTTGCGACGTGCTGGTGGTCGGCGGCGGCATCAACGGGGCCGGGATCGCGCGCGACCTGGCCGGCCGCGGCTGGAAGGTGATGCTGGTCGAGCAGGACGACCTCGCCTCGCACACCAGCAGCGCGTCGACCAAGCTCATCCACGGCGGTCTGCGCTACCTGGAGTACCGCGAGTTCGGCCTCGTGCGCAAGGCGCTGCAGGAGCGCGAGGTGCTGCTGCGCAGCGCGCCGCACATCATGTGGCCGCTGCGCTTCGTGATGCCGCACGACGCGGCGATGCGCCCGGCCTGGATGATCCGCCTCGGCCTCTTCCTCTACGACCACCTGGCGCGGCGCGAGGTGCTGCCCGGCTCGGCCGGTGTCGACCTGCGCGGCAGCCCGCTGGGCGCGCCGCTGCAGCCGCGCTTCACGCAAGGCTTCGTCTATTCGGACGGCTGGGTCGACGACGCCCGGCTCGTGGTGCTCAACGCCATCGACGCGCGCGAGCGCGGCGCCGAGGTCCACACGCGCACGCGCTGCGTGTTGGCGCAGCGCGGTGCCGACGGCTGGGTCGCCACGCTGCGGGGTGCCGATGGCAGCGAACGCGAAGTGGCTGCGCGCGCGCTCGTCAACGCCGCCGGGCCCTGGGCCGAGTCGTTCCTGCGCGGCGTCGCGAAGCCGGCGCATGGCGAACCACTGGCCGGCAAGAGCCTGCGCCTGGTGAAGGGCAGCCACATCGTCGTGCCGCGCCTGTTCGAGCACGACCACGCCTACATCCTGCAGAACCCCGACAAACGCATCATCTTCGCCATCCCGTACGAGGGCGAGTTCACGCTCGTCGGCACCACCGACGTCGAGCACGAAGGCGACCCGCGCGCCGCCGCCATCGGCAGCGACGAGGTCACGTACCTCTGCGAGCAGGCCAGCCGCTACTTCACGAAGCCGGTGCGCGCGGCCGACGTGCGCTGGTCCTACAGCGGCGTGCGCCCGCTGCTCGACGACGGCGCCGACGCCTCGGCCGTGACGCGCGACTACCAGCTCGAAAGCCGCACCGACGGCGCGCCGCTGCTGAGCGTGTGGGGCGGCAAGATCACCACCTTCCGCAAGCTCGCCGAAGAGGCCGCCGACGAGGTGGGCCGCCAGCTCGGCGAGGCGCGCGCCGCGTGGACGCGCGGCGTGCCGCTGCCCGGCGGCGACCTCACGGCCTGGATCGGCGCGCCGACGCGCCCCGACCACGACTTCGAACGCTTCGTGCACGCGCTCGCGCAGCGCTCGCCGCTGCTGGCACCGGCGCTGGCGCGCCGCCTGGCGCGGGCCTACGGCAGCCGCGTCGAGCGCGTGCTGGTGCGCGGCCTCGGCCCCGAGGTCGTGCCCGGCCTGCACGAAGGCGAGCTGCGCTACCTGATGGAAGAGGAGTGGGCGCGTTGCGCCGACGACGTGCTGTGGCGCCGCAGCAAGCTGGGCCTGCACCTGAGCGCCGCCGAGCGCCGCCGCGTGGCCGACTGGCTGGGCGAACCCGCCGCCGCGACCCTGGAGACCGCATGCAACTGACGCTGGACGCCGTGACCCACCAGGTCGGCGCCGCGACCTGGCTCTACGAGCTCGGCATCGCGCCGCAGCCCGGCGCCGTCACCGTGCTGCTCGGCGCCACGCAGGCCGGCAAGACGACGCTGATGCGCGTGATGGCGGGGCTGGACACGCCGACGCGCGGCCGCGTGCTCGTCGACGGGCAGGACGTCACCGGCCGCCCGGTGCGCGAGCGCAACGTCGCGATGGTCTACCAGCAGTTCATCAACTACCCGTCGATGACGGTGTTCGACAACATCGCCTCGCCGCTGAAGCTGCGGCGCGAGGGCGGCGTGGAGCAGCGCGTGCGCGAGCTCGCCGCCCGGCTGCACATCGAGCCCTTCCTCGACCGCTACCCGGCCGCGCTCTCGGGGGGGCAGCAGCAGCGCGTGGCGCTGGCGCGCGCGCTCGCGAAGGCGGCGCCGCTGATGTTGCTGGACGAGCCGCTTGTCAACCTGGACTACAAGCTGCGCGAGGAGCTGCGCGAAGAGCTGACGCAGCTGTTCGCGAGCAGCGACTCGACGGTGATCTACGCCACCACCGAACCCGGCGAAGCGCTGCTGCTCGGCGGCTACACGGCCGTGATGGACGCCGGCGAGCTGCTGCAGTACGGCCCCACGGCCGAGGTCTTCCACGCGCCGAAGTCGCTGCGCGTGGCGCGCGCCTTCAGCGACCCGCCGATGAACCTGATCGCCGCCGATGCGGCCAGCATCGGCGTCCAGCTGCGCGCCGGGCCGGGGCTGCAGATCCCGCTGCCGGCGGCGGCGTCGAAGGCGCTGACGATCGGCGTGCGCGCGAGCGCGCTGCGCGTCGCCGCGCGACCGGGCGACGTGGCGCTGGCCGGCACCGTGGAGCTGGCCGAGATCTCCGGCTCCGACACGTTCGTGCACGTGGCCACGCCGGTGGGCGAGCTCGTCGCCCAGCTGACCGGCGTGCACTTCTTCGAGCTCGGCGCGCCGGTCACGCTGTACCTGGCTCCGGCGCAGGCCTACGTGTTCGACGCCGACGGCGCGCTGCTCGTCGCACCGGCGAGAAACCGGCACTGACATGGCCCGCATCGACCTCGACCTCGCGCATTCGTACAAGCCGAACCCGGCGGGTGACGCCGACTACGCGCTGCTGCCGCTGAAGATGACGTTCCGCGACGGCGGCGCCTACGCGCTGCTGGGGCCTTCGGGCTGCGGCAAGACCACGCTGCTCAACATCATCAGCGGCCTGCTCGTGCCGTCGCAGGGTGGCGTGCAGTTCGACGGCCGCGACGTCACGCGCACGACACCGCAGCAGCGCAACATCGCCCAGGTGTTCCAGTTCCCGGTGATCTACGACACCATGACGGTGGCCGAGAACCTGGCCTTCCCGCTGAAGAACCGCAAGGTGCCGGCCGACCAGATCAAGGCGCGCGTCGGCCAGATCGCCGAGATGCTGGAGATGAGCCACCAGCTCGACCAGCGCGCGGCGGGCCTGGCGGCCGACCAGAAGCAGAAGATCTCGCTCGGCCGCGGCCTCGTGCGCAGCGACGTCGCGGCAGTACTGTTCGACGAGCCGCTGACGGTGATCGACCCGCACCTGAAGTGGCAGCTGCGCCGCAAGTTGAAGCAGATCCACCACGAACTGAAGCTCACGCTGGTCTACGTCACGCACGACCAGGTCGAGGCGCTGACCTTCGCCGACGAGGTGGTCGTCATGACACGCGGCCGCGCGGTGCAGATCGGCAG
>CAUJHQ010000157.1 GCA_963204815.1 Pseudomonadota bacterium | reverse complement strand
CGCCAGGTCGGCGTGGTGCTCATGTCGACACTGGCGGCGAGCGCGGCGCTGGACAGGCGGGCGTCGCGCTGCAGCGCGTCGAGCAGGGTCATCTCGGTGTCGTCGAGCTCGGGGGTGCGGGCGGCCATGCGCGCGAGCATAGCCACGCGGCGAAACGTTTGCCACGCGGGCAGGCCCGGCGGCGCAAAGACGTTCCGCTCGCGGCCCCGCCGGCGGCACGGGAACGCAAAGACATTGCGGCCCGGGCTGCCTACAGTGCAGCACTCTCCGAGCGCCGCCCGCCGGCGGAATGAAAGGCCGTGCCATGACCGTCACCGTGCGCCAGGACTACGCCCTCGCCGACAACCTCACGGCCAGCGGCGGCCGCATCTTTCTCACCGGCACGCAGGCGCTGATCCGGCTGGCGCTGATGCAGGCCGCGCGCGACAAGGCCGCGGGGCTGGCCACCGCCGGCTTCATCAGCGGCTACCGCGGTTCGCCGCTGGGCATGGTCGACCAGCAGGCCTGGAAGGCGAAGAAGGCGCTCGCCGCCGCCGGCGTGCGCTTCCTGCCGGCGGTGAACGAGGAACTCGGCGCCACCGCCGTGCTGGGCACGCAGCGCGTGCAGAGCGACCCCGAGCGCACCGCCGACGGCGTGTTCGCCATGTGGTACGGCAAGGGCCCGGGCGTCGACCGCGCGGCCGACGCGCTGAAGCACGGCAACGCCTACGGCTCGTCGCCGCTGGGCGGGGTGCTGGTGGTGGCGGGCGACGATCACGGCTGCGTGTCGTCGTCGATGCCGCACCAGAGCGACGTCACGATGCAGGCCTGGTCGATGCCCATCGTCGCGCCGGCCAGCGTGGCCGAGTACCTGGAGTTCGGGCTCTACGGCTGGGCGCTGTCGCGCTTCTCGGGCAACTGGGTCGGCTTCACGGCCTTGTCGGAAGTGGTGGAGAGCGGCTGCACGGTCGACCTCGACGCGGTGGCCGCGCGCGTGGCCGGCTGGGCCGATGCCGACACCGTGCGCGCCGCCACCGGCTTCGTGCCACCGGCCGACGGCTTGCACTACCGCTGGCCCGACCTGCCGTCGCTGGCCATCGAGCAGCGCCTCTTCGCCAAGCTCGAGGCCGTGCGCGCCTTCGCGAAGGTGAACCCGCTGGACCGCGACGTGGTGGTGGCGCCGCAGGCGCGCGTGGGCATCGTCACCTGCGGCAAGGCGCACCTCGACCTGATGGAGGTGTTCCGTCGCCTCGACATCGCGCCCGCCGCGCTGGCGGCGGCCGGTGTGCGCGTCTACAAGGTGGGGCTGTCGTTCCCGCTCGAGCCGACGCGCATCGCCGCCTTCGCCGACGGGCTGGACGAGATCCTCGTCGTCGAGGAGAAGGCCGCGATCGTCGAGGCGCAGATCCGCGAGCTCTTCTACAACGCGCCGGTGCGGCCGCGCGTGGTGGGCAAGGCCGACGCCTTCGGCCGGCCGTTCATCAGCGCGGCCGGCGAACTGCGCCCTTCGCGCCTGATCGAGCGCGTGGCCGCCTGGCTGGCGCAGCACGCGCCGGCCCTCGACCGACGCGAGCGCGTCGTCGACTTCACCGCGCCGCAGCTGCTGCACAACGACAGCGACAGCGTCAAGCGCCTGCCCTACTTCTGCGCCGGCTGCCCGCACAACACCAGCACCGTGGTGCCCGAAGGCTCGCGCGCGCAGGCCGGCATCGGCTGCCACTTCATGGCGAGCTGGATGAACCGCGACACCGAAGGCCTGATCCAGATGGGCGGCGAAGGCGTCGACTGGGTGTCGCACGCGATGTTCACGAAGGTGCCGCACATCTTCCAGAACCTGGGCGACGGCACGTACTACCACTCGGGCTACCTCGCGATCCGCCAGGCCATCGCGGCGAAGGCGACGCTCACCTACAAGATCCTCTTCAACGACGCGGTGGCCATGACCGGCGGCCAGCCGGTTGACGGCAAGACCAGCGTGCAGGCCATCGCGCAACAGGTCGCGGCCGAAGGCGCGGCGCGCGTGGCGGTGCTGTCCGACGCGATCGAGAAGTTCGAGCTGCAGAGCAACACCTTCCCGCCCGGCACCACCTTCCACGACCGCGGCGCGCTCGACGCCGTGCAGCGCGAGCTGCGTGCCACGCCCGGCGTCACGGTGCTGATCTACGAGCAGACCTGCGCCGCCGAGAAGCGGCGCCGGCGCAAGAAGGGCGAGCTCGCGGTGCCGGAGAAGAAGCTCTTCATCAACCCCGCCGTCTGCGAAGGCTGCGGCGACTGCGGCGTGCAGAGCAACTGCGTGGCCGTGCTGCCGCTGGAAACGTCGCTCGGCCGCAAGCGGCGCATCGACCAGTCCGCCTGCAACCAGGACTACTCCTGCGCGAAGGGCTTCTGCCCCAGCTTCGTCGGCGTGGTGGGCGGCAAGGTGAAGAAGCGCGCCGGCGTGCTGGGGGGTGGCGACCCGCGTTTCGCGGCCGCCGTGGCCGCACTGCCGCAGCCGGCCGAGCGCCACTGGACCGGCCCCTACGACCTGCTCGTCACCGGCGTCGGCGGCACCGGCGTGGTGACGGTGGGCGCGCTGGTGGCGATGGCGGCGCACCTGGAGAACAAGTCCGCCAGCGTGCTCGACTTCATGGGCTTCGCGCAGAAGGGCGGCTCGGTGCTCAGCTTCGTGCGCCTGGCCGAGGACGCGGCGGCGTTGAACCAGGTGCGCATCGACGTGCAGCAGGCCGACGCCGTGCTCGGTTGCGACGTCGTCGTCGCGGCGTCGCCGGAGGCGCTGCAGACCATTCGCCACGGCCGCACGCAGCTGCTGGTGAACGTGCACGAGATCCCGGTCGCCGAAGCCGTGCACAACCCCGACGCCGACCTGCGCCTGCCGCTGCTGCTGGACAAGCTGCGCTTCGCTGCCGGGCCCGAGCGCGTGCGCACGCTCGACGCGCAGGCGCTGGCCGAAGACTTCCTCGGCGATTCGATCTACTCGAACATCGTCGCCCTCGGCCACGCCTGGCAGCTGGGCCTGGTGCCGGTGAGCCTGGCGGCGATGCAGCGCGCCATCGAGCTGAACGCGGTCGCGGTGGAGGCCAACCGCGCGGCCTTCTCGCTCGGCCGCCTGCACGCGCACGACCCCGAGGCCTGCCGCGTGCTGCTGGACGAACCTGCCCCCGCGCCGCCGGAGGGCGTGGACGCGCTCGTCGCGCGCCTGTCGGCGATGCTCGTGCAGTACCAGGACCGGCGGCTCGCCGCGCGCTTCGAGGCGCTGGTGCAGGCCGTGCGCGAGCGCGAAGCGGTGCTCGGCGGCGAGGCCGTCGTCACCGCCGCCGTGGCGCGCAGCTTCGCGAAGCTGCTGGCCTACAAGGACGAGTACGAGGTGGCGCGGCTCTACACCGACGGCGAGTTCGAACGCCAGCTGCACGCCCAGTTCGAAGGCGACTTCAGGCTCGAATTCCACCTCGCGCCGCCGGCGCTGGGCGCCGCCAAGCGCCGCTTCGGGCCGTGGATGCTGCGCGCGATGCGCTGGCTGGCGAAGGGCAAGGTGCTGCGCGGTACGCCGATGGACCCCTTCGGCCGCAGCGTCGAGCGCCGCAGGGAACGCGCGCTGGCCGACGCCTTCGAGGCGCGCGTGCGCGAATGGCTGCCGCGGCTGGACGCCGCCACGCGCGAACGCTGCCAGCGCATCGCCGAGGTGCCGCTGTCGATGCGCGGCTTCGGCCACGTGAAGCAGGCCAACGTCGAGGCCGCGCGCCAGCGCGAAGCGGTGCTGCTGCACCGGCTGGACCCGCAGCGCTGGCCGAAGCCGGCGGCGGCCGGCGGCGCCGGGCAGTTCCGCGGCATTCCGGTCGTCGGCGCCTGAACTACGATCCCCGCCGAGGAGAGACACCGCGATGAGCATCCCCACCCTGCAAAGCCGCATCGCCGGCCGCTGGATCGGCCAGCAGGCCGCGCAGACGCTGAAGAGCGCCGTCAACGGCCGGCCCGTGTACGCCACGCATGCCGAGGCCCTCGACTTCGGCGAAGCGGTGGCGCACGCGCGCCGCGTCGGCGGCCCGGCGCTGCTGAAGCTGGACTTCCAGGAACGCGCCGCGCGCCTGAAGGCGCTGGCCAAGTACCTGGGCGAACGCAAGGAGCAGCTCTACGCCGTGTCGGCCCACACCGGCGCCACGCGCACCGATGGCTGGATCGACATCGAAGGCGGCACCGGCACGCTGTTCGCGTACGCCAGTGCCGGCAGCAACGAGCTGCCGTCGGGCAACCTCGTGCACGAAGGGCCGGTGCTGCAGTTGTCCAAGCAGGGTGGCTTCGCCGGCACGCACATCCTGGTGCCGCGGCGCGGGCTGGCGGTGCACATCAACGCCTTCAACTTCCCCGTGTGGGGCCTGCTGGAGAAGTTCGCGCCGACCTTCCTGGCCGGCATGCCGTGCATCGCCAAGCCGGCCACGGCGACGAGCTACCTCACCGAAGCGCTGGTGCGCCTGATCGACGAGAGCGGCCTCGTGCCGGAAGGCGCGCTGCAGCTCGTCATCGGCGGCACCGGCGACCTGCTCGACCGGCTGGACGGGCGCGACATCGTCACCTTCACCGGGTCGGCCGACACCGCCGCGAAGCTGCGCGTGCACCCGAACCTGATCCGCCACTCGGTGCCCTTCAACGCCGAGGCCGATTCGCTGAACTGCGCCGTGCTGGCGCCCGACGTGACACCCGACGACGAGGAGTTCGAGCTCTTCGTCAAGGAGGTGGCGCGCGAGATCACGGTGAAGGCGGGCCAGAAGTGCACCGCGATCCGCCGCGCCATCGTGCCGCGCCGGCATCTCGACGCGGTGGTCGACAAGCTCGCCGCGCGCCTGAAGAAGACGGTCGTCGGCGACCCCGCCGCCGAAGGCGTGAAGATGGGCGCGCTGGCCTCGCACGCGCAGCAGGCCGACGTGGCCGAGCGCGTGGCGCTGCTGATGCAGGCCGCCGAGCGCGTGGTGGGTGGCAGCGCGCAGCCGGTGGGCGAAGGCACGGCCGCAGGCGCCTTCTTCGCGCCCACGCTGCTGGTGGCGCGCGGCGCGCTGGCCGACCACCCGGCGCACGACGTCGAGGCCTTCGGCCCCGTGAGCACCGTGATGCCCTACGCCGACCTCGACGAGGCGATGGCACTCGCCGAGCGCGGCCGCGGCAGCCTGGTCGGCACGCTGGTGACGCGCAGCCCCGCCACCGCCGCGCACTTCGTCGCCCAGGCGGCGGCGCTGCACGGACGCCTGCTCGTGCTGGACCGCGTGGCGGCGGTCGAGTCCACCGGCCACGGCAGCCCGCTGCCGCTGCTGAAGCACGGCGGCCCGGGCCGCGCCGGCGGCGGCGAGGAACTGGGCGGCGTGCGCGCCGTCAAGCACTACCTGCAGCGCGCCGCGGTGCAGGGCTCGCCGGCGATGCTGGCCGCCATCACCGGCGAATACCAGTGCGGCGCGCCGCGCATCGAAACCGGCGTGCACCCGTTCCGCCGCCACTTCGAAGACCTGCAGATCGGCGAGAGCCTGCTCACGCACCGCCGCACCGTGACCGAGGCCGACATCGTCGCCTTCGGCGGCATCAGCGGCGACTACTTCTACATGCACTTCGACGAGATCGCGGCGAAGGAAAGCCCGTTCGGCAAGCGCATCGCGCACGGCTACTTCGTGCTGTCGGCGGCGGCCGGCCTCTTCGTCAGCCCGGCGCCGGGACCGGTGCTCGCGAACTACGGGCTGGACACGCTGCGCTTCGTGAAGCCGGTGGGCATCGGCGACACCATCCAGGCGCGCCTGACGGCCAAGCGCAAGATCGACCGCCAGAAGGTCGACGCCAACGGCCAGGGCCAGGGCGTGGTGGCCTGGGACGTGGAAGTGACCAACCAGCACGGCGAGCTGGTCGCCAGCTACGACATCCTGACGCTGGTGGCGAAGTTGCCGCGGGCGTAGCGTTCGCGTGCCGTCTTCCGCGCGGGACCGGCCCGCCGGGGGGCTCCGCTCCACTCATGTCCCCCGCGCCCGGCTGCGCCGGGCGCTCCTCCTCTTCCTTCGCTCCGCGGAGCCCCCCGCCGAGCCGTTCCAGTGGCGCCCGTTGTCCTCGACGCGCACGCCACCGCTGGTGCCGGCCAAGGGTGCAGGGTGTCCGGCGGAGCGAAGTAAGAGGAGGAGGGGCGGGCGCAGCCCGGCCCGGGGGACATGAGCGGAGCCGGACACCCTGCACCCTTGGCTCGCGCAGGCCTACGCGTTCGACTGTGATGCCGACCGCAACCTCAGATGCACCGGCTTCTCCGCCCGCGCCCTCAGCTGCCCGCAGCCGCCTTCGACATCCTGCCCCGCGCTGTTGCGCAGCTTGGTCAGCACGCCGCGGCGGTGCAGCGTGCGCAGCATCTCGCGGCTCTTCTCGTCGTCGGGGCGGCGGTGCGGCAGGCCGTCGACCGTGTTGTACGGGATGAGGTTCAGCACCATGCGGCGGCCGGCCACCAGCTTCACCAGCGCGTCGACCTCGTCGGCGCCATCGTTCACGCCGTCCAGCAGCGTCCACTGCAGCTGCACCGGGTAGCCGGTGGCCTGCCCGTAGGCGTCGGCCAGTTCCACCAGCTCGGCGGGCTCGATGCGCGGTGCGCGCGGCAGCAGCTGTTCGCGCAGGCCCGGCTTCGTCGTGTGCAGCGACAGCGCCAGCGCCGGCTTCACGCGGCCCTGCGGCAGCAGCTCGAAGGCGCGGCGGTCGCCGACCGTGGAGAAGACCAGGTTCTTGTGGCCGATGTTGCCCACCGTGCCCAGCAGGTCGATCGCCTCCAGCACGTTGTCCAGGTTGTGCGCGGGCTCGCCCATGCCCATGAAGACGACCTTCTTCACCGCGCGTTGCCGCCGCGCCAGCGCCACCTGGGCCACGATCTCGGCGCTGCCCACCTGGCGCAGCAGGCCTTCGCGGCCGGTCATGCAGAAGGTGCAGCCGATCGCACAGCCCACCTGCGTGCTGACGCACAGGCCGCCGCGCGGCAGCAGCACGCTTTCCACCGCCTGGCCGTCAGCCAGCGCCACCAGCAGGCGCGCCGAGCCGTCGGCACCGGGGTGCTCGCTCTGCAGCGTGGCCAGGGCTTCGAGGTCGGCGGTGATCGCGGGCAGCGCGTCGCGCAGCGCGAGCGGCAGGAAGTCTTCCGCCTTGCGCTTGCCGCTGTCCCAGGGCAGCGCCTGCACCCACTGGCGCAGGACGCGCTGCTCGTGCAGCGGGCCGGCGCCGGCTGCGCGCAGGCGCTGCCGCAGGTCGGCCACCGTCTTCATGCGTTGACGCGGTAGCCGAGGCCGCGCACGGTCTCGATCAGCTGCGGCCTGAGCTTGCGGCGGATCGCCGACACGTAGACCTCGAGCGCGTTGCTCGACAGCTCGCCCTCGAAGCCGAGCATCAGCGATTCGAGGTCGCTCTTGGGCACGATGCGGCCGGCGCGGTGCACCAGCGCTTCGAGCACGGTCCACTCGCGCGCCGTCAGGTCCACGCGCACGCCGTCGACGAACGCGGCGCGCGCGGCGAGGTCGATCTCGACGTCGCCGATGCGCTTGCGAGGGCCGGCGCTGCCGCTGGCGCGGCGCAGCACGGCGCGGATGCGCGCCACCAGCTCCTCGGGCGCGAAGGGCTTCACCAGGTAGTCGTCGAGGCCGGAGTCGAGCGCGCCGACGCGTTCGTGCACCAGGTCGCGCGCGGTGAGCATCAGCGCCGGCGTGCGGATGTCGCGTTCGCGCAGGCTGCGCACCCAGTCCAGGCCGCTGCCGTCGGGCAGCTGCCAGTCGACGAGCAGCGCGTCGTAGGGCTCGTTGGCCAGGCCCTTCACGTCGTCGAGGCGCGTGAACCAGTCGACGACGTGGCCTTCCACGCGCAGGTAGTCGCGCAGGCCTTCGCCGAGGATGGGGTCGTCTTCGAGCAGCAGCAGTCGCATGGGGGTAGCCGTTTGCGGCGGCGCGACCATATCACCGCGGCATGGCCGGGTCGTCGAGCAGGGCTTCGGCCGGCAGCGTGGCGCGGATGGCGTCCTTCAGTTCGCGCATCGCCGGCGCGGGGTCGGCGGGGTCCCAGCCGATGATGAGCTGCTGCGCGGTGTCGAAGTGCGGGCGCGTCGCGCGGTCGGCGCTGTCGAGCACGTCGCGCCGGCAGAGGTAGAACACCGGCCGGCCCAGCCCCTCGGCAAAGCCGGCCTCCCAGTAGGCGCCGCGGTTGCCGTGCGTAAGGTCGCAGACGACGAAGCGGCTGGTGCGCAGCTCCACCCGCATGCGGTTGACGATGTTGCCGGCCGTCTTGTGGTCGTCGCTGGTGCGGCGCAGGTCGAAGCCGGTCAGCGCGACGGCGGGTTCGAGGTGCTCGCGGTAGAGCGCATCGAGCTCGGCGTCGCCGAACTTCATCGCCATGAAGGCGTGGCGGCTCTTCGCGCCGCTGCGCAACAGCTCGGCGTGGCGCTGCCAGCCCTTCAGCGACAGCGTGGCGTCCTCGAGCGTCCAGCCCTCCATCGACGGCACGGTCGCGGCGGCCGACGTGACCCAGCCGGCGCCGCGGGCTTCTTCCAGGACCCAGCGCGCCTCGTCGTCGGTCGTGCTGCCGAGCGTGGCTTTCAGGTCGCGCGCCAGCAGGGTGCGTGCCTCGCCCGGCC
>CAUJHQ010000156.1 GCA_963204815.1 Pseudomonadota bacterium | reverse complement strand
CGAGCTGATGTTGACGATGTGGCCCTTCTTCTTCGCCACCATGCCGGGCAGCAGGCCCATGGTGATGCGCAGCGCGCCGAAGTAGTTGAGCTGCATCGTGCGCTCGAAGTCGTGGAAGCGGTCGTAGCTCGACTCGATCGCCCGGCGGATCGAGCGGCCGGCGTTGTTGATGAGGAAGTCCACGCCGCCGTGTTCGGCCTGCAGCTTCTGCACGAACTCGGCGCAGCTCGCCTCGTCGGCGATGTCCACCGAGTAGCTGTAGACCTGAGCGCCCTTGCCGGCGTATTCCTGGATCTCCTTCACCGCGGCAGCGAGCTTGTCCTCGCCGCGGCCGCAGATGATGGTGATCGCGCCGGCCTCAGCGAAGCGGCACGCGGCCGACAGGCCGATGCCCGAAGAGCCGCCGGTCACCAGCACCACCTTGCCGCCCACCGTGCCCTTGAGCGAACGGTCGACGAAAAGCGCCGGGTCGAGATGGCGCTCCCAGTAGTCCCACAGGCGCCAAGCATAGTCGTGCAGGTTCGGGCACTCGATGCCGCTGCCCTTGAGCGCAGCGTCGGTCTCGCGGCGGTCGAATCGAGTCGGGTAGTTGACGAAGTGCATCATGTCCTCGGGCAGCCCGAGGTCCTTCATCACCGCGCGGTAGATGCGCCGCACCGGCGCCAGCGCCATCATCCCCTTCTTCACGCTCTTCGGGATGAAGCCGAACAGTGCCGCGTTGATGAACAGGTTCATCTTCGGCGCGTGCGCGGCCTTGCTGAAGATGTCGAGCACGTCGCCGACGCGGTAGCCGCGCGGGTCGACCAGGTGGTAACACTTGCCGCTGGCGTGGTAGTGGTGGCTGATGTGGTCGAGCGCGGCGACCACGAAGTCCACCGGCACGATGTTCACGCGCCCGCCCTCCAGGCCCACGGCCGGCATCCACGGCGGCAGGATCTGCCGCATGCGCTGGATCATCTTGAAGAAGTAGTACGGGCCGTCGACCTTGTCCATCTCGCCGGTGGTCGAGTCGCCCACCACCATCGCCGGCCGGTACACCGTCCAGGGCACCTTGCACTCCTTGCGAACGATCTTCTCGCTCTCGTGCTTGGTCATGAAGTACGGGTGGTCCAGGCCTTCGGCCTCCTCGAACATGTCTTCGCGGAACACGCCTTCGTACATGCCGGCCGCGGCGATCGAGCTGACATGGTGGAAGTGCTTGACGTCGATGGCCTTGGCGAACTCGACCGCGCTGCGCGTGCCGTCGATGTTGACCTTGACCTGCGACTCCTCGTCGGCCGACAGGTCGTACACCGCGGCCAGGTGGTACATGTGGTCGACGTGGCCCTTCAGCGCCTTGACCGCTTCGGCGGCCACCCCGAGCTTCTTGGTCGTCAGGTCGCCGAAGACCGGGATCGCACGCGTCTTGCCGACGCCCCAGTACTCCAGCAGCGCCGGCACCTTGCCCTCCGACTCGGGCCGCAGCAGGAAGTACACGACCGATCCGCGGCGCGACAGCAGGGTCTTGACGAGGCGCCTGCCGATGAAACCTGTGGCGCCGGTGACGAAGTACTGCATGCGGATCCTCCTGAGAGTGAACGGGTTTGCCCCTATTCTTGTCCAAGGGCCTCGGAGCGACGCTGCGCGCTTACCCGGATCGGGCCACGCCCGGCGTAGAGCCCTCGCCCTAGACTTTTAGGCTGCCACCTCCAAGGGGGGTGCCTATAGTGCAACTCATACCCGCCCAACACAGAGGACACGCACCATGGTCAAGAAGCTCAAGCAAATGGCAAACAAGAAGGCCGCCTCCAGCGCCAACCTGCTGGACAGCGCGCTGGCCGGCTCGGTGAAGGACTCGGCACAGCAGATCTGGCTGGCCGGCATGGGCGCTTTCTCGAAGGCACAGGAAGAAGGCGGCAAGGTGTTCGAGGCATTGGTCAAGGAAGGCATGTCGCTGCAACGCAAGACGCAGGCGGTGGCCGAAGAGAAGATCGGTGCCGTGACCAGCAAGATGAGCAACATGGCCGGCGACGTGCAGAGCAAGGCCGGCCAGCACTGGGACAAGCTCGAGACCATCTTCGAGGAGCGCACTGCCAAGGCGCTGAACAAGCTCGGCGTGCCTTCGGCGAAGGACGTGGAGGCGCTGATCAAGCGCATCGACACGCTCAGCGCTCAGGTGGCCAAGCTCTCCAAGGGCACCGCCGCGCCGGCCAGGAAGGCGGCCGCCAAGGCCAACGGCGCCGCCAAACCGGCTGCCAAGCGCGCCACCGCGCGCAAGTCGGCTGCGGCCTGATCGGCTTCGTTCGAGTCGCCAAACGGGGCACTTCGGGTGCCCCGTCTGCATTGCTCAAGCTCAAGCGACTCTAGACGCCGTGCCCCAGGCGCAGCGCGGCGCTGCGCCCTAGACTGAGCGCATGGTTTCACGTTCACGCATCGGCGTTGCCCTGGCCGGCGGCGGCCCGCTCGGCGCCATCTACGAACTCGGCGCGCTGTGCGCGCTCGACGAGGCCATCGATGGCCTCGATCTGGCCGACTGCCACGCCTACGTAGGCGTGTCGGCTGGCGGCTTCATCGCCGCGGCGCTGGCCAACGGCATGAGCCCTCGCGAGCAATGCGCGTCGTTCATCGAGAACGAAGGCGCGGCGCACGACATCTTCGAGCCTTCGCTGCTGGTGCGCCCCGCCTGGGGCGAGTTCGCACGCCGGCTGGCTTCGCTGCCGCGCGTGGCAGCGCAGGCGCTGTGGGTGGGTGCGCTGCAGCGCCGCTCGGCCAGCGTCACGCTCGAGCACCTGGCCCGCGCGTTGCCCACCGGTCTGTTCTCGAACACCGGCGTGGAAGCACAACTGCGCCGCCAGTTCGCGCGGCCCGGCCGCAGCAACGA
>CAUJHQ010000155.1 GCA_963204815.1 Pseudomonadota bacterium | reverse complement strand
GTGGGGTCGGCGGTGAAGCGGGCGATCGGCTTGAACTGGTTCAGCGTGAAGGCCGGCTTGCGGCCGAGGATCTTGTCGGCCTCCGGCAGGATGGAGATCGACGACAGGCTCATCAGCAGCGTGTAGCCGTCGGCCGGCGCGCGCGCCGCGAGCCCCATGCCCAGCGCGCCGCCGGCGCCGGCCTTGTTCTCGATGACGACCGGCTGCTTCAGTTCCTTGCTCAGGGCTTCGGCGACCGGGCGCGCCACCGTGTCGGCGACGCCGCCGGGCGGGAACGGCACGATCATCGTGATCGGCTTGTCGGGCCAGCCGCCCTGGGCGAAGGCGGTGCCGGCCGCGGCCAGCAGCAAGGTGGCGGTGAAGGACTTCATGCGCGGTTCTCCTCGACGAAACGGTTCTCCAGCGTGCCGATGCCGTCGATCTCGATCTTGACGACATCGCCGTGGCCCAGCCAGCGCGGCGGGTTCATGCCCATGCCCACGCCGGCCGGCGTGCCGGTGGCGATCACATCGCCCGGCAGCAGCGTGATGCCGCGCGAGCAGGTCTCGATGAGCGTGGGGATGTCGTAGATCAGGTCGGTGGTGCGGGCGTCCTGGCGCAACTCGCCGTTCACCCAGCAGCGCACGCGCGTGTTGGTGCCGTCCAGTTCGTCGGCGGTCACGATCCACGGGCCCATCGGGCAGAAGGTGTCGAAGCTCTTGCCCAGGTCCCACTGCGAGTGGCGCATCTGCACGTCGCGCGCCGTCACGTCGTTGACGATGGTCCAGCCCCACACGTGGGCCAGCGCGTCGGCGGCGCGGATGTTGCGGCCCGCCTTGCCGATGACGATGGCGAGCTCGGCCTCGTAGTCGATCTGCGTCGTGATGGCCGCGCCGGGCAGGCGCACCACGTCGTTCGGGCCGACCACCGTCTCGGGCACCTTCGTGAAGACGATCGGCCAGCCTTCGGGCTTGTGGTTCTTGAAGACGCTCTCGTTGAGCTCCTTCGCATGCGCGTGGTAGTTGCGGCCCACGCACCAGAGGTTGCGGCGCGGCTGCGGAATCGGCGCCACGAGCGCGGCGCGGTCCAGCGGCACGCGCGCCTCCACCGGCGGCAGCGTGGCCAGGCCGATGAGGCCGAGCGCGCCGCGCGTGCCGTCGCCCGCGAAGAGCTCGATCTCGTCGCCGACGACGCGGCCGACGCGATGGCGGCCCTGGTGGACGATGGTGGCGATGCGCACGGCGGTCTCCTGGAGGTGTTTACCCAAATCCTACCAAACACTATCATTTGGGCCCATGGATCCCGTTGCCCGGCTGAAGGAAAACATCCTCGACAACCTGCGCACGCGCACCTGGCGCGCCGGCCACCGGCTGCCCACCGAGCGCGCGCTGAGCGAGCAGTACGGCCTCTCGCGCAGCACCGTGCGGCGCGTGCTGATGGACTTCAAGCGCAAGCGCCTGATCACGCAGACGGTGGGCAGCGGCACCTACGTGTCCGAGCAGGTGCACGAGGCGCTGAGCCAGCTGGCGCCGGCCAATTCGGGCGCCAGCATCAGCCCGGCCGAACTGATGAGCGCGCGGCTCGTGCTGGAGCCGGCGTTGATCGAGATGGTGATCGGCAACGCCACCACCGCCGACTTCGAGCGCATGGACGAGTGCAACCACCACGCCGAACTCGCCACCACGCTGGAGGAGTTCGAGCACTGGGACGCCGCGCTGCACGAGGCGATCGCGCTCGCCGCCCACAACAGCTTCATCGCCAGCGTGTTCCGCCTGATGAACGAGGTGCGCGCGCAGAGCGAGTGGGGCATGCTCAAACGCCGCAGCGCGACCCCGGAACGGCGGCTCGAGTACCAGCGCGAACACCGCGCGCTGGTCGCCGCGCTGCGCGACCGCGACGGCGAGCGCGCGCGCCGGCTGTGCCTGGACCACCTGCTGCGGGTGCGCACGAACATGCTGGGTTTTTGAGCTTCGGCTAGAGTCGCGGCACTGGGGCCAAACAAAACCAATCGGGCCCATTTTCGGAGACAACGATGATGCTTTCGCCCACCCTTCGTCTCGCGCTGGCCGCTTTCGCGGCGGCCGCCTTCAGCCTGCCCGCCACCGCGCAGGACTACCCCAACAAGCCGGTGCGCGTGATCGTGCCGTTCGCGCCCGGCGGCTCGGCCGACGTGTTCGGCCGCTTCATCGCGCAGAAGCTGCAGGAGAGCCTGGGCCAGAACTTCGTCATCGACAACCGCCCGGGCGGCGGCGCGGTGATCGGCACCGATGCGGTGGCGAAGGCGGCGCCCGACGGCTACACGCTGCTGGTGATGTCGAACACGCACACCGTCAACGAGAGCCTGATCCCGAACAAGCCCTACGCGCTGATGCGCGACCTGGTGCCGGTGGCGCCGATCAACGCGTCCGACCTCGTGCTCGTCGGCAAGGCGGCGCTGCCGGAGAAGACGCTCGGCGAGCTCATCAAGACTGCGAAGGCGAAGCCGGGTGGCATGTCCTACGCGTCGTCAGGACCCGGCACGCCGTACCACATGGCCGGCGAGCTGTTCAAGTACATGGCCGGCATCGACGTGCTGCACGTGCCCTACAAGGGCAGCGCCGGCGCGCGCACCGACGTGCTCGGCGGCCAGCTCGAGATGATGTTCGACGCCATCCCGACGATGTCCGAGCACATCAGGAGCGGCAAGGTGAAGGCGCTGGCCACCACCGGCAAGACGCGCTCGGCCGTGCTGCCCGACGTGCCCACCATGGCCGAGGCCGGCGTGCCGGGCTACGAAGCCACCATCTGGCTCGGCGTGATGGCGCCCAAGGGCACGCCGGCGGCGGTCGTCAGCAAACTCAACGCCGAGATCGCGAAGATCACCGGCAACGCCGACGTGCGCCGCCAGTGGGCCGGCCAGGGCACGGCGGCGATGACGATGAACGTCGACGAGTTCACCCGCTACCTGAACGACGACATCGCCAAGTGGGCGAACATCGTCAAGGTCTCGGGCGCCAAGGCCGAGTAAGCGCGCCGCCGTGACGCGCCTGGTCGTCAACGGCCGCGCCTGCGAGCTGGCCGCGAAGGCGCGGCTGCTCGACGCGCTGCGCGAAGGCCTCGGCCTCGTCGGCACGCGCGAAGGCTGCGGCGCCGGCGCCTGCGGGGCCTGCCACGTGCTGGTCGACGGCCGTTCGGTGGCGTCCTGCGAGCAGGCGGTCGAGGCCTGCGAGGGCCATGCCGTCACCACCGTCGAAGGCCTGGACCCCCGCCTGCGCGCCGCCTTCGTGGCCGAGCAGGCAGCGCAGTGCGGCTACTGCAGCAGCGGCATGCTGGTGGCCGCCGCCGCGCTGCTGCGCGCGAACCCGCGGCCCAGCGAAGCCGAGGTGAAGGCCGCGCTCGACCGCCACCTGTGCCGCTGCGGCGCGCACCCGCGCATCGTGCGCGCGGTGCGGCGGGCGGCGGGCGCTATGGCATGAGCGTTCAGATCGCGGCCGACGGCACGGTGCTGGTGCGCACCGGCAAGGTCGAGCTCGGCCAGGGCCTGCACACGGCGCTGGCGCAGATCGTCGCCGACGAACTCGGCGTCGGCTTCGAACGCATCCGCATGCTGCCGGTGGACACGGCGGCCAGCCCCGACGAAGGCGTCACCTCGGGCAGCCTGTCGGTGCAGCAGGCCGGCGCGGCGCTGCGCCGCGAAGCGGCCGAGGCGCGGCCCGGCCACGCGCAGCGCGCGCTCGTCGGCACGCCGGTGCCACGGCCGGAGCTGCCGGCGTTGTTCGCGGGCGCGGCGCATTTCATCCACGACCTCGCGCCGCCGGCGCTGCTGCACGGCCGCGTGCTGCACCCGCCGCGCACCGGCGCGCAGGTGGCCGCGGTCGACGAGGCCGCGCTCGCCGGCCTGGCGTGGCGCCGCGACGGCCGCCTGTTCGGTGTCGTCGCCGACGGCAGCGGCGCGGCCGACGCGGCGCTGGCGCGCCTGGCCGCGGCCGTGCAATGGCGCCTGCCCGCCGACGAGGCCGACGATCCACTCGCGTTGTTGCAGCGGCCGGCGCACACGCGTGTCGTGCACGAAGCGCAGGCGCCCGCCGCAGCGGTGCGCACGCTGGCGGCGCGCTACACCAAGCCCTGGATCGCGCACGCGTCGATCGGACCGTCGTGTGCGCTGGCCTGCTGGCAGGGCGACGCGGACGCCGCGGCGCTGCACGTGTGGACGCACAGCCAGGGCCTCTTCAACCTGCGGCGCGACCTGGCGCTCGCGTTCGGCCTCGACGAAGGCCGGGTGCGCGTGACGCACGTGCCCGGCGCCGGCTGCTACGGGCACAACGGCGCCGACGACGTCGCCTTCGACGCCGCCTGGCTGGCGCGCGCCCACCCTGGCCGCAGCGTGCGCGTGGTGTGGAGCCGGGCCGACGAGCTGTCGCTGTCGCCGCAGGGCCCGGCGATGGCGATGGCGCTCGAAGCCGGCGTCGATGCCGACGGCCGCATCGTCCACTGGCAGCACGAACTCTGGAGCCCGGGCCACAGCCGCCGCCCGGGCTGCAGCGCGACGCCGGCACTGCTGGGCGCGTGGCAGACCGAGCACGCGGCCGCCGAAACGCCGTCGATCGACATGCCGCTGGCGGTGGGCGGCGGCGCCGAGCGCAACGCGATCCCCGGCTACGACATCGCCTCGCAGCGCATCGTGTGCCACAGCGTGGCCACGGTGCGCCGCAGCTCGGCGCTGCGCTCGCTGGGCGCCTTCGGCAACGTGTTCGCCGCCGAGAGCTTCATCGACGAGATCGCGCACGCCACCGGCGCCGACCCGCTGGCGCTGCGCCGCCGCCACCTGCAGCACGACGCGCGCGCGCTCGCCGTGCTCGACGCGGCCACCGCGCGTGCCGGCTGGGCCACGCGCCGGCGCGCGGAGGGCATCGGCCACGGCCTCGCGTATGCGCGCTACAAGAACACCGGCGCCTGGTGCGCCGTCGTCGCCGAAGTGCACGCCGCCGAACGGCTGCGCGTGCGTCGCCTGACGATCGCGGTCGACGTCGGCCTGGCCGTGAACCCCGACGGCGTGGTCGCGCAGATTGAAGGCGGCGCCCTCCAGGCCACCAGCTGGGCGCTGCTGGAGAGCGCCGCGCCGGCGCACGCCGGCTGGGACGACTACCCGGTGCTGCGCTTCGCCGACGTGCCCGAGCTCGACGTGGCCGTGATGCCTTCCGAAGCGCCCTCGCTCGGCGCCGGCGAGGCCAGCCTCGGCCCCACCGGCGCCGCCATCGCCAACGCGCTCTTCGACGCCCTCGGCGTGCGCGTGCGCGACCTGCCCTTCACCCCCGAACGCATCGTCGCCGCGATGGACGGCGCTGCCTGAACCCCACGACCCCATGACCACCCTGAATCTGCTCAGTGCCGGCGCCGCGCTCGGCCTCGTCAAGGCCCTGCAGGACCGCTTCACCGCCGAGACCGGTGCCACGCTGAATGCGCGCTTCGGCGCCGTCGGCGCCATGCGCGAGGCCTTCTTCGCCGGCGAACCCTGCGACGTGATCCTGCTCACCGAGGCGATGATCGTCGCGCTCGGCGAGGGCGGCCACGCCGACGCCGCGGCGCGCGCGCCGCTCGGCCGCGTGCGCACCGGCGTGGCGGTGCGCGCCGGCCACCCGCACCCGCGTGTCGACACGCCCGAGGCGCTGCGGGCCGCCCTGCGGGCCGCCGACGGCCTGTACTTCCCCGACCCCGAGAAGGCCACTGCCGGCATCCACTTCGCGAACGTGATGCGACAGCTGGGCGTGCACGACACGCTGGCGCCGCGCTTCAAGGCCTCCCCGAACGGCGCCACCGCGATGCGCGAGCTGGCCGCCTGCGCGTCGCCGAACCCGATCGGCTGCACGCAGGTGACCGAGATCAGGTACACGCCCGGCGTCGAGCTCGTCGGCCTGCTGCCGCCGCAGTTCGAACTGGCCACGCTGTACACCGCCGCCCCCGCCGCGAAGGCGGCCGACCGCGCGCTCGCGGCGCGCTTCGTCGCCTTGCTCACCGGCGCCGACACGAAGGCGCTGCGCGCGCAGGGCGGCTTCGAGGACTGACGCGGCGCGCGGCCGCGCCACTGCGCGTTCAGGCCTGCTGCAGCAGGCGGATCAGCAGGTCGATGACGTCGCTGCCGTCGGGCGAGCGCATCCGGTGCTGGCGCAGCGTGCGCGCGAGGTCGGCACGCGCGAGCTGCCGCGTGTCGGAGCGGATCAGGATGCCGGCGATGGCACGCTGCACCTCGAGCGAGCGCGCCTGCGGGAACAGGCGGGCGATCTCCTGCAGGCTCTGCGGGTCGCTGACGCGCTGGCGCGCCAGCGTTTCGAGCGCGCGCACCTGCGCGGCCGCCGCCGTCATGCGGCCGATGCCCGCGGCCACGGTGCGCACCTCGTCCTGGTCGGCCAGCGGCCGGTGGCGCAGGTAGACCTGGGCGATGGCGACATCGTCGTCCGATGAACTCGTCAGCGCCTTCAGCGTGCGCTCGTGCGCCTCTTCGCTGCCCAGGCAGGCCAACACGGCCGAGTGCGTGACCTTGGCCGGGCGCGCGGCGCCGGTCGCGATGACGCGGCGCGCCAGCGTGGGCTCGCGTTCCTGGTGGCGCGAACAGACCAGGTCGACCTCGGTGGCGCCGAGGCCCCCCTTGGCCATGCGTTCGGCCACCATGTGCAGGAACTCGTCTTCCTCCTGCGCCGGCGTCAGCCAGCCCAGCGTGCGGGCGAGCGCCATCATGCGCGCCTGCACGGTGGCTTCGTCGGCGTCGCGCGCGAAGGCCAGGTAGCGCTCGCGCGTGACGGTGTCGCGTTCGATGTCGCGCAGCGCCGCTGCCACCGCGGGGTTCGCGCGTTGCGCCGGGCCGAGCGCCGCCGCCTGGCGCTCGACGTGGTCGAGGAACATGCGCACCTCGGACATGTCGCGCTGCAGCACCTGGTGCATGAAGGCGACCTTCTGCGCCGCCGGCGGGGCGTTGTCGGCCAGGTTGCACATGTCCTGGCGGAAGCTGGCGTGCGGGTCGGCGTCGGTGAGGCCGGCCACCGCGATCATCGACGACGGGCCGAACAGGTTCAGCAGCGTCGGGCTCGCGCGGCCGCTGGCCACTTCGCCGGCCGGCGCGGTCTGGAAGTAGCGTTCGAGCAGCGGCCCCGCCACGCGCCCGAGCGGCGCCTTCGAAGAGAAGCCGTAGAGCACCGGCACGTCCTTGAAGATGTGGCGCAGGCGGTCGCGGTTGCTCTGGCCGTAGCGCTCGCTCAGCATCGCGGCGATGCGTTCCGCATCGGCCTCCGAGCCGCCGGCGCGGCGCACGCTGCGCAGCACTTCGTCGGACGCCACGTGGCGCGGGCTCGACTTCAGCGTGTTGCAGCCGAAGAGGTACACCTCCTTCAGCTGCGAGAACAGACTGTTGCACGACGCGCTGCAGGCGGCGCTCTGCAACTCGTGCACGGTGAGGAATTCGCGGTCGTCGAAGCGGTCGGTGTAGAACTCGGTGCCGTCGTCGAAGTGGCCGGAGATGACCAGCGCGTCGCAGGTCACGCCGCGCTGGCAGGCCGATTGCAGCCAGTCGGGCTTGCCCTTCTGCACCAGTTCGACGAAGCGGTAGTCGCCGCGCGGCAGGCGGCGCTGCATCACGTCGCGCTCGTCGGACGAGTTGATGGTGACGGTGCACACCGTCTTCGGCGCCGCACCGGCGCCCAGCGGCAGCAGCACCGCCAGCGCGGCGAGCGCCCAGGTGGCGCGGAAACGGAGAAGGCGGTGATACGTCACCCGGTAAGTGTTCCACAGCCGCCGCCGCCGTGGCACGAGGTCGTAACCATCGGTGCGCGACTTCCTGCCGCGCCCCCGCTCAGGACGGGGCGTAGCGGCGCAGCAGCGCGTCGACCAGCGTGTCGCCGCGCGGCGCCTTGCGCCGGTGCTGGCGCAGCGCGTTTTCCAGCGGCAGGCCGGCGACGGTGCGCCGGTCGGCCCGGATCAGGATGCCGGCGATGGCGTCCTGCACCTCCCACGACGGCGTCTCGGTGAACAGGCGCACCAGCAGCGTCAGCACCTGTCGGTCCGACAGGTAGTGGCGGCCCAGCACCTCGAGCGCGCGCACCTGCGCATCGCCGGGGGCCATGCCGGCGATCGCGTTCGCCACCCGGCGCAGCTCGGCGGTGTCGGTGATGGGGCGGTGGCGCAGGAAGGCCTGGGCGGCGCGCACGTCGGCCTCGTCGGTGCCGGCCAGCGCGGCGAGCGTGCGGGCGCGCCCTTCGTCGCTGCCCAGGCAGGCGCGCACGGCGGCGTGCGCGACGTCGTCTTGGGCGCTGCCGGGCGGCAGGCGGCGCTTGAAGATGCCTTCGAGCTCGCGGTCCTGGTTGAGCTGGCACGCGAGGTCGACCTCGGGCACGCCGACCACGGCGCGCGCCTGCAGGTCGCCGAGCATGCGCGCCCGCTCGGCCCAGCGGTCGGCTTCGGACAGCCAGCCGAGGTCGCGCGCCAGGTCGAGCATGCGCACGCGCACCGGCCACTGCTCGGCGTTGCGCGCGAAGTCCAGGAAGCGCGCGCGCGATTCGTCGTCGGCGGCGATCTCGGCCAGCGCCTTCGCCACCGCGGGCGTGCGGCGCGTGCGGTCGTCCAGCGTGGCGGTCAGGCGCAGCATGCGGTCCAGGTAGAGGCGCGACTCGCCGGTGTGGCGCTGCAGCAGTTCGTGCACGAAGTCCAGGCGCTGGGCGCCGGACTGGCGGTCGTCGGCGAAGCGGCACATGTCGGCGCGCGCGCCCGCCTGTGGGTCGTCGGCGCCGATGCCCGAGGCGGAGGTCATCGCGAACGGCGCGAAATGGCCGAGCAGGCGGCCGCTCGGGTGGCCGGAGCCGACGTCGCGCGTGCCGCCGGCGCGCAGGAAGCGATCCAGCGTGGGACCCGCGATCGCCCCCAGCGGCGCCGCCGACGGGAAGCCGTAGATCACCGGCACGCCGCTGAAGATCTGCCGCATGCGTTCGCGGCTGCTCTCGCCGTGCGCCGCGCTGAGCGACTGCAAGGCGCGCTGCGCCTCCTTCGCCGAGCGGCCCTCGCGCACCAGGCTGCGCACCACCTCGGCCGAGGCGCTGCTCTGCGGCGCCGGGTTCAGCGTGTTGCAGCCGTACAGGTGCACCTCCTTCAACTGCGAGAACAGCGTCGGGCACGACGCGCTGCAGGAGACCCGCTCGAGCTCGGTGATGGGCAGGAATTCGCGCACCTCGAGCTGGTCGGAGAAGAACTCGTTGGCGCCGTCGAAGTGGCCGGAGACGATCAGCACGTCGCAGCGCACGTTGGCCTTGCAGGCGGCGGACAGCCAGTCGGAGCGGCCGCGCTCGACGAGTTCGACGAAGCGGTGCCGCGAGGCCGGCAGATGGCGGCGGAAGGCCTCCTTCTCGTCGGCGGAGTTGACCGTGATGGTGCAGACGGTCTTCGCCGGTGCCGCCGGTGCCGGGGCCTTGCGGGCCGGGGCCGCGCCGGCCGCCGGCACGAGCGCGGCGCACAAAACGAAGAGGAACGGGAGGGACCAGCGCATGCCGGTCATCGTAACAAGGGCACCTGCGCGTTCAGGGTCGCGGCGCCGGCGCCGGCGGGAACAACTGCGCCGCCAGCGCCGGGTACATCGGCGGCGCGACGAGGCGCGCAACGCCGCTGGCCAGCAGCGCACAGGCCATCAGGCTCAGCACCATCGTGTGGCCGGAGACCATCTCCATCACGATGATGAAGGCCGTGATCGGCCCCTGCGTCGACGCCGCCAGGAAGCCCGCCATGCCCAGCGCGATGAGCGGGATCGCCGCCTCGCGGCCGAGGCCGGAGAGCAGCGCGACGTCGTGGCCGATGCCGGCGCCGATGGTGAGCGAGGGCGCGAACACGCCCGCCGGCACACCGCTGGCGGCCGAGATCCAGGTGGCGCACAGCTTCAGCAGCGAGAACAGGCCCGAGAGCTCGGCCTGGCCTTCGAGCAGCGCGCGCGTCGGCGCATAGCCGGCGCCGGCGGTGGTGCCGCCGGTGACGATGCCGATCGCCGCCACCAGCAGGCCGCAGCCGGCGGCAAAGCGCAGCGGGTGCTCGCTGCGCCAGCGCGCCAGCCGCGGCGGCAGCGCGCGCGCCGTCTCGACGAGCAGGCGTGCGAAGAGCCCGCCGGCCAGCCCGCACGCGAGCGCCACGCCCAGCCCGGGCAGCAGCAGCGACCACGAGAGCTGCTGCACGCGCAGGCGGCCGAAGTAGGTCTGGTTGCCGAACACCGACACCGAGACCAGGCCGGCCAGCACGATGGCGGCGATGACGAGGGCATTCGTGCTCAGGCCGCGCCGGCGCGACAACTGCTCGATCGCGAAGATCACGCCGCCGAGCGGCGTGTTGAACGCGGCGGCGATGCCGGCGGCGGCGCCGGCGACCATCAGGTCGTGCGCGTCGATGCCCGAGCGCGGCGACAGCCAGCGGCCGGCCGCGCCCATGATGCCGGCGCCGACCTGCACGGTCGGCCCCTCGCGGCCGATCGACAGCCCGGCCAGCATGCCGCCGGACACGAGCGCGATCTTGTGCAGCGACAGCCGCACCGACACCAGCCAGCGGCGGTCGTCCGGGCCGAGGTCGTCCTCGAGCGCGCGCACCACCTGCGGAATGCCGGAGCCGAAGGCGCCGGGCGCGAAGCGGCGCGTCCAGGCCAGCAGCGCGGCGGTGAGCAGCGGCGTCCACACGAGCGGCAGCCACGGCCCCAGCGGCCCCAGCGCGCGCAGCAGTTCGAAGCCGTGGCTCGCCGCCTCGGCGAGCAGCGTGAAACCGACGACCACGAGCCCGGTGAGGACGGCGAACGCCAGCACCACCGCACGGTCGCGCCAGGGCGCGCCGGCGCTGAACTCGGCGCGCAGGTTGCGCCAGAAGTCGTGCGGGCCGTGGTGGGGCGCCGACATCCGCCCTACATCTGCGACAGCGGGACGCCGGCAGCGGCGTCGTCGACCCCCAGCGCCGCGATCAGCAGGCCGAGGTCGCGCTCCAGGCGTTCGAGCGTCTCGTGGTCCAGGCTGGCCAGCGCCTCCGGCAGCACGCCGGAGAAGGGCCCCGGCGCCTTGCGCAGCACGGCGCGCCCGGCCGGCAGCACCGTGAGGCTCACGCTGCGCTTGTCGGCACCGATGCGTTCGGCGGCGAGCATGTCCTGCGCGACGAGGCCGCGCACCAGGTTGCTGGCGGTGGTCTGGTGGATGTCCATCGCGCGCGCGAGCCCGCTGACGCCGATGCCCGGTGCCGCGCGCACGATCGACAACGCCCACAGCTGGGCGCCGCCGACGCCGGCCTGGCGCTCGACCTGGCGGAAGTGCGTCTTCACGGCGTTGAACACGAGGCGGAAGCGCCGCAGCACGCGCACCGCCGGGTCGGCTTCGGCGCGAGTTTCACGGGCGACGGGAACCTTGGCAACCATGCCGGAATCATAGGGCGGCGCATTCGCTTGCCCGAATTGCATTTGCTCAAATGTTGTCCTAGCATCGAAAACCCTGTCCCGGAGATCCCCCATGCGTTCTGCCTCCCGCCTCGCGCTCCTGTCTGGCCTGGCCGCTCTCGTCGCTGCGTGCAGCAGCACGCCGGTCGCACCGCCCGCGGCGGCACCGGTGGCCACCGCAGCGCCGGCGGCCCGCGCCCCCGCGCCGGCTCCCGCACCGGTGCCGTCGGCCTCGGCGCAGCCCGCACCCTCGTCGACCGTCGCCGGCTCGGCGCTGCCGGCCTACCTGGACCCGAACAACCCGCTGTCGAAGGACCGCAGCGTCTACTTCGACTTCGACGAGTTCTCGATCAAGTCCGACTACCAGGCGCTGATCTCTCGCCACGGCAGCTTCCTCGCCGCCAACCCGAAGGTCGCGATCAAGATCGAAGGCAATGCCGACGAGCGCGGCAGCACCGAGTACAACCTCGCCCTCGGCCAGAAGCGCGCGCAGGCGGTGCTGAACGCGCTCAAGCTCGTCGGCGCGAAGGAATCGCAGATGGAAGCCGTGAGCTGGGGCGAAGAGCGCCCGAAGGCCAGCGGCAGCGACGAATCGGCCTGGGCGCAGAACCGCCGCGCCGACCTCGCGTACCCGCGCCAGTAACGCGCACGGCTGGGGCACAGACCCCACGCGACCTGGCGGGCCCTGCGGGGCCCGCCGGCGTTTTCAGGCGCCGTCGTCGAAGGCCACGCGGTTGCGGCCGTCGGCCTTGGCGCGGTAGAGCGCGCGGTCGGCGCGCCGGATCAGCGCGTCGACATCGCGGTCGCGGACGTCGATGACGGCCACGCCCACGCTCGCGGTGACCGTGAGCGCCTGGCCCGCGGCCGCCACCGGGGCACCGTCGAGCAGCGTGCGCAGCCGTTCGGCGGACAGCCGGGCCGGCGCGGCGGCGGTCTCGTCGAGCAGCAGCAGGAACTCCTCGCCGCCGACGCGGCCGACGGCGTCGGACGCGCGCGCGTGCTGCTGCAGCCGCTGCGCCACCTGCACCAGCACGGCGTCGCCGGCGGCGTGGCCCAGCGTGTCGTTGATGCGCTTGAAGTGGTCGATGTCGACCAGCACCACCGCGAAGCCGCGCCCGTGGCGGTGGAAGCGCTGCCAGGCGCGTTCGAGCGCCTCGTCCATCGCGCGCCGGTTGGCGATGCCGGTGAGCTCGTCGCGGCGCGACGCGCGGCGCAGGCCGAGCACCAGGCGCTGCGTCAGCAACACCATGAAGCCGAAGTTGAAGAGCGCCGCGCCGCCGAGGTAGTAGTACATGAGTGCCACGCTGGCGGTGGTGTTGCGCTGCATCTCGTTCGGGTTCGACCAGTCGAACAGCTGGCGCAGCGACAGGAACATCAGCATCGTGCCGATCATCAAGCCCGGCACCGCGATCGCGATCAGCGTGCGGCGGCCGAACTCGGCGCGCATCGGCGCCCAGGCGCGCTGGAACGTGCGCAGCATGATCACGCCCTGCACCCCGTAGGCCAGCACGACGCGCCACGAGGCCTGCTCCGGCCCCGGCCCGAGCCAGGCGAACACCGCGCAGGCGGCGCCGAGCAGCAGGGCCTGCTCGCGGTCCGACGGCGGCAGGCGCATGAAGCGCTCGACGCCGCGCCGCATCGACGCGAAGGCGAAGAGCGACGCGATGTTGGCGCCGTTGTAGACGAGCCAGCTGCGCGGCTCGGTGCGCGCGCCGGCCAGCATCAGCGTCACCGACGTCAGCAGCAGGAACAGGCCCCAGTGCATGACGGCGGAGCGCTCCTCGCCGAGCAGCTGGCTCACCAGCACCCAGGCGAAGGCGTACAGGCCCAGCTGGAAGCCGACCAGCCAGAGCATCGGGGACAACTGCAGGCTCGACATGACCGCGCATGATCGCCGCGCGGCAAACCTGACCGCCGCCACCCCCCTCGCGAGAGGGTGGCGAGGTGTGCGATACGGCTCACTTCCGGGTGAAGCGCCCCAGCACGCCGGTGGCCAGCGCGGTGCCGAGCAGGATCACGCCGCAGCCGGCCAGCAGCGTCGGACCCAGCCGTTCGGCCAGGAACACGGCGCCCCAGAGCACGGCGAAGACCGGGATCAGGAAGGTGACCGTGATCGCGTTCGCCGGCCCGACGTGGGCGATGAGCCGGAAGTACAGCAGGTACGCCAGGCCCGTGCAGGCGAACGCGAGCACGGCCACGCCGGCCCAGGCCGCCGTGCCCGGCGTCTGCGCCGGCCACCACCACCAGGCCGGCACGGCCGTGGCCAGCGCGGCCGCGAGCTGGCTGCCCGCCGCGACGGCCAGCGGCGGCACGCCGCCGAGCGCGCGCTTCGTGTAGTTGACCGTGAAGCCGTAGCAGAGGGTGGCGCAGAGACAGGCCAGGATGCCCAGCGCCGGGCTCACGCCGTGGTCGCCCGGCTTGAAGCTGGCGTTCGCGAAGCCGAGGAAGAGCACGCCCGAGAAGCCGATGGCGAGGCCGAGCGCGCGCGTGCGGCCGGGCCGCTCGCCGAGCCAGAGCCAGGCGATCGTGGCCGCCCACAGCGGCGAGGTCGCGTTGAAGATGCCCGACAGCCCGGCGTTGAGCACCAGGGCCGCCACGCTGAAGAGCGCGAACGGCAGTGCGGTGTTGACCACGCCCACCAGCGCGATGCGTTTCCAATGCCGGCGCAGCGCCGCGCCGTCCCCGTGCCACAGCATCAAGGGCAGCAGCAGTGCGCTGGCACCGGCCACGCGCAGGAACGACAGCGCCGCCGGACCGAACTCGCCGGCGCCGATGCGCATGAACAGGAACGACGCGCCCCAGAGCGCGGCCAGCGTCACCAGCTCGATCAGGTCGCGTGGCTTCATCGGCGCGCCGGCGCTGCGCCTTCGAGCGCCAGCAGCGCCTGCTTGCGATCCAGGCCGCCGGCGTAGCCGGTGAGCGAGCCGTCCGAGCCGACCACGCGGTGGCAGGGCACGACGATCGACACCGGGTTGCGCCCGACGGCCGCGCCCACCGCGCGCACCGCCGCCGGCCGGCCGACGCGGCGCGCCACCTCGCCGTAGGTGGCGCAGGTGCCCGGCGCGATGGCGCACAGCGCGCGCCACACGTCGCGCTGGAACGCGGTGCCCTCGGCGTCGAGCGGCAGGTCCAGCGGCGCGTGGCCGTCGGCGAAGTAGGCGGCGATGGCGCGCGCGGCGCGCCGCAGCTGCGGGTGCGCCGCGTCCACCGGTGCGTCGAGCGTGCCGGGGTGGTGCTTCTGGCCGTCGAACCAGGCGCCGGCGAGGCCGTGCGCGGTGGCGGCCAGCGTGAGCGGGCCGAGCGGGGTGTCGATGCGGCACTGCGCTTCGATGCGGGGGTTGTTCATGCGGTGTTCTCCAGTCGGTGCCACAGCGCCATCACGGCATAGGCGCGCCAAGGGCGCCAGGCCTCGGCGCGCGCGGCGACCTGCTTCGGGTCGCGCGTGCCGAGCGCGTTCATCAGGCCGATGTCGGTGGCCGGCCAGGCGTCGGGCCAGGCCAGCGCGCGCATCGCGATCACCTGCGCCGTCCACTCGCCGACGCCGGGCAGTGCGCGCAGCGCGTCCAGCGTGGGCGCCAGCGGCGCGGCCGGGTGCAGTTCGAGGCGGCCTGCGGCCATCTCGGCGGCCAGCGCCTGCAGCGCCTTCACGCGCTGGCGCACGATGCCGAGCTTGCCGATCACCTCCGGGTCGGCGGCGGCGATCGTCACCGCGTCCGGGAACACGTGCGTCAGCGCCGGCCACGGCGTCTGCACCGGCGTGCCGAACCGGTCGACGAGCCGCTGCACGAGCGTGCATGCCGCCTTCACCGTGACCTGCTGGCCGAGCACGACGCGCGCCGCGACCTCGAAGCCGTCCATCGCGCCGGGCACGCGCACGCCGGCCTGCGGCCCGCCGGGCAGCGCGGCGAGCGCGCGGTCGACGAGGGCCGGGTCGGCGTCCAGGTCGAGGCCCTGGCGGATGCGCTGCAGCACGCCGCCGAGCACCGGCGCGAGGCTCGGCGAGGCGTGCAGGTGCAGCTCGTGCCGCTCGGGCACGAAGCGGCACGCGACCCAGCCGAGCAGGCGCTCGCCGCGCCAGGGCCAGGCCAGCGTGCGACGGATCTCCAGGCCGTCGACCTCCTCGATCCCGTGCACCTGGCGGCGCGCGAAGAAGCCGAGCACGGCGTCGATGTCGTAGGGCGGCCGGTAGGCCAGGCGCAGCGGCGCGCCGTCGGTGGGCGCGCGGCCTTCGCCGCGCAGGCGCGAGGGCGTCAGCCGGTAGTGCTCGGCGAAGGCGGCGTTGAAGCGGCGCAGGCTGACGAAGCCGCTCGCCAGCGCCACCTGCGTGACCGGCAGCGCGGTGTCGGTCAGCAGCTGCTTGGCCAGCAGCAGGCGCTGCGTCGTCAGGTAGGCGTGCGGCGTGACGCCATGCGCGGCCTGGAAGATGCGGCGCAGATGGCGGTCGGTCACGCCCAGGCGCGCCGCGACCTCGGGCAGCGATCGTGCTTCGCCCCCGTGCACCGCGTGCTCGATCTGGCGCGCGGCGTCGTCGGCCAGCGAGCGCGACGAGTCCATTGCCGACAGCCCCGGCGCGATCTCGGGGCGGCACTTCAGGCAGGGCCGGAAGGCGGCGGCCTCGGCCTGCGCGCGGCTGTCGAAGAAGCGGCAGTTCTCGCGCCGCGGCGTGCGCACGCGGCACACCGGGCGGCAGTAGACGCCGGTGCTGGTGACGCCGACGAAGAGCCGGCCGTCGAAGCGCGCGTCGCGCGCTTTCAGCGCGAGGTAGGCGGCGTCGGCGTCGAGGACCATGCGGCCATGATAGGCCGCGGGGTTGCGCCGACTCGCCGTTTCCGGACCTGTCGACGGTGCGCGGTCAGAGCCGGCTCGAGGCCTCGCGCCGCGCCACCCACAGCGTGGCGGTGCAGATGACGACGCCGCCGACCACGGTGGACACGGTCGGCACGTCGGCGAACAGCAGCCAGCCCATCAGCGCCGACCAGACGAGCTCGAGGAACTTGACCGACTGCGTGGCGGAGATGTCGGCCGCCGCGAACGAACGCGTCAGGCAGTAGTGGCCGGCGCTGCCCAGCAGCCCGGCGAGCGCGAAGCCGGCCCACTGGCCGGCGCTCGGCGCCTGCCACACCCACAGCGCCATCGGCAGGCTGAACAGCGTCACGGTGAGCGCCTGCCAGAGGATGATGACGCCGGCCGTCTCGCTGCGCGTGAGCGCCTTCGTCAGCAGCAGCGAGGCGGCGAAGACCGGCGCCGAGGCCAGCATCAGCAGCTGGTAGCCGCCGCCGTCGCCCGACATCTTCGGCGCGACGACGATCAGCACGCCGGCGAAGCCGATGCCGGTGGCGAGCCAGCGTTCCCAGCGCATCGGCTCGCGGAACAGCAGCCAGGCGCCGATCATGATGAAGATCGGCGTCGTGAAGCCGATCGCGGTGGTGTCGGCGAGCGAGATCTTCGGCAGCGCGATGAACCACATCACCAGGCCCGCCGTGTGCAGCGCGCCGCGCGCGAACTGCCCGCCCGGCTGGCGCGGCCAGTAGTTCTTGATGCCGCGTCGCAACACCACCGGCAGCAGCACCAGCAGGCCGAACAGGTAGCGCAGGAACTGCGACTGCATCGGGTGCAGGTCGAGCGTGAGCTTGCGCACCGTGGCGTTGAGGGCGACGAAGAGCACGCCGGCGGCGATGCTCCACGCGAGGCCGCGCGTGGCCGGGGTCCAGTGGGCGGTGCGGTGGGCGAACGATCGGAGCAGCGGGTGCGCGGGCATCGGCGCGCATCATGCCTGCGAAGGCGCCCGCCGTTCCGCTACATGGCCTTGAACAAGTGCACGTAGGCGCGGCTCACCGGCAGTTCGTGCGCATGGCCGCGCACGCGCAGGAACAGGCGGCTGGCTTCGTCGCGCCGCGTGCCGGCCAGGTGCGCGAGGTTGACGATCGTCGAGCGGTGCACCTGCACGAACGTCGCCGGGTCCAGCATGGCGGCCAGCTCGGCGATCGGCGTGCGGATCAGGTGCTCGGCCGCTGCCGTCTGCACGCACGTGTACTTGTCGTCAGCGCGGAAGAACAGCACCTCGTCGACCGGGATCTGGTGCGTCAGCTCGCCGCTGGAGGCGCGCACCCAGCGCAGGCGCTCGGTGGCCGGCGCCGCCGGCAGCAGGCGCTGCAGCGCGCCGAGCAGGCGCTCGCCTTCGTCGTCGCGCGCCGCCGCCGAGCGCACGCGCTGCAGCGTGCGCTGCAGGCGTTCGGCCTTCACGGGCTTGAGCACGTAGTCGAGCGCGGCGTGCTCGAAGGCCTGCAGCGCGTACTCGTCGTACGCGGTGACGAAGACGACGCGCGTGTCGCCCTCGATGCCCTGGGCCACGTCGAGCCCGCTGAGCCCGGGCATCTGGATGTCCAGGAAGGCGAGGTCGGGCTTCAGCGCGGCGATGCGCTCGGCGGCCTCGTCGCCGTCGCGCGCGACGGCGACGATCTCGAGCTCGGGCCACAGCGCGGCCAGCTGCGCGGCCAGCGCCTGCGCGAGGTGCGGTTCGTCGTCGGCGATGAGCGCCGTGGTGCGGGGTGCGGTGGGCATGGTCAGGCGGGGCGGTGCAGGGGCATGCGCAGCGTGGCGCGGGTGCCTGGGTGGCGGTCTTCGAGCGCGACGCGGGCGCGCTCGCCGTGCAGTGCGGCCAGGCGCTCGCGCAGGTTGGCCAGCGCGACGCCGGCGCCCTTGCGGCGGCGCGGCGGTGCTGCGAGGCCGAGGCCGTCGTCGTCGACCTCCACCACCAGCGTGTCGCCTTCGGCGCGCGCCTGCACGCGCACGGTGCCGCCTTCGCGCTTGGGCTCGAGGCCGTGGTGGATCGCGTTCTCGACCAGCGGCTGCAGCGCCAGCGCCGGCAGGCGCACCTCGCGCAGCGCGATGTCGGCGACGATCTCGTAGCGCAGGCGGTCGTCCATGCGCGTCTTCATCAGGTCGAGGTAGGCGCCGACGAGGTCGAGCTCGTCGCCGAGCGTGGCGTCGTCGCGCCGCAGCGAGCCCAGGCTCGAGCGCAGGTAGTCGGTGAAGGACTCCAGCATGCGGCGCGCGCGCGGCAGGTCGCTGTCCATCAGCGCCTGCACGGTGGCCAGCGTGTTGAACAGGAAGTGCGGCTCGATCTGGCCTTGCAGCAGGCGCAGCTGCGCTTCGGTGGCGCGGCGCTCGGCCTCGAGCTGGCGCGACTTGGCGGCGAAGAAGTGGTAGAGCACGAAGGTGATCGTCAGCGACAGCAGCATGCTGAGGGCGACGAGGTTGGCGCCTTCGCGGCTGTCGAGCCAGGCGCCCACGTCGCCGCCGGCCAGGCGCACGCCCAGCGGCCAGCCGATCGCCACGCCGAGCATCGGCACGCCGGCGAACACGAGCGCGCGCTTCCAGGTCGGCCAGCGGGGCGCCTGCTGCACCGCCGGCACCCAGCGGCGCAGGGCGTCGAACATCAGGTGGATCAGCAGCCCGACGGTCAGGCAGACGACCAGGTTGCGGCCGTACAGGTGTGCCCAGACCGCCGGGTCGCGCCAGGCGTCGCGGCCGCTCGCCGAGGCGAAGAAGCCGACGAGCATGAACGCGACCGCCAGCACGGCGCAGAAGATCAGCGTCCACAGCCACTGCAGCCACCCAGGGCCGCTGGGGGCGCGGAAGTCGTTCGCGATCCAGGAATGCCAGGACGCGCGCAGCAGGGCTCGGTCGATCTTCATGGCGCCGCAGTGTAGGCAGCCCGACCCGCCGCCCGCGGCGCCGGCCGACGGATGGCGAGCCCGGCCGACGAACGGCCAGCCGGCCGGGTGGGCTGCCTACAATGCCGCGCAGCCACTCGAGGGAGCCCCGCTTCATGCAAGTCAACGCGTCCGTCTTCAAGGCCTACGACATCCGCGGCGTCGTCGGCAAGACCATCGACGAGGCCTTCGCCGAACACCTGGGCCGGGCCTTCGGCTCCGAGGCGCTGGCCGCCGGCGAGCGCGCGGTGGCGGTGGGCCGCGACGGCCGCGTCAGCGGCCCCGGCCTGGCGGCGGCACTGATCCGCGGCCTGGCGTCGACCGGGCTGGACGTCGTCGACATCGGCGCCGTGACGACGCCGATGCTCTATTACGTGGCCGCCACGCGCGGCAAGCACGGCTGCAGCAGCGGCATCCAGGTCACGGGCAGCCACAACCCGAAGGACTACAACGGCTTCAAGATGGTGATGGCCGGCCGCGCGATCTACGGCGACGACATCCAGAAGCTGCGCCAGCGCATCGAGACCGAGACCTACACGCAGCGCAAGGGCCGCAGCGCGAAGATGGACATCGTGCCCGAGTACGCCGCACGCATCGTGCGCGACTGCAAGCTGAAGCGGCCGATGAAGATCGTCGTCGACAGCGGCAACGGCATCCCCGGCGCCAGCGCGCCGGCCATCCTGAAGGCGCTGGGCTGCGAGGTGATCGACCTCTACAGCCAGGTCGACGGCGACTTCCCGAACCACCACCCCGACCCCAGCAAGCCGGAGAACCTGGCCGACCTGATCAAGGTGGTGCACGCCACCGGCGCCGAGATCGGGCTGGCCTTCGACGGCGACGGCGACCGCCTGGGCGTCGTCACGAAGGGCGGCAACATCATCTACCCCGACCGCCAGGTGATGCTGTTCGCGCGCGACATCCTCTCGCGCCACAAGGGCGCGCCGATCATCTTCGACGTCAAGTGCAGCCAGCGGCTGCCGGTGGCCATCCGCGAAGCGGGCGGCGTGCCGGTGCTGTGGAAGACCGGCCACTCGCTGATCAAGGCCAAGCTGAAGGAGATGAAGGCGCCCTTCGCCGGCGAGATGAGCGGCCACCTGTTCTTCGGCGAGCGCTGGTACGGCTTCGACGACGCCATGTACACGGCAGCGCGGCTGCTCGAGATCCTGTCGAAGCACGCCGACCCGAGCGCCTTCCTCGACGCGCTGCCCACAAGCTTCAGCACGCCCGAGCTGAACGTGCCCTGTGCCGAAGGCGAGCACCACAAGGTGGTGGCCGAACTGCTGGCGCGCACCGCCGACGGCCGCCTCTCGTTGCCCGGCGGCGAGGTCGGCACGATCGACGGCCTGCGCGTCGACTTCGCCGACGGCTTCGGCCTCATCCGCGGGTCGAACACGACGCCGGTGCTGGTGCTGCGCTTCGAAGGCCACACGGAAGAGGCGCTGCACCGCATCGAGGCCACGTTCATGGCGGCGCTGAAGAGCGTCAAGCCCGACGCGCAGGTGGCGGCGGCCGCGCATTGAGCCTCGCCGCCGCGGCGGCGCGCGCGGCCTATTCGCTGCTGCTGCGCGCCGCGACCCCGCTGTACCTGCTGCGCCTGCTGGTGCGCGCGCGGCGCGAGCCGGCCTACCGCCATGCGCTCGGCGAACGGCTCGGCCGCTTCGACGGCGCCGCGGTGCCCGGCCGGCTGTGGGTGCACGCGGTGTCGCTGGGCGAGACACGCGCCTGCGAGCCGTTGCTGGCCGCGCTGCGCGCCGCGCGGCCGGGGCTGCGCATCCTGCTGACGCACGGCACCGCCACCGGCCGTGAGGCCGGCGCGAAGCTGCTGCAAGCGGGCGACGCGCAGGCCTGGCTGCCCTACGACACGCCGGGCGCGGTGCGCCGCTTCCTGCGCGCGCACCGGCCGCTGGCCGGCGTGGTGATGGAGACCGAGGTCTGGCCGAACCTGATGGCCGGCGCGCGCGCCGAGGGCGTGCCGATGGTGCTGGCCAATGCCCGCCTGTCGGCGAAGAGCCTCGCGAAGGGCCAGCGCCTGCGCGCGCTGATGGCGCCCGCGGTGGCCGCCTTCGAGCGCGTGCTGGCGCAGACCGACGCCGACGCCGAGCGCCTGCGCACGATGGGCGCGCGCCGCGTGCAGGTGCTGGGCAACCTGAAGTACGACCTCACGCCCGACGCCACGCTGCTGGCGCGCGGCCGCGCCTGGCGCGCCGCGCTCGCGCGCCCGGTGGTCCTGGCCGCGAGCACGCGCGAAGGCGAGGAGGCGCCGCTGCTCGCCGCCTGGGCGCGGCTGGCCGCCCCGCGCCCGCTGCTGCTGCTGGTGCCGCGCCACCCGCAGCGCTTCGACGACGTCGCGCAGCTCGTCGCCGCGCAGGGCTTCGCGCTTGCGCGCCGCAGCGCCTGGCCGGCCGAGCCCCCGGCCGAGGCCGCGGCCGCCGACGTCTGGCTGGGCGACAGCCTGGGCGAGATGCCGCTGTACTACGGCGCGGCCGACGTCGCGCTGCTCGGCGGCAGCTTCGCGCCGCTGGGCGGGCAGAACCTGATCGAGGCGGCCGCCTGCGGCTGCCCGCTGCTGATGGGGCTGCACACCTTCAACTTCGCCGATGCCGCCGAGCGCTCGCTCGCGGAAGGGGCGTCGGAACGCGTCGCCGACGTGGAGGCGGCGGTTGCACGCGCCGCGGCGCTGCTCGGCCACGCGGAGCGCGACACGATGGCGCAGCACGCCACCGCGTTCGCCGCCCGCCACCGCGGCGCCGCCGCGCGCATGGCGACCGAGGTGCTGGGCGCCGCCGGCTGAGCCGCTTCAGCGCCGGTCGTCGCTGTGGATGTGCAGCGCCTCGAGGAAGCGCGACACCATGTTGTAGGCCGCGATCGTGGCCGCCAGCTCCACCGTCTGCCGTTCGCCGAGCTCCGCGTTCACGGCGGCCAGCACCGCCGGCGGCACCTGGATGTCGCGCGTCATGGTGTCGCAGAGCTCGAGCACCGCGCGTTCGCGCGCGCCGAAGGCGGGTGAAGCGCGCCAGTCGGCCAGTGCGTCCAGTTGCGCCGGCGACACGCCTTCCTTCAGCGCGATCGGCCGGTGCTGGTCGGCTTCGTAGGGCGCGCCGTTCAGCAGTGCCACGCGCATGATGACCAGCTCGCGCAGGCCGCCGGGCAGGTCGAGCTTCTGGCGCACGGCGGTCAGGAAGGCGAGCCAGCCTTCGGCCAGCGGCGGGCTGTGCAGCAGCATCTGGTAAAGGTGCAGCACGCTGCCGCGTTCGGTGACGATGCGCTGCACCAGCGGTTGCACGTCGGGGCGGGCGAGGTCGGCGTAGGGCAGGTGGGCCATCGCCGCATTGTGGCTCGGTGTTTCCCTGTGGCGCGGTGCGCGGGCGGCTCGGCCACACTGCGCGCCATGAAGAAGCTCATCACCGCCCTCTGCGCCGCGCTCGCGTTCAGCAGCGCCGCCTTCGCCCAGGCCTGGCCGTCGAAACAGCCGATCAAGCTGGTGGCCGTGTTCCCGCCCGGTGGCTCGGTCGACCAGGTGGCGCGCGTGCTCGCGCCGGCGCTGCAGCAGCAGCTGGGGCAGAGCGTCGTCGTCGACAACAAGGGCGGCGCGTCGGGCTCCATCGGCACCGCGGCGGTGGCCGCCGTGCCGGCCGACGGCTACACCTTCGCGGTGGTGTTCGACACCCACGCCGTCAACCCCAGCCTGATCGCCAGCCTGCCCTTCGACACCCGCAAGGACCTGGTGCCGGTGGCGCTGATCGGCACCGGCGCGATGGTGCTCGCCACGCAGGCCGACTCGCCGTACAAGAGCTTCGCCGACGTGCTGGCCGCCGCGAAGGCGAAGAAGAACGTCAACTACGGCAGCATCGGCAACGGCAGCCTCGGCCACCTGGCGATGGCGCTGCTGGCGAAGGCCGACAACCTCGACCTCGTGCACGTGCCCTACCGCGGCGGCGGCCCGCTGATGAACGACGCGCTCGCCGGCCACGTGCCGCTGTCCATCGGCTCGGTGTTCCTGACCAAGCCGCACCTGGACAGCAAGCGCCTGCGCGCGCTGGCCGTCACCACCAGCAAGCGCTCGACCCACCTGCCCGACGTGCCCACCATCGCCGAAAGCGGCTACGCCGGCTTCGACGCGCCGGCCTGGTGGGCCGTGCTGGCGCCGGCGAAGACGCCGCCGGACATCGTCAAGCGCCTGCACGACGAGATCAACGCCGCGCTGAAGAAGCCCGAGGTCGCGAGCAAGCTCGCCGCGCAGGGCATCGACATCCTCACCGGCACGCCGGAGCAGGCGCGCGTGTTCATCGAGCAGCAGATCGACACCTGGGCCAAGGTCGTGCGCGAGAACGGCATCAAGAGCGACTGACCGGGCGCGCGGGGGCTTGCGCTATCGTCCCCCCGCATGAGGTTCGAGAAGTTCACGGCGCTTCGCGCCGGCTGGTGGACGACCGCGCTCGTGCTGGGCCTGGCTGTCGGCGCGCTGTGGGCCGCCAACCGCTGGCTGCAGCCCACGCCCGACAAGCGCTTCGTGATGGCGACCGGCCCCGAGCGCGGCGCCTACGAGGAATTCGCGCGCCGCTACCAGCCGGCGCTGGCGGCACACGGCGTGACGATCGAGCTGCGCCGCACGCAGGGCTCGGGCGAGAACCTGGCGCTGCTGCGCGAAGGCCAGGTGCAGGCCGCCTTCGTGCAGGGCGGCGTGCTCGGCGACGCGCCGCCGCTGGGCAGCGACGAAGACAGCCCCGCACTGCTGGCGCTGGGCAGCGTGGCGGTCGAGCCGCTGTGGGTGTTCTATCGCGAAGATCGCCTGGGCAAGCGCGCGCCGCGGCCCGATTCGCTGGCGGCGCTGAAGGGCTGGCGCATCGACGTCGGCCCGCCGGGCGGCGGCACCGGCCCGCTGCTGCGCCAGCTGGCCGCGGTGAGCGGCCTGCCGGCGGACCACCTGCGCAGCGGCGAGTCCACCGTGCAGGGCGTGGTCGACCTCGTGCAGGGCCGCAGCGACGCGCTGGCGATGGTCTCGGCCGCCGACGCGCCGCTGGTGCAGTACCTGCTGCGCACGCCGGGCATCGGCCTGCTCGACTTTGCGCAGGCCGAGGCCTACGCGCGCCGTTTCGCCTTCCTGCGCCCGCTGGTGCTGCCGCGCGGCGTGGTCGACCTCGCGGCCGACGACCCGCGCGAGGACGTGCGCCTCGTCGCCGCCACCGCCACGCTGGTGGTGCGGCGCGAGATGCACCCGGCGCTGATGCAGCTGATGCTGCAGGCCGCGCGCGACGCCCACGGCCGCGCCGGCTGGTTCGCGCGCACCGGCGAATTCCCGAACGCCACCGTGGCCGAGTGGCCGCTGGCGCCCGAGGCCGAGCGCTACTTCCGCAGCGGCGCGCCCTGGCTGCAGCGCTACCTGCCGTTCTGGCTGGCGAACTTCATCGACCGCATGTGGATCGTGCTGCTGCCGCTGCTGGCGGCGCTGCTGCCGCTGTCGCGCGTGCTGCCGCCCATCGTCGAGCTGCGCCTGCGATCGCGCGTGTTCCGCTGGTACGCCAACCTGCGCGCGCTGGAGCAGGCGCTGGAGAAGCCGGGTGCCGACCTCGCGAAGCTGCGCGACGAACTCGAAGCGCTGGACGCGCAGACCGAACGCATCGGCGTGCCGCTGGCCTACGCCAACGAGCTGTACGACCTGCGCGGCCACATCCACCTGGTGCGGCGGCGGCTGCAGGCGAAGTCAGGCGCGCAGTAGGTCGAGCGTCGGCAGCGCCGCGCTGCCGGGCAGCACGCTCGCATCGAGCGCGGCGCGCGCGATGCCCAGGTGGTCCGACAGGATCGTGCGCTGCACGGCGCGCAGGTCGGTCGTGATGCGCAGGTCGCGGCCTTCGAAGCGGTCCTTCTTCGCCAGCCCCGGCCAGTCGGCGAGCACGCGGCCGCCGGCCACCGCGCCGCCGAGCACGAAGGCGACACCCCCGCTGCCGTGGTCGGTGCCCTGGGTGCCGTTGATCGCCACCTCGCGGCCGAACTCCGTGGCCACGAGCACGACGGTCTTCGCCCAGGCGCCGTTCGGCTGCAGGCCTTCGCGCAGCGCGGCGAGCGTGGCGTCCAGCGTGCGCAGGTTGTTCGACAGCGCGCCTTGCGGCGCGGCCTGGTTGGCGTGCGAATCCCAGCCGCCGAGTTCGAGCACCGCGACCTGCGTGCCCCGCTGCAGGAAGTCCGCCGCGCGGCGCGCCAGCTCGACGACCGCACCGCGGCCGCGCGCGCCGCCGGCCATGCCGTCGGCCGGCATGCCGGGCTCGCTGCGCAGGCCGCGGGCGCGCTCCAGCGCCTGCGCCAGCGGCGCGTCGTTCGCGTACATCGCCTGCAGGCGCGCCACGAGGTCGGCCGACGGGTCGGGCAGCGCGCTCGGCGCCCAGGTGTCGACCGTGCCGGCGCCGCGCAGCACGAGCGGCACCGCGGTTTCCAGCGCCACCGCGCGCGGCGCGCCGGCGGCGGCGAGCGCGCGGCCGATCCAGCCGGTGGGCAGTTCGTAGGGCCTGGTGCCGCCGGACTCCAGCACGTTCTGGGCGTCGAAGTGCGAGCGCTCCTTGTACGGCAGGCCGGTCGCGTGCACGACGGCGAGCTCGCCGCGGCCGTACATCGCATGCAGCCCGGGCAGCAGCGGGTGCAGCGCGAACGGGCCCTGCAGCGGCAGCGCCGGCGCGCCCAGGTTCGCGAGCGGGCCGCGTGCGTCGGCGAAGGCGGGGTCGCCGGGGACGGGCGCCGCGCTCAGGCCGTCCATGCCGCCGCGCAGCACGACGAAGACGAAGCGGCGCTCGCCGGCGGCGGGCAGCGCGGCGAAGCTCAGGCCGGGCAGGCCGGCGGCGCTGGCCAGCAGGGTGCGGCGGGAGATCATCGTGCAGGTCTCCTAGCGGCGCTGGAATTCGGGCGCCAGCAACAGCAGGGCCAGTGCCTGCGGGCCGTCGGCGGCGCGCTCGATCTGACGCCGGCTGGCGTCCGACAGCGCCGGCCCCAGGCTGGCGACGGCGAGCGCACGCGCGTCGGCGAAGCGGCCGGCGCGGTCGGCGGCGCGCGTCGCCCACTCGACGCGCTTCCACACGGCGTCCGGGCCCAGCCACTCGTCGGCGCGGTCGGGCCAGCCGGCCGGCGACGGCGCCGCCTGCACGCGCTGGCCGAGCGCGCCGATGCCGCCGTCGGGCGCGCGGGCGAACGCCTGCTCGCCCAGGCCGAGCAGGCGCGCGCTGCTGATCACGAACTCGGCCGGCGTCTTCAGCTTCGCGCCGCCGGGTTGCCAGGCTTCGGGCGCTTCGATCAGCGCGCGGTAGACGGCGGGCAGGTCGCCACCGCTGCGCGTGTAGGCCTCGGCGAGGCGCGCGACGAGCGCCGGCGGCGGGTCGTCGGCAACGAAGTGGCGGGCCAGCTTGGCGGCGAGGAAGCGCGCGGTGGACGGGTGGGCCGCCAGGTCGCGCAACACGGCGTCCAGCGCCTCCGGGCCTTCGGCATAGCGGCGGCCGAGCACGGTCTTGGCGCCGGGCTCGTGCCAGTCGGCATCGAAGCGCACCGGCGCGCTGGCGCTGCCGAGCAGGAACTCGCGCGCCGGCGTGCGCCAGCCGGTCAGCACGGCAGCGAAGGCCGTGACGTCGGCCTGCGTGTAGCCGCCCCAGCCGCCGTACGCGGCGCCGCCGTCGGCCACGCCCAGCGTGTGCAGCTCCAGCACCTCGCGCGCCAGGTTCTCGTTGAGACCGGTGATGCGGGGTGCGTCGCCGGTGCGTTCGCCGCGCCGCGCGAGCTGGCGCACGATGCGCGAGCCGCGGCCGGCGGACTGGTCGTTGTCCAGGTAGCGCAGCATCGCCGCGTGCGTCACGGCGGCCTTCAGCATCGTCTCGAAGCGGCCGGCGATGTGCGGGCGGATGGCCTCGCGCTCGAACGCGCCGGCCAGCCCGCGCGCGCTGGCCTTCGCGATCGACACCGTGAAGTGGTTGGCCCAGAACAGCGCCAGCCGCTCGGCGAACGGGCGCTGCGTGGTCGCCGCGGTGACGAGGTGGGCGCGCGTGTCCGCGACGACGAGGGCGCGGAAGTGTTCGCCGAACTGCTGCTCGCCCGAGCGTGAGTCGTCGCCGGCCTTCATCTCGCGCCGGCGGCGCACGAACTCGGCGTGCGCGCGCAGGCCGGCCATGGCGTCGGGCAGGTCGCGGCCGCGCTGTGCGTCGGCGGGGCCGATCTGGCCCCGCAGCCAGCCGGCGGGGTCGGCCGCGGCGGCGCCGAGCGTGGGCTCGCCGAGCCCGAAGCGGTGGGCGGCGATGACGGCGTGTGCGGACGCGGTGGCCATGGCCGCGAGTGTCGCCGCGGCGGCATGTCGGTGCATGCCGCGCGCGTGAAGAAAGGTTGCCGCTACTTCGCGAGCAGGTTGTTCACCGCGTCGATGTCGGTCGGCGCCAGCTGGCCCGAGGCCTGGCGCAGACGCAGGCTGTTCACCAGCGCGTCGTAGCGCGCCTTGGCAAGGTCGCGCTGGGTCTGGAACAGCTGCGTCTGCGCGTTCAGCACGTCGAGGTTGACGCGCACGCCGACCTTGTAGCCCAGCTGCGTGGCTTCGAGCGCGAGCTTGCTCGACGACTCGGCGGCTTCCAGCGCCTTCACCTGCGCCAGCTGCGACTGCAGGCCGAAGAACGCCACCCGCGTGCCCTGGGCGACGCCGCGGCGCGCGGCCTCGACGTCGTTCTTCGCCTTCTCTTCGAGCGACAGGGTTTCCTTGATGCGGTTCTGCGTCAGGCCGCCGGTGTACAGCGGCCAGTTCATCTGCACGCCGATGCCCGCGCTGGTGGTGTTGCCCGGCAGCGAGACGGTGGGCGAGCTGCCGCCGACGCGGCTCAGGCCGACCGAGGCGGTGGCGTCGACGGTGGGCAGGCCGGCGGCGCGCGCCTTCGAGGTTTCGAGCGTGGCGACGTCCAGGCCGACGCGCGCCTTGCGCACGGTGGGGTGCTGCTGGTCGGCCACGCTGACCCACTCCTCGGCGTTCGCCGGCATCGGCGGCGGCAGCGTCACCGGCGCCGCCAGGCCCTTCGGCGCAATGCCGCTGCGGCCCACCAGCTGGTCGAGCGCGATGCGCTTGGTGCGCAGGTCGTTCTCGGCCGCCAGTTCCTGCGCGACCGCGAGGTCGAAGCGCGCCTGCGCCTCGCGCGTGTCGGTGATCGTCGCGGTGCCGACCTCGAAGTTGCGCTTGGCCGACGCCAGCTGCTCGGTGATGGCGGCCTTGCTTGCGCGCGTGGTGTTCAGCGCGTCCTGCGAGGCGAGCACGTCGAAGTAGCCCTGCGCCACGCGCACGATCAGGTCCTGCTCGGCGCTGTCGAGGTCGGCCTGGGCCGACGCGAGGCTGCGCCGCGCCTGCTCGATCGTCACGCCGTTGGCGCGGTTGAAGAGCGGGTAGCTGCCGTTCAGCGAAGCGCCGGCGCTGTTGCTGGAGCCGGCGCTGAAGCGCGGCGGGTCGACCCAGTTGCTGCCGGCGTTGGCGCGCAGCGCGGCGCTCGGGCGGCCGAGCGCTTCGCTCTGCTCGGCGCGGTACTGCGCCGAATCGGCAAGCGCGCGTGCCGCGAGGTAGCTGGCGTCGTAGGCGCGCGCCGCCTCGTACAGCTCCTTCAGGCTCTGGGCGTGGGCGGCCGGCGTCGCAGCGAACGCGAGGGCGGCGGCCAGGGCGGCCAGGGTCGGGCGGAAGGGCGTGAGCGGCATGAGCGGTCCTTGGGGCATCAGGGGGCGGCCTGTGACAGGCCCGCCGTTATAGCGGCGCACCGGCCGGCCCGCAGCCGGCATGCGACGAGGCGCCGATTCCGGGGAGCGTGCGGGGGGTTCACGGCGACGGGAAGCAGCGTCAGAAGCGGAAGCGCGGCTTCTCGCCGAAGCCTTCGAGGCGCTGCGCCACGGTGTCGAAGAGGTCGGACTCCGACCAGGCGCCCTCGGTGCTGCGGCGGTACAGGCGCGCCACCATGATGGGCGGCTCGCCGACGATGGCGATCAGCCGGCCACCCGGCTTCAGCTGTTCGAGCAGCGCGCGCGGCACCTCGGCGACCGAGCCCGACAGCACGATGGCGTCGAACGGGCCTTCGGCGGGCAAGCCGCGCGCGCCCTGCTCGGCGCTCACCTCGACGACGCGGGCGTTGGCGATGCCGGCGCGGCGCAGGTTCTCGCGCGCCATGTGCGCCAGCGCGGGCCGGCATTCCAGCGACACCACCTGCTGTGCGCGGTGCGCCAGCAGCGCCGCCATGAAGCCCGAGCCGGTGCCGATCTCGAGCACCTTCTCGTGGCGCTGCACCTGCAGTTCCTGCAGCAGTCGGGCCTCGACCTTGGGTTCGAGCATGCACGGGCCGGCCGTGTCGTGCTCGAGCAGCGGCACCTGGGTGTCGACGAATGCGAGCGCGCGCAGGCCCGGCGGCACGAAGTCCTCGCGGCGCACGGTGGCCAGCAGGCCGAGCACGTGCGGGTCGAGCACCTCCCAGGGGCGGATCTGCTGCTCGATCATGTTGAAGCGGGCGGTCTCGGTGTTCATGGTGTATACGGTGCAGGGTATTATTGCAGAAGCCGGAAAGAATTCTAGGCGGCAGGGTTGACGGCCGGCTGTCGGGCCCCGAAGCGGCGCTTCGCCCAGGCCGCCAGGTCGTCCAGGTAGCAATAGATCACCGGCACCACCACCAGCGTCAGCAGCGACGAGGTGATGACGCCGCCGATGACGGCCTGCCCCATCGGCGCGCGCTGCTCGGAGCCTTCGGACAGCGCGAAGGCCAGCGGCACCATGCCGAAGACCATCGCCAGCGTCGTCATCAGGATCGGCCGCAGCCGCACCTGCGCGGCATGCAGCAGCGCCTGCGTGCGCTCCATGCCGTCTTCGCGCGAGCGGATCGCGAAGTCGACGAGCAGGATCGCGTTCTTCGTCACCAGGCCCATCAGCATGACGATGCCGATGATGGAGAACATGTTCAGCGTCGAACGGAAGGCCAGCAGCGTCAGCACGACGCCGATCAGCGTCAGTGGCAGCGAAGCCATCAGCGCGACCGGCTGCAGGAAGCTCTTGAACTGGCTTGCCAGGATCATGTAGATGAAGACGATCGCCAGCCCGAGCGCGCCGACGGCGTACTGGAACGACTCCGTCATGTTCTTCGTGCTGCCGCCGAAGCTGTAGCGGTAGCCCGGCGGCCAGGCGATCGAATCCAGCACCTGCCGGATCTCGGCCGAAACCTCGCCGGCGGAGCGGCCCAGCGCGTTGGCGTCGATGTTGATCTCGCGGTTGAGGTCGCGGCGGTTGATCTGGTTCGGGCCGGTCGAGGCGCGCACCTCGGCCACCTGCGAAAGCCGCACGTTGCGCGCGCTGCCGTCGGCCGCGTTGGCCACCGGCAGCGGCAGCGCGGCGAGGTCACCCAGGCTGTCGCGCCAGGCCGGCGCGACGCGCACGTTGACGTCGTAGTTCTCGCCGTCG
>CAUJHQ010000154.1 GCA_963204815.1 Pseudomonadota bacterium | reverse complement strand
CGCGAGCAGCACATCCGGCGCGAGAAGGCGACGAGCAACATCTGCACCGCGCAGGTCCTGCTGGCCGTGATGGCGGGCATGTACGCCGTCTACCACGGGCCCGCGGGCCTGAAGCGCATTGCACAGCGCGTCGCCTCGTACACGGCGATCCTCGCCGAAGGCCTGAAGTCGCTCGGCCTGAAGGTGCTGACGACGCACGCCTTCGACACGCTGACGGTGGAGACCGGCCCGCGCACCGACACGATCCTGAAGCGCGCGCTCGCCGAGGGCGCCAACCTGCGCCGCGCCAGCGACCTGCACCTGGGCATCACGCTGGACGAGACCACCACGCGCGAAGACCTGGTGCTGCTGTGGGGCTGGTTCATGGAATCCGGCCAGGTGCTGCCCGACGTGGCCGCGTTCGAGAAGGGCATCGAGCCGCTGATCCCCGAGGGCCTGCGCCGCACCAGCGCCTTCCTCACGCACCCGGTGTTCAACGCCCACCACAGCGAGACCGAGATGCTGCGCTACATCCGCAGCCTGTCGGACCAGGACCTCGCGCTCGACCGCAGCATGATCCCGCTGGGCTCGTGCACGATGAAGCTGAACGCGACGAGCGAGATGATCCCGGTGACCTGGCCGGAATTCGCGAACCTGCACCCGTTCGCGCCGCACGACCAGCTCGCCGGCTGCTGGGAGCTGAACGACCAGCTCTGCGCGTGGCTCGGCCAGGCCACCGGCTACGCCGGCGTCAGCCTGCAGCCGAACGCCGGCTCGCAGGGCGAGTACGCCGGCCTGCTGGTCATCAAGGCCTTCCACGCATCGCGCGGCGAGAGCCACCGCGACATCTGCCTGATCCCCGAGTCGGCGCACGGCACCAACCCGGCGAGTGCGCAGATGGCCGGCATGAGCGTCGTCGTCACGAAGTGCGACGCGATGGGCAACGTCGACCTCGACGACCTGAAGGCCAAGTGCGAGCAGCACAGCGCCCGCCTCGCCTGCGTGATGATCACCTACCCTAGCACGCACGGCGTGTTCGAGGTGCGCGTGAAGGAGCTCTGCGAGCTGGTGCACCGCCACGGCGGCCGCGTCTACGTCGACGGCGCGAACATGAACGCGCTCGTCGGCGTGGCGGCGCCGGGCGAGTTCGGCGGCGACGTCAGCCACCTGAACCTGCACAAGACCTTCTGCATCCCGCACGGCGGCGGCGGGCCGGGCGTGGGCCCGGTGGCCGTGGTGGCCGACCTGGTGCCCTTCCTGCCCGGCCACCGCACGGCCGGCGAGGGCAGCGAGCAGAGCGTCGGCGCCGTCAGCGCGGCGCCGCTGGGCAACGCCGGCGTGCTGCCGATCAGCTGGATGTACTGCCGCATGATGGGCGCCGACGCGCTGAAGGCGGCCACCGAGGTCGCCATCCTGAGCGCCAACTACGTCGCCGCGCGGCTGGCCGAGCACTACCCGGTGCTCTACAGCGGCGGCCACGCCGGCTTCAAGGGCGGCGGCGTCGCGCACGAGTGCATCCTCGACGTGCGCGGCCTCGCCAAGTCCAGCGGCATCGGCGCCGAGGACGTCGCCAAGCGGCTCATCGACTACGGCTTCCACGCGCCGACGCTGAGCTTCCCGGTCGCCGGCACGCTGATGGTGGAGCCCACCGAAAGCGAGCCGCGTGCCGAGCTCGACCGCTTCTGCGACGCGATGATCGCGATCCGCGCCGAGATCGCGAATATCGAGTCCGGCGCCTGGCCGAAGGACGACAACCCGCTGAAGAACGCGCCCCACACCGCCGCGTCGCTGCTCAAGGCCGACTGGCCGCATGCCTACACGCGCGAGGAAGCCGCCTACCCGGTGGCGAGCCTGCGGCGCCAGAAGTACTGGGCGCCGGTGGGCCGCGTCGACAACGTCTACGGCGACCGCAACCTGTTCTGCAGCTGCGTGCCGGTGAGCGACTACGCGGCCGGCTGACGCGGCGCCCGTGGAGCCCTGGCCTTCGGTCGGCTACGACGAACTCGACCGCGACGGGCGCGGCTGGCTCGTGCCGGGCGCCGCCTGGTGGCGGCGCCAGTTCGCCCGCCCCGAGCTGGCGCTGGTCGACGAGAGCTGCGCCGCCGAGCGCGCGCTGCACGCCGCGCTGCAGGCCACGCCGATGCGCCCGGTGGCCGACGCCGACATCGGGCGCCTGGCCGACGCCGACGCGCGCGACAACTGGCGCGTCTTCCTGCGCTTCCGCGACCGCGTGCTCGCCGCCGGCTCGATCGAGGCGGCCTACGTCGGCCTGTTCGCGCAGCCCGAGGTCGACCTGGCGCCGCTCTTCGTCGACCTGATGGCGCAGGCCATCCTGCGCGGGCTGCTCGACGACAGCGACGATGCGCTCGAGTGGCGCGCCGCGGAGATGCTGTTCCGCGCCCAGCGCTGCGCGGTCGTCGAAGGCCGCCTGCTCGCCGGCGACCGCGACACGCTGGATCGCCTGAACCGCGACGGCGGCGCCGGCGCGCTGGGACGCCTGCTGCGCGAAGCCGGTGCCACGCCGCGCGCCGTGCAACTGGAAGTGCTGACGCCCGACCACGGCCCGGCCTACTTCGCGCAGGCCGAGCGCCAACGCTTCCTGCTCGACCTGACGACCGAGATCGAACGCGATCTCGGTCACGGCGTGAGCTTCCGGCTCGCCAACGCACGCTCGGGCCAGAAGGGCCTGGCGCGCGTGCTCGAACGCTGGGTCGCCCACCTGCTGGGCGTGCGCGTGCGCATCACGGCGCTGGCGCGCATCGACGACACGAACTGGCGCTGGCACGTCGGGCTGGACGCGGTGGCGACGGCGCTCCTGAACGGGCTCTACGCCGGGCGCGAGGCCGACGTCGGCGGCACCGAGGACATCGTCGCGCTGTTCAGGCTGGACTTCGACGACGCAGGCGACATGCGCGCCGACCTCGCCGGCGCGCCGGTCTGGCTGGCCGCCGCGAAAGGCGCCGACGGGCTGCTGCGCCTGAAGCCGCAGAACCTGCTCGGCAACCTGCCGCTGGCCGCCAGATCCTAGGAGCCGTTCATGGCCATCAGCGTCTTCGACCTCTTCAAGATCGGCATCGGCCCGAGCAGCAGCCACACCGTGGGGCCGATGCGCGCGGCGCGCCTGTTCGCGCTGCGGCTCGCCCACGACGGCCACCTCGAGCGCACGGCGCGCGTGCAGGCGCAGCTGTACGGCTCGCTCGGCGCCACCGGCAAGGGCCACGGCAGCGACAAGGCGGTGCTGCTCGGGCTGGCCGGCCACGAGCCCGACACGGTCGACGTCGACGCCATCCCGGCGCTGCTGGCCACCATCCGCGAAGGCGGCCGGCTGCCGCTGCTGGGCCAGCACGCGATCGCCTTCGCCGAGAAGACCGACCTGAAGTTCCACCGCCGCGAGACGCTGCCGTTCCACGCCAACGGCATGCGCTTCACGGCCATCGCGGCCGACGGCGCCGAACTGGCGGCGCGCGCCTACTACTCGGTGGGCGGCGGCTTCGTCGTCAGCGACGAGGTGGCCGCCGACGGCGCCAGGCAGAAGGTCATCGCGCCCGACGCCACCGTGCTGCCGCACCCCTTCACCACCGGCGCGCAACTGCTGGCGCAGACGCAGGCGCTGGGCTGCAGCATCGCCGAGGTGATGCGCCGCAACGAACGCCACTGGCGCCCGGACGCCGAGATCGACGCCGGCCTGCTGCGCATCTGGCAGGTCATGCAGGACTGCGTGCAACGCGGCTGCCGCACCGAAGGCGTGCTGCCGGGCGGCTTCAAGGTGAAGCGCCGCGCCGCCGCGCTGCGCGATGCGCTCACCGCCCACCCCGAGCAGGCGCTGCGCGACCCGCTGCAGGTGCTGGACTGGGTGAACCTGTACGCGCTGGCCGTGAACGAGGAAAACGCCGCCGGCGGCCGCGTCGTCACCGCGCCGACCAACGGCGCGGCCGGCATCGTGCCCGCCGTGCTGCACTACTACACGCGCTTCGTGCCCGGGGCGTCCGACGCGGGTGTCGTCGACTTCCTGCTCACCGCTGCGGCGATCGGCATCCTCTACAAGGAAAACGCCAGCATCAGCGGCGCCGAGGTCGGCTGCCAGGGCGAGGTCGGCGTGGCCTGCAGCATGGCCGCCGGCGCCTTGTGCGCGGTGATGGGCGGCACGCCCGAGCAGGCCGAGAACGCGGCCGAGATCGGCATGGAGCACCACCTGGGGCTCACCTGCGACCCGGTGGGCGGGCTGGTGCAGATCCCGTGCATCGAGCGCAACGCGATCGCGTCGGTGAAGGCCATCAACGCCGCCCGCATGGCGCTGCGTGGCGACGGCACGCACTTCGTCAGCCTCGACCAGGTCATCAAGACGATGCGCGAGACCGGCGCCGACATGATGACCAAGTACAAGGAAACGGCGCGCGGCGGGCTGGCGGTGAACATCGTCGAGTGCTGAC
>CAUJHQ010000153.1 GCA_963204815.1 Pseudomonadota bacterium | reverse complement strand
GCCACTGCTCCCCACATCCTGCTCGATACCGTCGGTCCCGATGGCTGGCGGATCCGGCTCGGCCCGACCAACGTCGGCAGCATGTTGGAGTCGGAACAGGGCCGCAAGCTCTGGGAGCCGCGGTTGGTGCCGATGCTCGGCATGTGGCAGCAGCTGGTCGGCGACGAAGCGGCGTTTGCGACCACCAAGGCGCGCTGGCTCGGCTACGGCGGCCGGGTCCGCATCGGCATGTGGCTCGCGCCGGACGCCGGCATGCGGCGCAGTCCGATCTCGCACTTCGCGGTGGTGTTCGACGGCGACGGCCGCTCCGACCTCGATGCGTTGGCTAACGACCTGCGCGACCTGCAGTACAAGACCGTCCCAGGCGAGTGGGAGGAACGCGACGTCGGCGGCACCAAACTTGCCGTGCGCACCCAGGGTGGCGACGTGATGTGCGCGCCGTACCGCGAGGGCGACCACCTGCTGCTCGCGGTCGCCGCCAGCGGGGACGACCTCGCTCCGGCCTTGCAGCACGCGCGCGAATTGGCGCATTCGGCCACCGGCAAGGCACCGGCGCCCAACACGCCGGCGCTGCGCGTCACGTTTGACTTCGCGACCATCGTCGCCACCGCGATGGCCGCGAGCGGCAGCGACGCGATGTGGATGAAGGTGCTCGGCCTGCCGAGCCTCGGCACCCACACCATGACGGTCGGCACCGCCGGCCCGCACGTGCAGGTCGAACTCGCGCAGCAGTTCACCAGCGACGACCGCGGCCTGTTCGGTGCGTTCTTTCCGGCCGCCCCGGGGCTGCCCGCCCTGCTCGCCGCCGCCCCGGGCGACAAGGACTCGTGGAAGGCGGGCCACCTCGACCTCGACGCGCTCTACACGACGATCGAGCAAGCCGTGGTCGCGAGCGAACGCACCACCGCCGAGGAGTTCCGCGCGGAGGTCAACAAGGAGATCGGCGTCGACCTGCAGCGCGACGTGCTGGCCCACCTGAACGACGAGGTGCTGATGACCGGCTACGTGCCCGAAGGCATCGCCAAGGACACCACGTGGTCGCTTGCGTTTGGCGTGCGCGACACCACCGCGTTCGGCAAGAGCCTCATGACCATGCTGCCGCAGGCCAAGCCGTTCCTGTCGCGGGAAGCGGAAGAGAAGCACGGCGATATCCCCGTCTACCGCTACGGCGGCATGCTTGGCTACGACCTCTGGCTCAGTGTCGGCAACGGCGTGTTCGTGATCGCCGGTGGGCGCGACGCTGAGGATCTGGTCGGCGCCGCACTCGACCGCGGCAAGGCCCTGCCAGCGGTGGCGGCGGCCGGCGCACCGGCCGCGGCCCTCCCGACTCCGCACAAGGGCTTCGAGGATCTGCAGCGGTTCCTGCCCGGCGGCCTGAACGGGCTCGCCCGCGGCGACGTCGGTTCGGTTGTGGTGCTGCCGACCGAAGCCTGGGGGATGCTGGTTGGATCGTTTGCGCCGTTCGTGTTCCGGCCATTCGAGGCGGAGGCTGCCGACGGCGACCAGGAAGAGCAGCAGCAGGCCATGCGCACGATGCTGCGCACGCACAGTCTGGACACGTTGCGCACCGCGACCGGCTACACGGCCAGGACCTGGCGCTGGCGCCTGTTCTGGTGAGCGCCGCTGCTACCCGTGGGCAGAACTGCTGCGGCGGGTGTTGCCGGCGATGCAGGATCCGCAGGCGACGCGCGTGACTCTCTGGCCGGCGTGTTCGCTGTCCGCTCCCGACCGCGCGCAACGCTCTGCAGGGCATGTTCCGCTGGCTCCGCAGTCTCTTCGCGCGCATTCGCCCGCCCGCTCCTCCCGGGGCCACGGTCGAGCTCCTCGACGCCACCGGCTGGGTCACCGCGATCTACCCCGACGGCCGTTCTCTCACGATATCTTGGCACGACCTGGCCGAGGTCGAAGTGCACACGAACGAATGCGGCCCCTTGGGCATCGATGTCTGGTGGGTGCTGCGCGGCGCGCGGCACACCTGCATCTTCCCGGCCGATGCCAACGGCGCTGACGCCGTGCTGCGCAAGCTGCAGACGCTGCCCGGCTTCGACCAGGGTGCCTTCCTCCAGGCGATGGGCAGCACGGCAAAGGCCGTCTTCCCGTGCTGGCGGCGGCCGCCTGCGGCCCGTAGCCGGTTCTGATGCCGCGAACTCAGCGACCGATGCCGCGCCGCTACGACTGCGTCCCGGTGTGGTCGTGTGCGCCTCAGCGGCGGCAGGTCGCCGCGGCGAGGTCGGGGAACGTGTCGCCGTGGAAGTCGCCGACGAGGTGGGTGACGTCTTGGAGCACCCCGATGGGCAAGCCGGCCTACGGCACGGGCGCGAACGTCATTCCGCCGAGATTGCGCCAGGCGTCGATGCTCACCGGTTGCTGTGCCAACGGATCATTTCGCGCTGCTTAACGATGTGATCAGCGAGAGTGGTGTCGCGAGAGCGTTCCAATTCGCGACAGTAGCACTCGTCGCGCTGCTCGTTGCCGCGCCAACCCACCGAATCGGAACCCAAAGATGATGACCCTTCGACTCGCATTGC
>CAUJHQ010000152.1 GCA_963204815.1 Pseudomonadota bacterium | reverse complement strand
TGCTGTTCTGCGGCTGGTTCTCCCAGGCGCCGGGGCCGTTCTCGACGAGGTTGCCGACGGCATCGAAGCGGAAGCCGTCGGTGCCGCGGTTGAGCCAGAAGCGCAGGTTGTCGTGGTGGTAGGCGACGACCGCCGGGTTCGTGAGGTTCCAGTCCGGCATCTGGTCCCAGAAGGGCGCGAAGTACCAGTTGCCGACGCTGCCGCGCCAGGGGTCGTTGCCGTAGATGCTCCAGCCGCTCGGCTTCAGCCCCTGCCAGAGGTACCAGTCGCGGTACGGGTTCGACGACGCGCGGCGCGCGTTCTGGAACAGCGGGTTCTCGGCCGCGCTGTGGTTGATGACGTAGTCGATGACGACGCCGATGCCGCGCGCGTGCGCCTCGCGCAGCAGTTCGTCGAAGTCGGCCAGCGTGCCGTACTGCGGCTCGATGGCGCGGTAGTCCTTCACCGCGTAGCCGTGGTCGCGGTCCTGGCTGGCCGTCACTGGCATCAGCCAGAGGCCGCGCACGCCCAGGTCCCGCAGGTAGTCCAGGCGCGAGGTCAGGCCGCGCAGGTCGCCGACGCCGTCGCCGTCGCTGTCCTGGTAGCTGCGCACGAAGATTTCCACGAACGCGCCGTTCTGCCAGCCGGCGGGCAGCGTGCTGCCGGGGTCGGCGGCGGCGACGGCGCTCACGTCCACCGGCGGGCTCACCACCGGCGTGGGCGAGGGCGCCGGGCCGGTGCCGGCATCGCCGCCACCGCCGCCGCCGCAGGCTGCGACGGCGGTCGCCAGGCAGGCCGCGGCCAGGCCGGCGCGGCGCGCGCGGGCCGCGCTGCCGCGGGCCGATCGGTATGTAGTCGGACTACAAGCGGTGTGCATGCAATGGATTTTGCCCCCTAGGTTGGTCTTTGACGCCAGGGTTAGCACCGAATCCAGTGTGTAGCAAAACTTCATACGATGCGCCGAGCACCGTGGAGACTGGTGCCGTCCCCCTTCGTGTTCCGGTTCGGAGAAGACCCATGCGAAACCCCCTCCCTGGCCTTTGGCGGCGCTTCGGCGCGGCGCTGGCGCTGCTGGCCCTGACCCTGCTCGCCGCCTGCGGCGGTGGCGGGTCCGGCTACAACAGCGGCGGCAGCGCGCTCGCGGTGGGCGACTCGACCGACCTCAAGGTGGTGCTGAACGCGGTGCCCGCGGCGGGCGGCGGCGGGGGCGGTGGCGGCAGCACGGTCCGCATCTACTACAACCGGCCCGACAACAACTACGCCGGCTGGACGGTCTACGTCTACAACGCACCCGGCGAAGCGCTCGGCGGCTGGCCCGGCAAGGGCCCGGACGGCGAACAGGCCGGCGCCGGCAAGTACTGGGACGTGCCGGTCGGCGGCGCCTCGTTCAACTTCATCATCGTGAAGGACGGCGGCGGCACGCGCGAGCCGTCGAACTGGTCCGGTGCCAACAACGACCAGCAGCAGTTCTGGGCCGTCTCCGGCGGCAACACGATCTACAAGGTGGCCGGCGACGCCACGAACTACACCAGCAACCCGGCCGGCGCGGCCACGCCCGACATCGACACGGTGCGCGTGCACTACAAGCGTTTCGACGGCCAGTACACGAACTGGGGCGTGCACATCTGGGCCTCGAGCGGCCTGGACACCACGCGCCTGGACCCGAGCGTCGTCATCGACCAGTGGACGAACGCGGTCGCGTTCAGCCAGTTCCCGAACCACGCCACCGGCAGCGGCGAGATCGTCTTCGACATCCCGGTGCTGAACCCGCGGGGCGATGCCGCGCGCACCGCGCTCGAATTCATCATCCACGGCAAGCCGCCGGGCGGCAACGAAAACGACAAGGACGGCCGCAACGACAACATCCGGGTCAACTACGCCGCGCTCACCATCACCAACAAGGTGGGCGAGATCTGGCTGATCCAGGGCGACGCCACGGTCTACACCGCGTTCCCCGACTCGCGCCTGGCGTCGACGACCGACGCGCGCGCCTACTGGCTCGACGGCACGCTGATCCAGTACCCGAAGATCGACAACGGCGGCGTCTTCAAGCTCTACCACTCGGCCACCGGCCAGATCCGCGCCGCCAAGGACAGCGCCGTCACCGGCGCCGACGGCTCGATCACGCTCGACGTCTTCGGCGGCACCGTGCCGGCCGACGCCGCGCTGCGCTTCAAGTACGTGCCCGCGGGCGTCGTGCTGCAGGTGAAGGCGGGCGACCGCGCGCAACTGCCCACGCTGCTGAAGAGCCAGCTCGTGCTGGTGCAGGAGAACGTGGCGGGCGAGGTGCAGAACGCGACCACGGCGCAGGTGGCCGGGGCGCTCGACGACCTGTACGCCGCGGCCGCGGGCGTGGGCGACCTCGGCGTGCGGCCGGCCGGCGGCGCCACCACCTTCAAGCTGTGGGCGCCGACGGCGCAGAAGGTCTCGGTGGCGGTGTACGACAGCGGCATCGGCCTCACCACCGCGCTGCTGCCGGCCAGCTTCGACGCCGCCACCGGCGTGTGGAGCGCGAGCACCGGCTCCGACCTCAGCGGCCGCTACTACCGCTATGTCGTCGAGGTGTTCGTACGCGGCGTCGGCCTGGTGCGCCAGCTCGTCACCGACCCGTATGCCATCAGCCTGTCGGCCGATTCCAAGCGCAGCTACATCGGCGACCTCGCCTCGGCCGCGCTCAAGCCCGCCGGCTGGGACGGCCATGCCGCGCCGGCGAAGGTGCAGGCGCAGACCGACATGGTCATCTACGAACTGCACGTGCGCGACTTCTCCGCCAACGACTTCAGCGTGTCGGCGAGGAACCGCGGCAAGTACCTGGCCTTCACCGAGGGCGGCAGCAACGGCATGCGCCACCTGCAGGCGCTGTCCGACGCCGGCCTGACCGACGTGCACCTGCTGCCGGTGTTCGACCTCGCCACCGTGCCCGAGGCGGGCTGCGTCAGCGTGGCCACCGGCGGCGCCCCGGACGGCACGCAGCAGCAGGCCGCGGTCGACGCCGTGAAGGACGCCGACTGCTTCAACTGGGGCTACGACCCGTTCCACTTCAACGCGCCCGAAGGCAGCTACGCGTCGAGCTCGGGCGACGGCGCGCGCCGCATCGTCGAGTTCCGCCAGATGGTGCAGGCGCTGCACGGCGCCGGCCTGCGCGTGGGCATGGACGTGGTCTACAACCACACCAGCGCTTCCGGGCAGAACGACCGCTCGGTGCTCGACCGCATCGTGCCCGGCTACTACCACCGCCTGTCGGCCGTCGGCGAGGTCGAGACCTCGACCTGCTGTGCCAACACCGCGACCGAGAACCTGATGATGGGCAAGCTCATGATCGACTCGGCGGTGCTGTGGGCCCGGGAGTACCGCATCGACTCGTTCCGCTTCGACCTGATGGGCCACCAGCCGCGCGCGGTGATGGAGCAGCTGAAGGCGGCGGTCGACGCCGCCGCCGGCCGCCCGGTGCAGCTCGTCGGCGAGGGCTGGAACTTCGGCGAGGTGGCCGACGGTGCGCGCTTCGTGCAGGCCTCGCAGCTGTCGCTCAACGGCAGCGGCATCGGTACCTTCAGCGACCGCGCGCGCGACTACGTGCGCGGCGGCGGCCCGTTCGATGGCGGCGACAGCCTCGTCGCCAACCAGGGCTACATCAACGGCCTCTGGTACGACCCCAACGACAAGGGCGGCGCGAAGACGAAGACCGACCTGATGTGGGCCGGCGACGTCATCAAGGTGGGCCTGGCGGGGTCGATCCGCAGCTTCACCTTCACGACCCACTGGGACGCCAGCCTGAAGCTGGAGGACATCAACTACAACGGCCAGCCCGCCGGCTACGTTCTGAACCCGGGCGAGGTGGTGAACTACGTCGAGAACCACGACAACCAGACGCTGTTCGACATCAACGCCTACAAGCTGCCGCAGGCCACGAGCAAGGAAGACCGGGCGCGCGCGCAGGTGCTGGGCGCGGCGATCAACGCCTTCAGCCAGGGCGTGGCCTACTTCCACGCCGGCATCGACACGCTGCGCAGCAAGTCGCTGGACCGCAACAGCTACAACTCGGGCGACTGGTTCAACCGCCTCGACTGGACCTACCAGGACAACCACTTCGGCACCGGCCTGCCGATGCAGGGCGACAACGGCACCAACTGGAGCCTGATGGGCCCGATCCTCGGCAACGCGGCGATCAAGCCCACGGGCACCGAGATCGCGTTCACGCGCGACGCCTTCCGCGACCTGCTGAAGATCCGCGCCAGCAGCACGCTGTTCCGCCTGCGCAGCGGCGACGACGTGAAGGCGCGCCTGACCTTCCACAACACCGGCAGCACGCAGGTGCCGACCGTGCTGGTGGGCCAGCTGAACGGCGCGGGCTACGCCGGGGCGAACTTCGGCGAGGTGGTCTACCTGGTCAACGTCGACAAGGTGGCGCAGACGGTGGCCATCGACGCGCTGAAGAACAAGGCCTACACGCTGCACCCGGTGCACACCGGCGCCGGCGCGGCCGACAAGCGCGCCGCCACCGCCACCTACACGGCGGCCAGCGGCACGTTCACGCTGCCGGCGCGCACCGCGGTGGTCTTCGTGGCGAACTGACGCATCTTTCCTGTGGTGCCTGGGCCGCCTTCGGGCGGCCCTTTTTCGTGCCGTCGCCGCGGCTATGATCCGCCGCCCCGAAACGCTCACCCATGGCCGAAGCCCCCGCCTCGCTGAACAACGCCCAGATGCAAGCCGTGCACCACCTCGCGGGGCCGTGCCTCGTGCTGGCGGGCGCGGGCTCGGGCAAGACGCGGGTCATCGTGCACAAGATCGCGCGCCTGCTGCAGGCAGGCCTCGCGCCCAGGCAGATCGCCGCCATCACGTTCACCAACAAGGCGGCGGCCGAGATGCGCGAACGCGCGAAGGCACTGGTCGGCGCGCGCGCCGCGAAGGACCTGGCCGTCAGCACCTTCCACTCGCTGGGCGTGCGCATGCTGCGCAGCGACGGCACGAAGCTCGGTCTGAAGGAGAACTTCTCCATCCTCGACAGCGACGACGTGCTGGGCGTCATCCGCGACTGCGGCGGCAACACCGACAACGCACTCGCGCGGCGCTGGCAGTGGACCATCAGCCTGTGGAAGAACCAGGGGCTCGATGCCGACGGCGCCGAACGCGCCGCGCAGGACGACGACGAGCGCGTCGCCGCGCGCATCATGCGGCTCTACCAGGAACGGCTGCAGGCCTTCCAGGCGGTCGACTTCGACGACCTGATCGGCCTGCCGCTCAAGCTGCTGCAGCGCGACGCCGAGGCGCGCGCGAAGTGGCAGGACACCTTCCACCACGTGCTGGTCGACGAGTACCAGGACACCAACAGCGTGCAGTACGAGCTGCTGAAGGCGCTGGTCGGCGAACGTGCGCTCTTCACCGCCGTGGGCGACGACGACCAGAGCATCAACGGCTGGCGCGGCGCGACGATCGAGAACCTGAAGCGCCTGCCGCAGGACTACCCGAACCTCACGGTCATTCCGCTGGAGCAGAACTACCGCTCCACCGGCCACATCCTGCGCGCCGCCAACGCGGTGATCGCGCAGAACCCGAAGCTGTTCGAGAAGAAGCTGTGGAGCGAGTTCGGCGACGGCGAGCCGGTGCGCGTGGTCGAGTGCGACGGCGAAGAGCACGAGGCCGAGCGCGCGGTGGCGCGCATCCAGGCGATCCGGGGGAACGGCGGCCAGACCAAGCTCTCGGACTTCGCCATCCTCTACCGCGCCAACCACCAGGCGCGCGTGTTCGAGCAGAAGCTGCGCGCCGCCCAGCTCCCGTACAAGGTGAGCGGCGGCCAGAGCTACTTCGACCGCGCCGAGATCAAGGACCTGTGCGCCTGGCTGCGCCTGCTGGTCAACCAGGACGACGACCCCGCCTTCCTGCGCGCCGTCACCACGCCCAAGCGTGGCATCGGCCACCAGACGCTGGCCGCGCTGGGCGAGTTCGCGTCGAAGTGGAAGCTGAGCCTGTTCGAGGCGCTGTTCTCGCCCACGCTGGCGGCGGCGCTGAAGGGCAAGACGGTCGACGCATTGCAGGCCTTCGGCCGCGAGGTCAACGAGCTCGAGCACAAGGCCCGCCACACCAGCGGCAGCGAAGACGCGAAGACGTTGCTGCTCGGCTGGCTGAAGGACATCGGCTACGAGCAGCACCTCTACGACGGCGAAGACAGCGAGAAGCTCGCCCAGGCGCGCTGGAGCAACGTGCTCGACTTCGTCGACTGGATCGGCAAGCGCTGCGGCGGCGAGATCACGCCCGACGGCAGCGGCGACGCCAGCGAACGCCAGAGCGTGCTGCAGGTGGCGCAGACCATCAGCGTCATCATCAGCCTGGCCGAGCGCGGCGACGACCAGGACGTCATCACGCTGTCGACCCTGCACGCCGCCAAGGGCCTGGAGTGGCCGCACGTGGTGCTGGCCGGCGTCAACGAAGGGCTGCTGCCCTTCCGCAGCGGCGACGAGGACATGACGCCCGAGCGGCTCGAAGAAGAGCGCCGCCTGATGTACGTGGGCATCACGCGCGCGCGCACCACGCTGGCCGTGAGCACGCTGCGCCGGCGCAAGAAGGGCCGCGACACGGTGGCCGGCGTGCCCAGCCGCTTCATCGCCGAGATGAAGCTCGATGAGGTTCAGGTGAAGGAAGACCCGCGCGAGCGGCTGAAGAAGCTGCGCGCCGAACTGGCGGCGAAGGCGGCCGCGAACCCGGTGGGTGCGCCGGGGCGCTGACGGCGGCTGCGCGCCCGATCAGGCGCTGCGCCGCTTGAGGACGGCGAACCAGAGTGGACCCGCCCCCGTGGTGCCCCTCGTGCCCGGCGGCGGCGACGATGGACGCGGTCGTGGCGGACATGCGGCCGCCTCCTAGAAGCCGAACGAACCGGACACCATCACGGTGACGCCGCGGACATCGCGGCGCTGCGTGTAGTCGTCGGCCGTCAGGCCGGCGGCGGGCACCGCGCCTTCGCGCACGGCGTCCGACAGCACCAGCCGGTTTCGGTGCATCGTCCAGCCGACGCCGATGTTCAGCGCGCTCTTCTTCACGTAGTCCGCGTCGCCGTTCCAGTACGAGTACATCGCGCCCAGCGCCAGTCCGTTGATGCCGCCGTCGATGTCGAACAGGCCGATGAAGGGCGAGAACGAGTGGCCGCGCGTGGAGACGACTTTGCCGCTGGCATCGAGGACCGCCTTGTTGTTGGTGGACGCGCCGTAGTGCACTTCCACTCCCATGTAGGTGGCCATGCGCGAGCCCGCGGCGGTCAGTGCGCCGTCGCCACGCAGGCGCACGTCTTTCGAGTCGCCCAGTACGGGCTTGCTGTATCGCACCGCGTAGAGTGCCGGCGCAAAACCGAACTGCGCGAAGGCGGGCTGCGTTTCGACGCCCGACGCGGCCTGGGCCGGCGGCTGGGCCACCTTCACGCCGACGCCGCGCTCCAGCGGCGGGGCGTCGGTGGGCGCGGCCGTCGCCCAGGACGCCAGCAGGGCGAGCAGGCAGAAGATCGAACGAGGCTTCATGTCGTGTTCCTGTCGTGGTCCAGCGAACGGCGGTACGGAGAGGGTCAGTGGCCGGTCGCGCGGGGTGCCACGATCGGCCTGTGCGCTGCGCCCGTCATCCGCAGCCTGCATGACGCCCTGAATGAGCGCACACACCACGGCCATCGGCGCATGCGTTGTCGCCCGGGCCCCCACGTCCGGCCCTTGGCCGCGCGGTGCCAGCTGGCTATGCTGGACGCCCCACCCCCCAGGAGCTGGCATGAAGCGCGTGACCGGAATCGGCGGCATCTTCTTCAAGTCGCGTGACCCGCAGGCGCTGGCGGCCTGGTACCGCGACCACCTGGGCCTGACCCTCGAACCCTGGGGTGGCGTCGCCTTCCGCTGGGCCGACGACAGCCCCACCGGCACCACCATCTGGAATGCCTTCCCCGCCGACACCGCGTACTTCGACCCGGGCAGCGCCAGCTTCATGGTCAACTTCCGCGTGGCCGACCTGCACGCGCTGCTGGCCGCGTTGCGCGCCGAAGGCTGCCAGGTCGAAGACAGGACCGAGGAGTCCGAGTTCGGCAAGTTCGGCTGGGTGGTCGACCCCGAAGGCCACAAGATCGAGCTGTGGCAGCCGCCCGCCGGCCATTGAGCGCTGCCGCATGCGCCGCACGGCAGCGCGCTGCGCGAGGCGGTGCACGCCCACCTGGACCTACCCCGACTGACGCCCCCAAGACCCGGAGACCCCGCACACCATGGCCACCATCCGCCCAGGTCTGAAGACCGTGCTCCTCGTCGTCGACGTGCAGGTCGGCGTCATGGCCGAGTGCTGGGACGCCGCGCGCGTGGTCGCCAACATCGCGCACGCCGTGGACCGCGCGCGCGCGCAGGGCGTGCCGGTGGTGTGGGTGCAGCACGAGAGCGAGGACCTGCCGCGCGGCAGCGCGAAGTGGCAATGGGTGCCCGAGCTGGTGCCGCGCGAAGGCGAACCGCGGGTGGACAAGCGCTTCAACTCGGGCTTCGAAGACAGCACGCTCGAACGCGTGCTGGCCGACCTGGGCGCCACCCACCTGGTGCTGGCCGGCGCCGAGACCAACTGGTGCATCCGCGCCACCGCGTACGGCGCGCTGGAGCGCGGCTACGACCTCACGCTGGTGAGCGACGCGCATACCGCCACGCCGATCGAGATCGAACCCGGCCGGCCGCTGGACATCGCGCGCATCGTCGAAGACCTGAACCTGGGCATGACCTGGCTGCGCTACCCGGGGCGGAAGAACCGCACCGCGTGCGCGGCCGAACTCGACTTCGCGGCGCTGGGCTGAAGGCGCGCCGCGTGACGCCGCCCGACGCCCCGCGCCAGCGGCCGGCCGCATCGCGCGACAGCGCCGCGACCGCCGCGCCCGTCTTCTTCCGCAACGCCGCCGAGTTCCGCCGCTGGCTGGCCAAGCACGCGGCCACCGCCACCGAACTGGTGGTGGGCTACCGCACCGTGGCGTCGGGCCTGCCCAGCATGACCTGGCCCGAGAGCGTGGACGAAGCGCTGTGCGTGGGCTGGATCGACGGCGTGCGCAAGAACGTGGACGCCACCCGCTACCAGATCCGCTTCACGCCGCGCAAGCCGGGTTCCGTGTGGAGCGCGGTGAACATCGCGAAGGTGGAGAAGCTGGTCGCCGAAGGCCGCATGCAGCCGGCCGGGCTGGCGGCCTTCGAGCGGCGGCTGGCGCACCGGTCGAAGATCTATGCGTACGAGCAGCCGGCGGTGGCGGCTTTGACGGCGGCCGAAGTGAAGGCCTTCCGGCGCGACACGGCCGCATGGGCCTATTTCGAGGCCGCGCCGGCGGGGTACCGCAAGCGGATGCTGCACTGGGTGTGCGGGGCGAAGCAGGCGCAGACGCGGGAGAAGCGCCTGGCGGTGCTGGTGGTCGCTTGCGGGGAGGGGCGGCGGCTGTGACGGGGCAGGCGGAAGAGCGGCGCTGGCCGCCTTCCACCGGCAGCCCAGGGCGCTACTGCGAGTCCAGCAGGCGCACCTTCACCGTCTTGCCCTTGACCTTGCCGGCCGACAGCTTGCGTTGCACCTGGGCGGCGATCTCGCGGTCCACCGCCACGTAGGTCGAGAACTCGTTGACGTTGATCTTGCCGACCTGCGCCGCCGCGAAGCCCAGGTCCTTCGTCAGCGCGCCCAGCACGTCGCCGGGGCGGATCTTCTCCTTGCGGCCGCCCAGGATCTGCAGCGTCTGCATCGGCGGGCGCAGCGGGCCGCCGGCGCCCGGCGTCAGGCTGGACAGCGGGGCCCACTCCGACGTGAAGCCCAGCGCCTGCTCGATGCGGCCCACGGCACCCATCTCGTCGGCGCTGGCCAGGCTGAAGGCCCAGCCCTCGGCGTCGACGCGGCCGGTGCGGCCGATGCGGTGCGTGTGGGTGGCGGGGTCGGGTGTGATGTCGACGTTGATCACCGCTTCGAGCTGGGCGATGTCGAGCCCGCGCGCCGCGATGTCGGTCGCCACCAGCACGCTGCAGCTGCGGTTGGCGAAGCGCACCAGCACCTGGTCGCGGTCGCGCTGGTCGAGGTCGCCGTGCAGTTCCAGCGCCGAGAAGCCCTGCGCGCGCAGCACCTCCACGAGGTCGCGGCACTGCTGCTTGGTGTTGCAGAAGGCGAGCGTGCTCACCGGCCGGTGGTGGTCCAGCAGCAGCGACACGGCGTGCAGGCGTTCTTCTTCCGTCACCTCGAAGAAGCGCTGGCGGATCTTCGTCTTCGCGTGGCTTTCGGCGAGCTTCACTTCCTTCGGCTCGCGCATGAAGGCGGCGGCCAGCTTGGCGATGCCCTCGGGGTAGGTGGCGCTGAAGAGCAGTGTCTGGCGCTGCTTCGGGCACTGCTTGGCGACGGTGGCGATGTCGTCGTGGAAGCCCATGTCGAGCATGCGATCGGCTTCGTCGAGCACCAGCGTGTTCAGCGCGTCGAGCTTCAGGCTGCCGCGCTCCAGGTGGTCGAGGATGCGGCCCGGCGTGCCGACGACGATGTGCGCGCCGTGCTCCAGGCTGGCCAGCTGCGGGCGCATCGTGGCGCCGCCGCACAGCGTGAGGATCTTGATGTGGTCCTCGGCACGCGCCAGTCGGCGCAGCTCCTGCGTGACCTGGTCGGCCAGCTCGCGCGTCGGGCACAGCACCAGGCTCTGCACGGCGAAGCGGCGCGGGTTCAGGTTGGCCAGCAGCGCGAGCGCGAAGGCGGCGGTCTTGCCGCTGCCGGTCTTGGCCTGGGCGATGAGGTCGTGGCCGGCCAGGGCCAGCGGCAGGCTGGCGGCCTGGATCGGGGTCATCGCGTCGTAGCCCAGGCGCTGCAGGTTTTCCAGCGTGGCGGGCGGCAGCGGCAGGGTGGCGAAGGAGGTCGCCGGGGACGGAGTCGCGTTCATGGGCGATTATCGGGGGTGGCGCATTGCCATGCGAACGATCCCCGATGACCTTGACCCTCCCCAACCCGCGCCACGCCCAGCGTGTGCCCGCCCACATCGGCAAGGAACAGCTGGCGCGCATCCGGCAGGCCGCCTACGTGCTGCCGCAGGTGGTGAAGCCGGCCGACTACGTGGCCGAGGACAGCCCCGGCTTCGAGCAGCACCTGGACAAGCTCGGCTTCGTGCTGCTGCAGAAGGCGGTGTCCGGCGCGCGCCCCAGCCGCTGGATCGAACCGGCGCTGATGGACAGCGCGCTCGCGCTGCTCGACGCCGTCGGCACCGGGCCGCAGGTGCGCGCGCTGATGATCGAGCGCAGCAACACGCTGGCCGGCCTCGGCGTGGCGCGCAAGGCCGGCGTGTGGACGCGGCTCGTCACGCAGCCGGTCGAGCTGTCGGAGCCCGGCTGGCGCGTGCCCGTGCACTACCGCGCGCCGGTCGACGCCGCGGGCGTCTGGGCCTTCTTCGCCAGCGGCGACGTCGCCGCGCTGCAGGCCGCGCTGGGCCCGGCGCCGCGCTACGCCGACGCCGCCGAGCTCACGCGCCACCTGGAAGGCCTGCTGGAGCGCAGCCGCAGCGACAAGCTGCACCACCTGCCGTCGCTGCTGCCGCGCCTGCAGGCGGCCTGCGCGATGCCGCTGCCGCTGCCCGAGCTGAAGGCCGCCTGCACGCGCGCGCAGGACCGCTGGGAACACCACGCGCACGAGAGCGACGCGCTGAAGAGCCTGAACAGCGAGCTCGCGTTCCAGGGCTACCCCGACAGCTTCGCCAACGCGCGCCGGCTGCAGCGCACCGTCACGCTCTACGTCGGCCCGCCGAACAGCGGCAAGACGCACGCCGCCTTCGAGCGGCTGGCGCAGGCGCACGACGGCGCCTACCTCGCGCCGCTGCGCCTGCTGGCGCTGGAAGGGCGCGACCGCCTGGTGGCGCGCGGCGTGCCGTGCTCGCTGCTCACCGGCGAGGAGAACGTGCCGGCGGCCGACGCGCGCGTCGTCAGCAGCACGATCGAGATGGTGGGCACGAACAAGCCGATCGACGTCGCCGTCATCGACGAGGCGCAGATGATCTTCGACCCCGCGCGCGGCTGGGCGTGGACGCAGGCCATCGTCGCCGTGCCGGCGAACGAGGTCATCGTCATCTGCTCGGCCTTCGCGGTCGACGCCATCCGCAACCTGCTGGGCCTGTGCGGCGAGCGCTGCACGGTGCGCCACTTCGAACGCAAGCAGCACGTGCAGCTGCTGCCGGCGCCGGTGCCGATCGCGTCGCTGAAGCTCGGCGACGCGGTGGTGGCGTTCAGCCGCCGCGACGTGCTGATGTTGCGCGACCAGATCGCCGCCAGCGGCCACCCCGTGAGCGTGATCTACGGCGCGCTGCCGCCGGAAGTGCGGCGGCGCGAAGCCGAGCGCTTCGCCACCGGCGAGTCGCACATCCTCGTCGCGACGGACGCCATCGGCATGGGCCTGAACCTGCCGATCCGCCGCGTGCTCTTCAGCACCATGACCAAGTTCGACGGCGTCGGCGACCGCCGGCTCGACGAGTCCGAGGTGCACCAGATCGCCGGCCGCGCCGGCCGCTTCGGCATGCACGACGAAGGCTTCGTCGGCGTGCTGAAGGAGGCCGAGCCGACGGCGCTGCGCGAGCTGCGCGAACTGCTGCCGCGCACGCCGCAGGCGCCGGACGACTTCAAGGCGCCGGTGGCGCCGAACAACTGGCACATCGAGACGATCGCGTCGCGCCTGCACCTGACCAAGCTGCACCAGGTGCTGGGCGTCTTCATGGAACAGCTGAAGCTGGACGACGCGCACTTCGCGGTGGCCGAACTTGAGCAGATGCTGCAGCTGGCCGAGGAACTGGACCGCAGCGCCGCCAAGCTGAGCCTGAAGGAGCGCTTCATCTACGCGCAGGCGCCGGTGGACACGCGCACCGACACGCAGCTGCAGGAGTTCCTGGACTGGAGCAGCCGCCACGCCCACATGGGCCGCGCCGGCACGCCGTGGTTCCTGGACCAGGTCGACGGCCACAGCCGGCTCGACCGCATGGAACAGGCGCTGCGCGCCTGCACGCTGTGGCTCTGGCTGGACCTGCGCTTCCCCGGCGTCTACGGCCACGTCGACGCCGTGGTGGCCTTGCGCGGCCAGCTGAACGACGGCATCGAGCGGCAGCTGAAAGGAAAGCGCCCGCTGGCTCAGCAGCGGGCGCGGCGGCAGGGCGGGGGCGGTCAGCGGCCGTAGATCAGCGGCCGTAGTGGTCGCGGCGCCACTGTTCGCGGCGCCATTCCTGGCGGCGCTCCCAGCGGTCGTCGACACCGTCGCGGTCGCGGTCGCCGAAGCGGCGGTGGCGGTGCTCGTGGGCCCAGCGCTCGTCGTCGTAGCGGCGGTCGTAGCGGGCGTCGTATCGATCGTCGTAGCGGTAGTACCCGTCGCGCACCTCGTGGCGCGGCGCCACCACCACGGCGGCCGGCGGCGTGACGACGACGCGTGGCACCGGGATCGGCGGCAGCGGCAGGCCGAGCGGGCCGCGCGGCGTGATCCATTCGACGCCGGCGCTGGTGCCGGCATGGGCCAGGCCGCCGAAGAGGGCGCCGGAGACGGCGAGGGCGGCGATGAAGAACTTCTTCGTGGTCATTCGGGGTCTCCTGAGGTTGCGGCCGTGGAGCGGCGCGCCCCTCCACAACGGCGGTGCCCGCAGCCCGGTTCACCGGTTCTGTGTGAAGGGTTGGTAAAGCGTGCGAAACAGAGCGCGACGACAATCGGTCGATGAAAACACCCCGCCGCCTGCAGGCGCTCGTCGACGAAGGCCTGATCGACAGCGTGCAGCGCCAGCTGATGAGCGGCAAGGAAGCCACCGTCTACGTGGTGCGTTGCCGCGAAGAGACCCGCTGCGCCAAGGTCTACAAGGAGGCCACGCACCGCAGCTTCCGCCAGGCCGTGGACTACACCGAGAACCGCAAGGTGAAGAACTCGCGTCAGGCGCGCGCCATGGCCAAGGGCACGCGCTTCGGCCGCGAGTCCCAGGAAGCGGCGTGGCAGAGCGCCGAGGTCGACGCGCTGTTCCGCCTGGCCGCCGCCGGCGTGCGCGTGCCACGACCGCACCAGTTCCACGACGGCGTGCTGCTGATGGAACTGGTGACCGACGCGAACGGCGACGCCGCGCCGCGCCTGAACGACTGCGACTTCACCGAGGCCGAGGCGACCGCGCACCACGCGGCGCTGATCCGCGAGGTGGTGCGCATGCTGTGCGCGGGCGTCGTGCACGGCGACCTGTCGGAGTTCAACATCCTGCTCGCGCACGACGGTCCGGTCGTCATCGACCTGCCGCAGGCGGTGGACGCTGCCGGCAACAACCACGCAAAGCGCCTGCTGCTGCGCGACGTCGACAACCTGCGCGACTTCTTCGGTCGCTTCGCGCCGGCGTTGCTGCCCACCGCCTACGGCCCGGAGATCTGGGCCCTCTACGAGAAGGGCATGCTGCAGCCGGACAGCCCGCTCGCCGGGCTGTTCGACGCGCCGAAGGGCCCGGTCGACCTCGGCGGCGTGCTGCGCGAGATCGACGACGCACGCGCCGAAGAGGCGGCGCGCCGCCTTCGATTGGCGACGCCACCGTGAGCGACGACCCGCGCCTGGCCTACCTGCGTGGCTACGCGCCCGACCTGCTGGCGCAGGTGCAGCGGCTCATCGCCGAAGGCCGCCTCGCCGACAGCGTGCGCCGGCGCCACCCGGACACGCACGCCGTGCGCACCGACCGCGCGCTCTACGACTACGTGAGCGACCTGAAGCAGCGCCACCTGCGCAGCGCCGAGCCGCTGGCCAAGGTGGTGTGGGACAACCGCCTGCACGTGGTGGCGAACGCGCTGGGCACGCACACCACGGTGGCGCGCGTGCAGGGCAACCGGCTGAAGGCCAAGCGCGAGATCCGCATCGCCGGCGTCTTCCGCGACGCGCCGGCGGCGATGCTGCGCATGATCGCCGTGCACGAGCTCGCGCACCTGAAGGAGCGCGAGCACGACAAGGCGTTCTACGCGCTGTGCACGTACATGGAACCCGACTACCACCAGCTCGAGTTCGACACGCGCCTGTGGCTGACGGCGCGCGAGCTGGAGTCGCTCAGCCGCCCGCGCGCTTGACCGTTCGCCCCTCGGCCTGCAGCAGCGCGATCACGCGCTCGCAGTGGTCGCCCTGGATCTCGAGCACGCCGTCCTTCGCGGTGCCGCCGGCGCCGCAGGCGTTGCGCAGGCGCTTGCCGAGCGCGGCCAGTGCGTCTTCTTCGAGGTCGAGGCCGCGCACCAGCGTCACGGTCTTGCCGCCGCGGCCCTTCGACTCGCGGCTGACGCGCACGACGCCGTCGCCGCGCGGCACGGCCGGCTTGCCGCAGCGGCAGTCGGCCAGCGGCTGGCGGCAGGCGGGGCACATGCGCCCGCCGTCGGTGGAATAGACGAGGCCGCCGAGGCCGGGCTTGCGCATCGCAGGGTCCTGGTGCGAGGTCGCGGCGACGTCCGCCGCATCCGAGATTCTCCACGGTGACAGCCCTTCACATCGGCGCGCGGCGGACGCGATATGCTCCCGCGCAGCTTTCAGCGGAGGTCCTTGTCCATGGTCGATCGCTTCACCCAACTCGCCGCCGTGTCGTTGCTGGCGGCCGCGCTCGGCACGCCGGCGCTGGCGGCCAGCTCGGCCTCGTCGGCGGTGTCCGACAGCCTGTCGACCTCGGTCGGCACGTCGTCCGATTCGTTCCGCGACTCCAGCCGCGCCTCGTCGGGCCCGCCGCGCGTGGCCGCCGGCGACTACCAGGTGATCGAGGTCGCCGCCGTCGCCGAACGGCCGGGTCGCATGCAGCTCGTCATGCAGGGCGTCGACGGCGAGGCGCTGCGCCTGGAGGTGCCGAACCAGACGCTGGTGAACACGCCGGTCGTCGCCGGCCAGACGCTCACCGCGCGCGACCGCCCTTACGGCATCGAGTTCACGCTCGCGCAGACGAAGCAGGTCTTCTTCCTCGTGCTCGAAGACGCCTGGCACCGCGAGCTCGAGACGCGCCAAGTCTCGATTTGACGGCGCCGCGCTGGCGGCGCGCCGCTCTCGCGCTGGTGCTCGCCGCGGCCGGCGCCGGCGCGCAGGCGGGATCGCCCGGCTTCTGCGACGCCCAGCTGAAGCTCGACGGCACCCAGCAGGACCGCTTGCTGCGCGTGGCTGCGGTGGTGCGTGACACGCTCGCCGCGTCGGGGACGCGCGTCGCGTTGATCGCGCGCTCGGGCCAGGACCTGGCGCGCTTCGGCCAGCGCTACTCGCACGCCGGCCTCAGCCTGGCGGGCAGCGCGAACGCGCCGTGGTCGGTGCGCCAGCTGTTCTTCTCGTGCGACGAGAAGCGGCCGCGCCTGTTCGACCAGGGCATCGCCGGCTTCGTGCTCGGCACCGAGAACCCGTCGCTCGGCTACGTGTCGCTGCTGCTGCTGCCGCCGGAGGTGGCGGCGCCACTGGAGCAACGGGCGCTGGACAACGCCTACGCGCTGCGCCTGCTGGCCGGCACCTACAGCGCCAACGCCTACCCGTTCGAGGTGCACTTCCAGAACTGCAACCAGTGGGTCGCCGAGCTGCTGGCCTCGACCTGGGGCGACCTGCCCGACGGCGCCGACCTGCGCCGGCGCGCCCAAGCCTGGCTGCGCGAGCAGGGCTACGTGCCCACGGTGTTCGACGTCGGTTCGCCGTTCATCATGATGCTGGGCTGGTTCATCCCCTACGTGCACTCGCTCGACCACCCGCTGGAAGACCGCGCGCAGTCGATCTACCGCGTCAGCATGCCGGCGTCGCTGGAAGCCTTCGTGCAGGCGCGCGTGCCCGGGGCCGAGCGCGTCGAGATCTGCCACGACGAGCGCAAGGTGGTGCTGCGGCGCGGCGGGGTGCCGCTGGGGCCGGGCTGCGAAGCGGCCGAGGGCGACCGCGTGGTCGCCCTCGACTGAAGCCGCTAGGACGGCAGGAAGTCGATCGGGTACTTGACCACCATCTCGGCGACGTCCTTGGCACCGAAGTCGAACTGGCGGATGCGCGCCAGCAGCTTCTTCTCCAGTTCGTCGGCCTTCAGCTCGCTGCTGACGATGTGCACGTCGGTCACGGCGCCCGAGGCGGCGATCTTCAGCTCGAGCACGACCTTGCCCTGCAGCGCCGGGTCGTCGCGCAGCGCGCGGTTGTAGATGGCGTAGATGGCGCCCTTGTTGCGGTCGAAGACGATGCGCACTTCCTCGAGCGAACGCGACGCCTTGCCGCTGCCGTCCTTGCGCAGCGAGCCGCCGGCATTGGCCTGCGCCGCGCCGCCGGCACCGCTGCCGCCGCCGCGCGCGCTGCCGCCGCCACCGCCCGGACCACCACCGCCGCCGCCACCGGCCACGCCCTCGACGAGCGTGGACGAGCGGCCGGCGAGGCCGCCGCCGCCGGTGTCGCGGCTGTAGGCCGCGGTGTTGATGCCGCCGCTGCCCTTGCCGGCGTTGGCGGTGATCATCGCGCGCACCGGAATGCCGGCTTCGGTGCCCGCGCCGACGCCCGGCCCGGTGCCGGCGCCGACGCCCGGCCCCGGCTTGATGTTGTCGTTCAGCTGCACGGCGAGCGGCGCGCCGGTCATCTGCGCGATCTCGTTCTTCATCGCCAGCAGGCCGACGCCGGACGCCTTCTTGCGCGCCGCGTCCTCGCCCGGCGGCTTGCCGGCGACGGGGTTGCGCGCTTCGGGCACCGGCGGCTGCTTCTCCTTCGGCACCGCGGCCTTCGGCGGCGGCTCGGCGTTCTTCGCTTCGGGGCGCGGCGTCTCGGCCTCCTTCACCAGCGGCTTGGGCGGCGGGGGCGGCGGCGTCTGGCGTTCCAGCAGCAGCTTGGCCAGCGGCGGCGGCAGCGCGGCGGCCTGGCGCTCGACCTTCGGCGACGGAATCCACGGCAGGATCAGCGCCAGCAGCAGCGCGACCGCGAGCACGCGCTTGACGATGCGCTTGAAGCGCTTCTCGTCGTCGGCCGACACCGACCAGGGCAGCACCGGCTGCCGGAACGAAATGGCGAGCGCGCTCATTCGACTCCCCTACGCACGGCGTGCTGCGGGATGAACGCTTGGGAACGGCCCGGCGCGCTCATAGATCGGGCTTCTGCTGCAGCGCGAACGAGACGTCGCTGAACCCTGCCGCGGCGCCGGTGGCCATCACCTTGCGCAGCAGCTTGTACGGGATGTTCTTGTCGGCCACGATCGTGAGCGCCTTCTCCGCGTC
>CAUJHQ010000151.1 GCA_963204815.1 Pseudomonadota bacterium | reverse complement strand
GCGGCGCCGCTCACCAGCGGCTTGCCGTGCTTCACGCAGGCGGCGTTGACGGCGTGGCGGGTGCGGAAGTTGTCGCTGCAGTCGAGCACCACGTCGGCCGCCGACACCAGCGTGTCGAGCAGCGCTGCGTCGGCGCGCTGCACGAGGGCGCTGAACTGCACGTCGGGGTTGATCGCGCGCACCGTGCGGCCGACCGAGTCGGCCTTCGGCTGGCCGACGCGCGATAGGTTGTGCGCGATCTGCCGCTGCAGGTTCGTGACGTCGACCGTGTCGTGGTCGACCACCGTGATGCGACCGACGCCGGCCGTGCCCAGGTACAGCGCCGCCGGCGAGCCCAGGCCGCCGGCGCCGATGACGAGGGCGTGGGCCGCGAGCAGCCGGTTCTGGCCCTCGATGCCGATCGCATCGAGCAGCACGTGGCGCGAATAGCGCAGCAGTTGGTCGTCGTTCATCGCGTGAATGAGAAAAGCCCGCCGGGCGGCGGGCTTTCGTCGCGGGCGAGGGGCGAAGCCTAACGCTTCGCCGCCGCGTCGGCTTCGGCCTTGCGCTCGACCGCGGTCTTGCTGACGACGACCGGCAGGCCGCGCAACTGGTTGAAGGCCTGCACGAGCGGGAAGTCCTCGGCGCTGCCGAACTCGGGCAGCGGCTTCGGCGCTTCCTTGCTCTTGGCCATCTGCTCCTCGAGCTTGGTGCGTGCTTCCTCGCGCGCCTTCTCGCGCGCGGCGTCCTTCTTCTCTTCGTTGCCCTGGAGGTGCTTTTCCAGGTCGGCTTCGCGCATGCGCAGCGCGGCGAAGACGTTGCCTTCGGCGGTTTCGTCGAGCCAGATGTCGGGCACGATGCCCTTGGCCTGGATGCTGCGGCCGCTGGGCGTGTAGTAGCGCGCGGTGGTGATCTTCAGCGCCGTCTCGGCCGACAGCGGGCGCACCGTCTGCACGCTGCCCTTGCCGAAGGTCTGCGCGCCCATGATGGTGGCGCGCTTGTGGTCCTGCAGCGCGCCGGCGACGATCTCGCTGGCGCTGGCCGAGCCTTCGTTCACCAGCACCACCAGCGGCACCGTCTTCAGCGCCGCCGGCAGGCGGCGCAGCGGGTCGCCGCTGCCGCGGCGCGCGTAGTACTCGGGGCTGGCCTTGAAGGTCGCCTTGGAGTCGGCGATCTGGCCATTCGTGCTGACCACCACCACGTCGGCCGGCAGGAAGGCGGCCGACAGCGCCACCGCGCCGTCGAGCAGGCCGCCGGGGTCATTGCGCAGGTCGAGCACCATGCCCTTGATGTTCGGGTCCTGCTTGTAGAGCTCTTCGACCTTGCGCGCGAAGTCCTCGACCGTGCGGTCCTGGAACTGCGTGACGCGCACCCACGCGTAGCCGGGCTCGAACATCTTCGCGCGCACGCTCTGCACGCGGATCTCCTCGCGGATGATGGTCACCGGGAAGGTGCGGCTCTCGCTCTTGCGGAAGACCGTCAGCTGGACCTTCGTGTTGGGGTCGCCGCGCATGCGCTTGACGGCCTGGTCGGAGGTCATGCCCTTGACCGGCGTGTCGTCGATGCGGGTGATGAAGTCGCCGCTCTTCAGGCCGGCGCGGTAGGCGGGCGAGCCTTCGATCGGAGACACCACCTTCACGAGGCCGTCTTCCATGCCCATCTCGATGCCGATGCCGACGAACTTGCCGCCCGTGCTCTCGCGGAATTCGCGGAAGGACTTCTTGTCGAAGTACTGCGAATGCGGGTCGAGGCCGGCGACCATGCCGCCGATGGCGTCGGAGATGAGCTTCTTCTCGTCGACCGGCTCGACGTAGTCGCTCTTGACCATGCCGAAGACGGCAGCGAGCTGCTGCAATTCTTCCAGGGGCAGCGGCGCGAGCGAGTTGCGGGCGTTCGCCTGCAACTGCAGCGTGGTCAGCGCGCCGGCCAGCGCACCCACGGCCAGCAGGCCGGCGACTTTCAGTTTGGCACCCATCTGCGACTTGCCTCCAGGCAAAACGAGGTCCGGATCAGTATAGGGCCGGGCCTATGTAAGCGGTGTTTCCCCGCGGCAAAGCCCGCTCCCCGGCGTGCGGGGGAATGCCGGCTTCAGGGGTGGCTGCGGTCGAACGTGACCAGATGGTCGGGCTGGGCGCGGATGCCGATCCATTCGCCGACGTGGTGGTCGTGGTGCGAGGGCACCTGCGCCAGCACCTGCTCGCCGCTGGCCAGGCGCAGCGTGTACAGGAAGTCGGCGCCGCGGAAGGCCTTGCGCTCGATCTGCGCCTTCACCTCGCTGGCGTCGTCGTGGACGATGTCGTCGCTGCGCAGCAGCAGTTCGCAGTCGGGCAGCGGCTGCGGCGGCGGTGCGCGGCCGGCGTCGACGAACTCGCCCAGCGAGGTGCGCACGCGCAGCGCCGGCCCCTGGGCGTCGAGCCGCGCCTTCGCGAAGACGCCGCGGCCGATGAAGCCGGCGACGAAGCGGCTGGCCGGCCGGTGGTACAGCGCGTAGGGGTCGTCCCATTGCTCGAGCCGGCCCTGGTGCATGACACCGACGCGGTCGCCGAGCGCGAAGGCCTCGAGCTGGTCGTGGGTGACGAACAGCGCCGTCGTGCCGCTGGCCTGCAGGATGGCGCGCAGCTCGTGCGCCAGCGTCTCGCGCAGGTCGGCGTCGAGGCTGGAGAAGGGCTCGTCCAGCAGCAGCAGGCGCGGTGCCGGCGCCAGCGCGCGCGCCAGCGCCACGCGCTGCTGCTGGCCGCCGGAGAGTTCGTGCGGCGGGCGCTTCGCCGCGTGCGCCAGGCCGACCAGGTCGAGCATCTGCTGCACGCGCGCCTTGCGCTCGGGGCGGGGCAGAGCATGCAGGCCGAAGGCCACGTTGTCGGCCACCGAGAGGTGCGGGAAGAGCGCGAAGTCCTGGAACACCATGCCGATGCGCCGGTCTTCCGGGGCGACGTGCACGCCGGGGCCGGCGAGCAGGCGATCGCCCATGACGATGCGGCCATCGGTGCAGCGCTCGAGCCCGGCCACCGCGCGAAGCAGCGAGGTCTTGCCGCAGCCCGAAGGCCCGATCAGCACGCCGATCTGGCCGGCGCCCAGGTGCAGCGAGACACCGTCGACCGCCGCACGCGTGCCGCGCGGGCCGGGGTAGCGCACGGTGACCGAATCCAGGTCGAGCTGCATTCCTCCATGATAATCATTCTCATTACCCGGCTGTCATGAAATTCGGACTCACCGCCATCTGCTTGCTGCTGGCCCTGCCGGTCCTGGGCGTGCTGGGGGCGTGGTTCGTGCCCGACAGCGGCAGCCTGGACGTGCTGCGCCACCAGGCGTCGACGGTGCTGCCGGGCTACGCCGGCCAGTCGGCGCTGCTGGCGCTGGGCGTGGGCGTCGGCGTCACGCTGCTGGGCAGTGCGCTGGCGGCGGCGGTGGCGCTGTTCGAGTTCCCCGGCCGCCGCCACTTCGAATGGGCGCTGCTGCTGCCGCTGGCGATGCCCGCCTACGTGCTGGCCTACGCCTGGACCGACGCGCTGCAGTTCAGCGGCCCGCTGCAGACGGCGCTGCGCGCCGCCTTCGGCCTGCAGGGCGCGCTCTGGCCCGACGTGCGCAGCCTGCCCGGCGCGACGGTGCTGTTCGTCTGCTGCCTCTACCCCTACGTCTACCTGCTCGCGCGTGCCGCGCTGGCCGAGCGCGCCGCGGCGCTGCTGGAGGCGGCGCGCCTGCTCGGCGCCGGCACGCGGCGCCGCCTGCTCGACGTGGCGCTGCCGCTGGCGCGCCCGGCGGTGGTGGCCGGCGCCGCGCTGGCGCTGATGGAGACGCTGGCCGACTACGGCGTCGGCGCCTACTTCGGCCTCACCACCTTCAGCACCGGCATCTACAAGGCCTGGCTGGTGATGAACGACCGCATCGCGGCGGCGCAACTGGCGTCGCTGCTGCTCGTGCTGGTGGCGTTGCTGATCGCCGCCGAGCGGCTGGCGCGCCGGCGCATGCGTTTCGCGGCGCCGCGCGGCGGCGCCCGTGCGGCGGCCGACTCGCGCCCGCACACGCTGCACGGCGCGGCCGCCGCGGCGGCGGTGACGCTGTGCGTGCTGCCGGTGCTGCTGGGGTTCGTGCTGCCGGTGGCCTGGCTGGGCCGGTTGCTGTGGCTGGAGGCCACGAGCTCCGAGTTCGGCCTGCCGCTGGCGCGCTTCGCCGAATGGGCCTGGGCCAGCTTCCGCATCGCCGCCGTGTCGTCGCTCGCGGCGACGGCACTCGCGCTGGCGCTCGGCTTCGTGCTGCGCCAGGGCCGCGGCCGCGCGCTGCCGGCGGCGGCGCGGCTGCTGTCGCTGGGCTACGCGATCCCCGGCGCGGTGGTGGCGGTGGGCATCCTGCTGCCGGTGGGCTGGGTGCAGCAGCGCTGGCCCGAAGCGCCGCTGGCCGCCATCGTGACCGGCACCGTGGTCGGCCTGCTTTACGCCTGCCTGGCACGCTTCTCGGCAGTGGCGCTGCAGTCGGTGGAGGCCGGCTACGCACGGCTGCCGCCGGCGCTGGACGAGAGTGCGCGCCTGCTCGGCGCCGGCACGCCGCGCCTGTTCGCGCGCGTGCACTTCCCGCTGCTGCGGCGTTCGGCGCTGGCGGCGGCGCTGCTGGTCTTCGTCGACGTCATGAAGGAGCTGCCGGCCACGCTGGTGCTGCGCCCGTTCGGCGTCGACACCTTGGCGGTGGTGGCCTACAACTTCGCGCGCGACGAGCGCCTGGCCGAGGCCGCGCTGCCGTCGCTGGCGATCGTCGCCGTCGGCCTGGTGCCGGTGCTGATGCTGGCGCGCGCGATGCGCTCAAGTGGGGGTGGCGGCGGCCGATAGAGACCGGCATGATCGATCTCATGGGATGGCTGTCGTCCGAGAGTTCGCCGGAAGACGCCCGCTGGCAGGAGCAGCGGCGCCCGCCGCGCCACAACGATGAATCGCTCACCGGCACCGCGCGCATCTGGCTGCGCCGCCTGCCGGCCGGCCAGCGGCCGCTGAAGCTGTGCACGCGCTACCCGCGCGTCGCCAACCTGCTGGCCTGGAACTGGCACGACCCCGCCGCCACCGAGCGCGCGCTCGAAGACCTGCTGGTCGACCACCGCGGCGGCCGCCGCGGCTTCCCGCGGCCGATCGAGCTCGAACTGCGCCGCCTGCGCGACTTCAACGACCACGGCCGCGCCGACGGCGACACCGGCTGGTGGACGGCGCTGCGCCGCAACCTGACGCAAGGCGCCTGAACGGCCGCGTGCCGCTAGAAGTTCAGCGCGAACTCGATCTCCACCGACCGTGCCGGCGTGCGCCGGTTCGCCGCGAAGGCCTCGCCCGGCTCGAAGCGGGCGCCGCGCAGCGTGATCTCGAAGTGCCGCCACTCGCGCAATGCCAGCACGAGGTCGATCTCGTTGCCGAGGTCGGTGCTCAGGCCCAGCGGGTCCGGCGACAGCCGCGACGCGGCGATGGCGGTCGACGGCACGCGCTGGCGGTAGCGCCGTGACAGCACCTCGAACGAGGTGTTCTCGGACAGCCGCACGCCGCCGGCCAGCAAGTCGACCTGCAGGTTCGACAGGTCCGGCTGCAGCAGTTCGCCGTACAGCCGAACGCGCTTGACGCCGGCGACGCGGCCCTTGTTCTCGTGCAGCCCGGTCTGGCGGAAGTTGCGGTCGGCGCCGCCGGCGTCGCTGCCGCCGGAGCCGACCGCACGGCCGACCGTGATCGATGGCCGGCCGGCGCCCGGCGCGATGACGGTGAAGTCGGCGTCCCAGGCGTGGCTCTTCAGCCGCCGCTCGGTGCTGGCCTGCGCGGTGAAGCGGCCGTCGGCGCCTTCGTCGAACGCGGTCTGCAGCTCGCGGCCGCGCAGCGTGGCGGCGTCGAGCCGGTAGCCGAAGCGCCAGCCGCTGTCCCAGCGCGCCTCGCCGCCGATGCGCAGGCCGAGCCAGCGCGCCGCGAGGTCGCTGCCGTCGGTGCCGTCTTCGTCGGCGAACACGCTGCCGGCGGCGGGGGCGCCGGAGCGGTCGCGCTGGGCGAGCCAGAACACGTCGACCGCCTGGCGGCGCGCCCAGCGCCAGGTGCCCTGGCCCCACCAGCGCGACACGCCCTGTTCGGCGGCCGCGATGCCACGGTCGGTGGACGCCAGCTTGGCAAGCTCGCGCGCGACGCCGGTGTCCAGCCGCCAGGCGTCGCCGCCGTACTGCAGGCGCAGCGCGTCGCGGTCATCGTCCCACCACCAGGCGCGGCGCTCCAGCAGCGCCACGCGGCCGAGCTGCACCGACCACGCGCTGTCGAACAGGCGGCCCAGGCGCAGCCAGGCCTGGCCGCGCTCGAAGTGGTTCTCCTTCGTGCTCGCCGAGCCCTGCGTGTGGCGCACCTCCTGCAGCCAGGCGCCCTGCACGAAGACCTCGGAGTCCGCGGTCGGCCGCGTGCGCAGTTCCAGCTTGACCTCGTTCTCGCGCACGCGGCGGTCGCGGTCGCGCGTGGCGTCGAGGTCGAAGTCCTGCCGCTTCTCGAGGCCGAACTCCCAGCTGCCGGTGAACTCGACCGGGCGGCCGAGCACGCCGAAGCTCATCGGCGCGTCGGGCCGGCGGTCGTCGATGCGCTGGCCCTCGCGCGGTGCCGGGCTTTCCTGCGCGGCGGCGCCGGTGATGGCGAGCGCGAGCAGCGCGGCGACGAAGCAGGGGTGCAGGGTCATGGCGTGGGCCGCGTGGGCGCCGGCAGGGGCAGCAGCGCGCGCATCGGCCGCCAGTGCAGCTTGGGGTGGTGCGACAGTTCGCGCAGCCAGCCGCGCAGCGTGCGGCGTTCGGCGGCGTCCATCGCGGCGTGGTGCAGCATCAGGCCGAGCGGGCGGCGGTCGCCGGCGCGCGCGCCGATCGCCTGCGCGAGCGCGCCGGCCACCGCAGCGTGGCCGCCTTCGCGCTGGTGGCGGCTCCAGTCGACGTCGACCGGCAGTTCGGGCAGCGCGGCCTGTGGCGGTGCGCCACGGTCGCGCGACAGCGCCGCGAAGCCCAGTCCGGCCAGCACGGCCGGCGTGTGCGGCGCGACGCGGTTCCACGGCGGCGTGAAGATCGGGTCGAGGCGCTCGCCGAAGGCCTGGTGCAGCCGCGCGCGGCCGTCGGCCAGGTCGGTGCGCTGCGCCTCGGGGCTGCGCGACAGGCCGAACTCGCACTTGCGGCCGCCGCTCTCGTGGTTGGCGTGGCGGGTGCCGTGCTGGTGCAGGCCGATCGCGGCGCCGGCGTCGCGGCGTGCGCGCAGCGCGTTCGTCAGCGCGGCGCCGAGCTCGAACGGAATCACCGCCAGGTCGATCGGCGTCGCCGCCTCGGCCATCACGTCCAGCAGCGCGAGCAGCGCGCCGTCGTCCCAGCCGGCGTCGTCGTCGCGCACGAACGCGGTGACGGCCACCGGCGCGGCGTCGAGCGCGTCGAGCACGCGGTTCAGGCCGTCGCGCATGCGGCCCCCGTGTCGATGCGGCGGTGGCGGCGGTGCGCCGCCAGGTGTTCGACGAGCGCCTGCGCGCTCGCCTCGGCGCCGTCGAGCCGCAGCGCGGCCGGGCGCGGCGTGAACGCGAGCAGCCGCTCGATCGCCGCCGCCAGGCCGCCGGCGTCGAGCGCGCCGCGGTCCAGGCACAGCATCGCGCCGAGCGCGGCCAGGCGCTCGGCGCGGCCGCGCTGTTCGTTCTCGGTCGCCGTCTCGTAGGGCACGGCGAGCGCCGGCACGCCGGCGACGACGACATCGAGCGCGGTGTTGTAGCCGCACTGGCTGATCGAGGCGCGCGCCGCGCGCATCTCCGCCACCATGTCGGGCACCTGCCGCAGCAACGTGATGCCGGCCTCGCCCGCGCTGTCGAAGCGCAGCGCCTGCCAGGCCGCTTCGGGCAGGAAGGGGCCGGCCACGATGCGCAGCGGCGGCGGCGCGGGCAGGCGCGCGCGTGCCGCCAGCACGGCGCGGAACAGCGGCTCGCCGACGATGCCGCCGCCGGCCGACACCAGCAGGTGCGCGCCGCGCTCGCGGCCGGCCGCGGGCGCGCGCTCGGGCACCACGTAGCCGGTGTGCACGACCGGCGTGCGCATCGGCTTCGTCGGCCGGAAGCTGTCGCCCAGGCGCGCGAAGGCGGGGTCGGCGTGCACCAGCACGAGGTCGAAGTAGCGGTCGGCGAGCCAGCGGGCACGGTCGTCGTGGCGGCGCTGGTCGGGCCGCGCGTCGACCAGGATGTCGCGCAGGCTGCAGGCCGCCAGCGCACCGCCGGCGCGTGCGCGCCGGAGCATCGGCAGGATCTCGCCGGCGAACTTCTTGCGCCCGAACGGGAACAACTCCACCAGCAGCACCGCCGGCCGCGTGGCGGCGACGGCGGCGTCGATGAGGCGGCGCCGTTCGGCCTGAGCCGCGGCGACGTCGAAGCCGGCGTCGCGGCTGACGACGGTGTGGCCGTCGTCCATGCCCAGCGGCGGCAGGTCGATGCGCTCCATGCCCGCCGGCACCGGCACGCCGGCCGGCAGCCGGCCGCCGTTCAGGAAGACGACGCGGAAGCGCCGGGCCAGAGACTCGACGAGCGCGAAGCTGCGCGTCAGGTGGCCGATGCCCAGCGAATGCTGGCAGTAGAAGAGCAGGACGGGCTTCGAACCGGTGCGGGCATCAGCCATGGCGGCGCTCCACGAGGGCGAGGTAGGGGCCGCGTGCGCGCAGCAGCGCGGCGTGCGGGCCTTGTTCGACGACACGGCCGCCGTCGAGCACGAGCACGCGGTCGTAGCGCTCCATCTCGGCGAGGTCGTGCGCGATGACGAGCAGCGTGCGGCCGCGCTGCACGCGCGCCACGGCGTCGTGGATCAGGCGCGCCGACGCCGGGTCGACGGCAGCCGTGGGCTCGTCCATCACCAGGATCGCCGGCGCCTTGACGAGCGCGCGCGCCAGGCACAGGCGCTGGCGCTGGCCGCCGGAGAGCGTGGCGCCGCGTTCGCCGAGCTCGGTGTCGTAGCCCTCGGGCAGCTCGACGATGAACTCGTGCGCGCGCGCCGCGCGGGCGGCGGCCTCGATGTCGGCCAGCGGCGCGTCGGGCCGGCCGTAGGCGATGTTCTCGCGCACCGAGACGGCGAACAGCATCGTGTCCTGCAGCACGATGCCGATGGCGCGCGCCAGGCTCTCGTGCGTGTAGCGGCGGATGTCGATGCCGTCGACGAGGATGCGGCCGGCCGTCGGCTCGGCCAGGCGCAGCAGCAGGCTCACGAGCGTGGACTTGCCGGCCCCCGATGGGCCAACCAGTGCCACGTGCTCGCCGGCGGCGATGCGCAGGTTCAGCCCTTCGATGACCGGCCGCGCCGGGTCGTAGCCGAAGCTGACGTTCTCGAACACGATCTCGCCGGCCGGTTGTTCGAGCACCAGCGCGTCGGGCGCGTCGGCGCGGTCGGGCTCGATGTCCAGGATCTCGGCCACGCGCCGGGCGCTCACCGACGCACGCGCGAAGCGTGCCGACTGGCGGCCCAGGTCCTTCACCGGCTTGTAGAGCGCGCCGACGTAGCCGACGAAGATCAGCAGCTCGCCCGGCGTGAGCCGCCCGGCCAGCACCTCGCGCGCGCCGAGCAGCACGGTGAGCGCGGTGCCGCCGGCGCTGATGACGGCGATGGCCTTGACGATGGCGCCGCTGGTGCGCGCGCTCTTCATGCCGCTGGCGTAGTTGGCCTCGATCTCGCGCTTGAAGCGGTCTTCCTCGTCGCCGCCGCGGCCGAAGGCCTGCACGAGCGCGATCGAGCCCAGCACCTCGTTCAGGCGCGAGGCCATGCGGCCTTCGTGCTTGCGCTGCTCGCGCACCGCCGTCTTGACGCGCCGGTTCAGGACGTAGATGACGCCCAGCAGCGGCGGCAGCGTGGCCGCCACCGCGGCCGCCAGCCAGGGGTTGAGCCAGAACATCACCGCCAGCATCGCCGCCAGCGTGAGCGCGTGGCGCGCGGCGGCGAGCAGGCCGTCGCTGAACAGGTCGCGCAGCAGGTTGGTGTCGCCGGCCACCTTGGTGATCAGCTCGCCGGTGCGCTGCGCGCGGTGATGCGCCAGCGACAGCCGCTGCAGGTGCGCGAAGAGCGCGCCGCGCAGCCGCCACGTGATGCGGTGGCCGACGCGTGCGCTCGTGTACAGCTGCAGGTAGGCCAGCGCACCGCCGGCCAGCGCGATGGCGCCGATGGCCGCCGCCGACACCGCCAGCGCCAGCCAGGCGCCGCGGTCCAGCAGCGGCTGCAGCCAGGCCATCGAAGGCGCGAGCGCATGGCCGAGCAGCACGTGGTCGAAGATCACCTTCAGCGGCCACGGGGCCAGCAGTTCGGCGAGCACGACGCCCGCCATCGCGAGCGCGGCGACCGCCAGCGAGAGGCGTTCCTCGCGCAGGCCGGCGCGCACCAGCGCGCGCAGGCGGGCGCCGGGGCGCATGGGCGGTGTCGGGTGTGCAGGGGTGTTCATGCGGCGAGCGTGTCGAGACCCAAGAGGCCGCCGTCGTCGAGCAGCGACTCGGCGCGGGCCAGGCGCTGGCCCACGCGCTGCGGCCAGCCGGGCGCCTGGAAGACGAAGGCGCGGCTGGCCTGCAGCAGCTGCTGCAGCGCGAGCTGCCAGCGCAGGCGCGCTGCCGAGAAGGCGGCCGGCGCGAGGTGCGCGTAGGCGGCGACGATCTCGCTGCCGAAGCGCGCGCTGCCGCCGGCGTCGCCCAGGCGGGTGACGAACTGCGCCAGGTCCTCCATCGGGTCGCCGAGCGTGAACTCGTCGAAGTCGAAGAGCACGACACGGTCGTCCGGCGAGAGCCAGACCTGGTCGGGGTGGCAGTCGCCGTGGATCAGCAGCAGCGGCTGCGCCGGCAGCGTGTCGGCGCTGCGCTGCAGCGCATCGGCGATCGCCGCCACGCGCGGCGCCAGCACCGGCAGCGCGCGGCCGATCTTGCGGCTGCGGCGCACGATCTCGCGCCGCCAGTGGGCGAGGTCTCGCGGCAGCGGGCCTGCCAGGTCGGCCGGCGCCGCGTGCACCGCCGCGAAGGCGGCGGCCAGGCGCACCGCCACCCAGCTCGGCACCGCGTCCTGCAGGCGTTCGCGCAGCGGCGTGCCGATCGCTTCGGCCTGCCAGACGCTGCGCGTGGCGGCGTCGTGGCCCAGCGGCTCGGCCACCAACGGCGCGAAAGGGTGCCGCTGCGCGGCGCGCCAGAAGTGCATGAAGCGGCGGTGCACCGCCTCGGCACGGTCGTCGGCGAAGGTCTTCGCGAACAGGCGCTCGTGGCCGTGGTGGAAGGCGAGCGTCGCGCGCTGCTCGGGTTCATGGCGCAGCGTGTCGACCGCCCGCGCCGGCCGCGGCCACCAGGGCAGCGTGAAGGCCGGGTCGAGCAGGCGCTGCAGCTGCGGCAGGCCGGGGTCGTGCGGGAAGCGCCACAGCCGCATGTCCAGCGCCGGCAGGTGCAGCGTGCGGGCGTCCGCATGCAGCGCGCTCGCGCCTTCGCGGAAGACCTTGGCGTACAGGCGCAGCGGTTCGCGGCGCGCGCCGCCGGCGTCGAGCAGCTCGACGCGGTAGCACAGCGTCAGCGGGTGCGGCTGGCGCCGCTGCGACGCGTTGCGCCGCGGCTGCAGCACCTCGACGGCGCCGACGGTGGCGCCGGCACGGCACTCGGGCAGCAGCGCGGCCAGATGGGCGCGCATCGCGTCGCCGTCGAGTGCGCAACGCAGGCGGGTGTCGAGGGTGTCCATCACAGGTCCAGCATCCGGCCCTCGGCGATGGCACCGGCCAGCGTGACGAGGCGCGGCGCGATCGCGAAGCGCCCGGGCTTCAGGTTGACGACGCAGCGGAAGGCGCGCTGCGTGAGCAGCCCCCAGGCGGTGGCCCAGGCGAGCGCGCCGGCGTCGAAGCGGGCGCCGCCGGCGGCCGCATAGGCTTCGAGCAGCGCGCGCCAGCCGTCGTGCGGCGCGTCGGGCGGCGTGCCGGCGAGCAGGGCGCGGTAGGCGCCGTCGGCGATCCACGAGCCGATCTCCAGCAGCGCCGGGCCGCGGCGCAAGCCGTCGAGGTCGATGATCGACAGCCGATCGCCGTCGACCAGCAGGTTGCGCGGGTGCAGGTCGCCGTGCAGCGAAGCGGGTGCCGCGCCTTCCACGTGCCGCAGCCCGCGCGTGAGCGCCGCCGCCGCGCGCCGCAGGTCGCGCTGCGAGGCCGGCAGCGCCGCGCCGACCGTGGCGACGACCTCGATCAGGCGCGCCTGCATCGCCGCCAGGGTGACGGCACGCGCGGTCGCCACCGGCGTCGCGTGCAGCGCGGCGAGCTGGCGGCCGAGCGCGGGCATCAGCGCGTCGGCCTGCGCCGCCGGCAGGTCGAGCCAGGCGCGGCCGGGCGCCTCGGTCTGCCAGTGCAGGCCGGCGGCGGGCTGCCACAGCAGCGCCGCCGGCGTGCACAGCCGGCCTTCGCGCCACGCGGCCGAGGCCTGCAACTGCGCCAGCAGCCCATGCGCTGCGGCGCCGTCGGGCTCGCGGCTGGCCTTGGCGTAGACGCGCTGCGTGCGCACGGCGCGGCCGTCGTGCCACTGCAGCGCGACTCGGGCGGTGAGGCGCTGCTCGGGCACGTACTGGACGACGTCGACCGCGTGGTCGATCAGCCGCCCGCCGCCGAGCGCGCCCAGCACGCCGGGCAGCAGCTCGGCGCGCCGGCGTGCCGCGTCGGCCAGCCACGCGGGGGCGCGCAGCTTGGCGTCGTTCGGCCACCACCAGGTCAGCATCTGCAGCGCCGGCAGCAGGCGCAGCGCCGGGCCGCCGGCCGACGGCGTCAGCGGCCGCAGCGCGGCGCGCGTGGCACGGCGGTCGCTGTCGGCGCCGACGCGTGCGGCCACGCGCTGCTCGAAGGCGGGCCCGCCGGCGCGGTGGCGCAGGTGCAGGCGGTAGGCGACGCGGCAGTGGCTGGCCGGCCGGTACTTCACGCGCTCGATGTCGCAGCGCTCGACCGTCACGTCGTGGGCGCGCACGACGTCGTCGAAGACGCCCGCCATCGTGGCGCCGTCCAGCGCGGTGGCCAGCTGCGGCAGGCGTTCGTCGTGCGGCAGTGCGACGGCGCTCACGTGCCGTCCCCCGCCACCTGCAGCGCCGGGCCGCCGGGCCAGGCTGCGCCGGCATGCGACAGCGCGTGCAGCACGCGGCCGGCGGCGTCCTCGCGCCAGTGCAGCCAGCGCCCCTGGAAGTGGCCGCCGGCGAGCGGCCAGCGGTCGTCGATGCCGCGCGTGTGCAGCCAGCGGTCGACGCCTGCTTCGCCGGGCCAGGCCACGGCGAGCACGCTGGCGGCGCCGCCGTGCTCGCCGACCAGCGGCTGCAGCGCCACCTGCGGCCGCTGTTCGCCGCGCGCCCACGGCGCGAGCACGCTGTCGAAGTCGGCGTCGGTGCCCTCGGCGCGTGTCACGAGGCGTGGTGCCGCCGCCTTGTGGCCGTAGCGTGCCGACACCCAGCCCGCTTCCAGCGCCGCCTGCTGGCCGTGCCGTGCCGGCTGCACCAGCGTGAGGCCGGGGCTGCACAGAACGCCGCGTTCCAGGCGGCAGGCGCCTTCGGCCTCCGGCGCGAGCTGGAAGCCGAGCGCGTAGCGGTGCGGCGTGGCCGCGCGCAGCCAGTCGGCGACGATCCACCAGCGGCGGCCGATGAAGACGATGCAGCGTTCGTGCACCGCGTCGTAGGCATGGCTCGCGCAGCGCCCGTGCAGCAGCGCGAAGCCGTCGGCCTGCGCCTGTTCGACGAGCGTGCAGTCGGGCGCCGGGCCGGCGATCTTGTGGCGCACGCTGCCGTGCGCATGGCGCGACGCGGCCTTGACGGCACGCGGCTCGTAGCGCGTCTGGTCCAGGCCGTCCACGCACACCGTGTTGTGCGCGGCGCTGCCGCGGAAGTGCACGCGCCAGTTGGTGGCGCCGGCTTCGCTGTACGTGTAGCGGCCGGGGTCGACGACGAGCGGCCGGCCATGTGCGTAGAGCTCGAAGGAGAGGGCGTCGAAGTGGCCGTGGTTGCCCTCGCCGAGCGGGCCGCAGTCGAACACCAGGTGCTGTGCGTCGGCGAAGCCGGCGGCGTCGGGCCAGCCGCTGCGCAGCACGTGGTAGCCGCTGGCGGCGAAATGGGCCGCGGTCTCCGCCGGCGGGGTGCCTTCGCGGCCCCGCGTGGCGACCCAGCGCATGTCCTCGCGGCCGTACAGCCGTGCACCCAGCGCCAGCAGCGCGCGGTAGTCGCGCGCGTCGCCGTCGCTGAAGCTGGGCACCACGCCGGAGGGCTGGTGCACGTGCAGGCTGAATTCGAGCGCGTCCTCGAGCACGCGGTCCAGCACCGGCGGCACCGGCACGCCGTGGTCGCCGGCGAGGGTGCGCACCTGCAGCCAGTTGCGCAGCGCGAGGTGGTGATAGTCGGTCGACAGCTCGCAGTGCACGCCGTCGGGCAGCGTGTCGGCCTCGGCGTTGACGGCGGTCTGCTCGATCGCGAAGCGGCGCCAGCGCGCGGCCCCGCGCAGTTCCGGCAGCAGCACGCCGGCCATGAAGATCGCCAGCAGCTCCAGCGTGCGGTGGTTGCGCTTGGGGGTGAGGTTCGCGCACAGGAACTCCACCTGCGCGTGCAGCGAATGCAGCACGCGGCGCAGCAGCGCGCCGGGGATCGGCGCCGGCGTGTCGTCGCGCCCCTCGAACACCAGCGCGTGCAGGCTGCCGAGCCAGTTCTGCACGCGGCGGCCGGTGACGTCGGCGGCGATGAAGCCCACCGGCACCTGGCGCATCCAGCCGTCGACCAGCACCGCCCAGCGCTGCGCGCAGGCGATGTCGCCGTCCCGCTGCCAGCGCTGCGCCAGCCCCACCGCGTAGTAGAACTTGTGCAGCAGGATGTGCCACTCGACGTCGGCGCTCGGGTTGGCGAGCCAGTCGATCGGGTCGGGCAGCGGATGCGTCTCGCCGTTGAACTCGAAGCGGCCTTCGAGGATGCCGTCCAGCCGCGCCGGCGCGATCTCCTCGGCGTCGATCAGGGGCGTGAACCGGATCGCCGGGCGGCGCCGGAAGTGCGCCAGCAGCGCGGCGTCGTCCAGGCGCGCGAAGGGCGCCTCGAACAGCGCGTCGGCGGTGGCGGCGGGGGCGAGCACGGCGCTCACGTCGTCGCTTCGGACATGCCGGTCGCCGCGCGCGCGGCGCCGCCGGGCCGCAGCTCGCGTTCGAACAGGTCGCGCAGCGCCACCGTCGTGCGGCGCGAGTCGAAGCGCTCGCAGATGCGCGCGCGGCCGGCGGCGGCGAGCGCGCCGTTCAGCGTGGCGTCGGTCAGCACCTGCTGCAGCGCGTCGGCGAGCGCGGCGGCGTCGCGCGGCGCGACCAGCAGGCCCTGCACGCCGGCGTCGATCATCTCGGGGATGCCGGAGATCGGCGTCGTCACCACCGGCACGCCCATCGCCATCGCCTCGGCCAGCACGTTCGGGAAGCCGTCGCGGTCGCCGTCGTCCATCACCTGGCAGGGCAGCGCGAAGACGCGGGCGCGGCGGTAGATGTCGCGCAGCGCGTCCTGCGCCACCGCGCGCTGCAGCATCACGTGGTCCTGCAGGCCCAGGCGCGCCACCTGCGCCTTCACGGCGTCGTAGGCGCCGCCCTTCTCGCCGACGATGGTGCAGCCGAAGCGCACGCCGCGCGCCTTCAGCAGCGCGCAGGCGTCGACCAGGTGCTCGAAGCCCTTCTTCTCGACGAAGCGGCCGACCGACAGGATCAGCGGCACCGCGTCGGCACCGGCCGGCGCGGGCGCCGGCGAGAACCAGTCGGTGTCCAGGCCGTGATAGATGGTGTGCACCTCGCACGGACGCGGATGGCGCGCCTTCAGTACATCGGCGTTCGCGCAGGTGCAGGTGGCGACGAAGCGCGCCGCGCCGAGCTTGCGCTCGAGCAGGCGGCCGGGGTTGAGCTCGGGCTGGTAGATGTCCTTCGCGTGGGCGGTGAAGCTGAAGGGCAGGCCGGTGAGGCGGCTCGCGAACCAGGTGATCGTGGCCACGCCGTGGCAGAAGTGGCCGTGCAGGAGGCCGACGTCGCCGGCGGTCATCACGGCGTCGGCGATGTGGCCGGCCTGCAGGAATTCCTTGATGAACACCTTCTTCAGCGCGAACGGCGCGCCGGCCTCGCGCGGGCGGTGCCGCCACGCCAGCGCGAGCGCGCTCGCGGCGGTGGCCAGCCAGGCGAGCGGGCGGCGCCGCAGCACGCGGCCGTGCGCGGCGGCGAAGGTGGGCCCGTTCGCGCGCAGCCACGGCAGCAGCGTGGTGCCCGACAGCGAGGTGGCGCGCGGCAGGTAGTCCAGCGGCGCGCGGATCGCGCCCACCACCGGGTGCACGAGCGGTTCGTTCTCGCGCTTCACCGAGAACAGGCGCAGCGGCAGGCCCAGCCGTTCGAGCTGGTGGATCTCGTGCGCGATGAAGGTCTCCGACAGGCGCGGGAAGCCGTTCATCACGTAGGCGACGCGGTTGCGCTTCATGTCAGGCAGTGCAGGCGTGGGCGTGGCAGTCATGGGGGTTCCCGAGCAGGTGCGTCAGCAGTTGCAGGTTGCGGTCGTTGTCGAAGCCGTCGGTCACGGTGGCGCGGGCGGCTTCGCCCAGGCGCGCGGCGTCTTCGGGGTGGTCGAGCAGGCGTTCGATGGCGCCGGCGAGCGCGGCCGCGTCGTCGGCCTCGACGAGCAGGCCGTTGCGGCCGTGCTCGATGAGCTCCGGGATGCCCGACACGTTGGAGCCGACGACCGGCAGGCCCATCGCCATCGCTTCCAGCAGCACGTTGGGGATGCCGTCGCGGTCGCCGTCGGCCGTCACGCGCGAGGGCTGCACGAACACGCTCGCCTGTGCGTAGCGCTCGATCACCTGCTCGCGCGCCAGCTTGCCCAGCAGGTGCACGTGCGGCGCGAGGCCGGCGTCGTCGATCAGGCGCAGCAGCGCGTCGCGCTCCTCGCCGTAGCCGACGATCTCGCAGCGGAACGCGCGGCCGCGCGCGCGCAGCGTGGCGCAGGCGGCGATCAGCGTGTCCAGGCCCTTCTTCGCGCGCAGCCGGCCGACCGCCAGCAGGCGCGGCACCGGCGCCGCCGGCGCGCGGTGGCGCGGGTGGAACAGGCCGTGGTCGATGCCGTGGTACATGCGGTGCACCGGCGCGTCGGGCGCGATGGCGGCCAGCGTGCGGCGGTTGAACTCGGTGCAGGTGACGGTGAAGCTGGCCGCGCGCAGGCGCCGCGCCAGGTCTTGCGGCTGCGAGGTGTAGATGTCCTTCGCGTGCGCCGAGATCGAGAACGGCCGCGCGGCCATCGCGGCGGCGAGCTGCGCCACGTCGGCCGGCGTGGCGATGAAGTGCGCGTGCAGGTGCGCCACGCCGTCGGCGCGCAGGCGCTCGGCGAGCCAGCCGGCGCGCAGCAGGTCGGCCAGGCCGGCGCGGCCGCGGCCGAGCGCGACGGCCAGCGCGCGCAGCGTGGCGCCGGGGCGGCGCATCGCCTGCCCGGCCAGCGCCGCCAGCAGCGCCGGCATTTGGCGCCAGCCGAGCGCCGGCACGCAGGCCAGCGGCGCCTTCACCGCCGCCACCGCGGGGTGGCTGATCTCGTCGCTGGGGGGCGCCAGTGCGTACAGGCGCAGCGCGACGCCGCGGCGTTCCAGCCCCAGCACTTCCTCGAGGATGAAGGTCTCCGACAGCTTGGGCCAGACCTTCACCAGCATGCCCAGCACGGGCGCGCCGCGTTCGGCGTCGGGGTTCATGCCGCCTCCCCGCGCCGCGCCGCCGGCCACATGCGGCGCAGCGTGCTGTCGCGCTGCACCAGGTGGTGCACCAGCGCGGCCACGACGTGCAGCGCGATCAGTGCGTAGCCAGCCTGGCCGGCGAGCTCGTGCCAGTGCTTGATCTCCTTCGCGAGCGCCTTGTCGGGCAGCAGCAGCGTGGGCATCTGCAGGCCCAGCAGCAGCACCTCCTTGCCTTCGACGTTGCGCAGGCACCAGCCGGCGACCGGCATCGCCAGCATCCAGGCGTACAGCGCGAGGTGCGTCGCGGTCGCGGCGGCCTGCTGCCACGCGAGCGGCGGCGGCGTGATGGCCGGCGCCGGGCGGCCGATGCGGGCGGCCAGCCGCAACGCCAGCAGCGGCAGCACGAGCATGCCGAGCGCGAAGTGCCAGCCCTTGAAGGCTTCGCGCAGCTCGGTGCCCTTGGCGAACAGCACGCGCAGCTCGATGCTCGCGTACACGGCCACGAACAGCAGCGCCATGATCCAGTGCAGCGCGATGCGGCGGCGCGCGAAGTGGGCGGATGGGGTGTTCATCAGTGCATCTCCAGGGTGTTGCGGGTGCCGCGCAGGGCGGTGGCCCGGGCGAGGACGCCGGCAGGCGCCGGCGGCGCGGCCTGCGGGGCCGCGGGGTCGATCAGCTCGAAGACCGCTTCGGTCACGCGCTCCAGCCCGTTCAGGCGGCGCAGGCGCGGCAGCGGCAGGCGGGCGCGCAGCGCGGCCACTTCGGCGGCGAGTGCCGCCATCAGCGCCGCGGGCGTGAGTTCGTCGGGGTGCAGCATCGTCAGCAGCCCGAGGCGCGCCATGCGCTCGGCGCGGATCGCCTGCTCCAGCCCCGGCTTGACGCGCGGCACGATCACCGCGCGGCGGCCGCAGGTCAGCAGCTCGCACACGGTGTTGTAGCCACCCATCGCGAGCACCACGTCGGCGGCACCCTGCAGCGCCATCATGTCGTCGCTGAAGGCCTGCGCGGTCAGTTGCGGGCAACGCTGCGTGGCGGCCATCACCTGGGCGCGCTGCGCCTCCGCCATCTCGGGGCCGCAGACGATGTGCATGCGCGGGCGCAACGCCGGCGCCAGCGCCTCGTGGCCGGTGAAGGCGGCATGCACCAGCGCCCAGCCGTCCTCGCCGCCGCCGGGCGTGACCAGCACCAGCGGCTCGCCGTCGGCCACGCCGAGCTCGCGCCGCAACTCGGCGCGCGGGCGGCGGCCCGGCTCGCGGGCGATGTAGCCGCAGAAGCGCACCTTGGCGCCGGCGAAGGGCGGGAAGTCGTACTCGCGGCGCAGGTCGAAGACCTCCGGGCAGCCGACGACCAGCACCTGGTCGTAGTAGGTGGTGATGGCCTCGAAGTAGCCGTTCTTCTTCCAGACGCGGGCGGTCGACTCCGGCGCGTCGAGGATGTCGCGCAGCAGCAGCACCAGGCGCGGCCGGTGCGCAGCGTCGGGCAGCGCCTCGATCGCGCCGGCCAGTTCGTCCTCGACGCCGAAGGGCTTCTTGTCGACCAGGATCAGGTCGGGCCGGAAGTCGGCGATCGCGCTCTTCACGAGGTTGGCGCGCAGCCGCACCGTCTCGGCCAGCGTGAGGCTCAGCGAGCGCGCGGCGTAGCGGCCCTCGACGTTGCGGGCCAGGCAGGGCAGCTTGACGTAGTCGATGCGCGGCGGGATGCGGAACGCATGCAGCATCGGGCTGCCGGTGATGACCAGCACCGAGACCTCGGGCGACGACTCGACGAGATGGCGCGCCACCTCGAGCATGCGGCGGATGTTGCCGAGCCCGAAGGTGTCGTGCGAGTAGATGACGATGCGTGACATGGGGGCCCTCCGGCGGTGTCGTGTCCCCCAACCGAGCGCAAGGCCGGTGCCAATCGAAGGCGATGCTCCAAGTGGTTGTCGCGAAAGGAGTTTTTCGTTCTGTCGCAAATGCCGCTTGCGCGGTTGGGTGAAGTCACCCAGAATATTTGGGCAAGAAATCCCAAAACATGGGTGTTCAGCCCCAACCGGAGCGACCTGGAGGACCTCGATGACCGCGCCCCGCTTCAACCTCAGCCGCTGGTTCGCCGCGGTCGCGCTCGTCAGCATCTCGGCGCTGGCGGTGGCGGTGGGCTGGGCGCTCAACCGCTTCATCGCCGAGCGCATGGTCGCGCAGGAGGCTTCGCTGACGCACGAGTTCGTCACCAGCCTGCTCGTCGTCGAGACGCCGCTGCAGTCCTACGTGGCCCAGCCGTCGCCGGCGCTCGCCTCCGAGATGGCGAAGTCCTTCGAGCACCTGGCGCTGATGCCCGACGTGCTGCGCGCCAACCTCTACGACCGCCAGCGCCGCGTGGTGTGGTCGAGCGACAAGCAGCTGGTGGGCCGCACCTTCGGGCCGAACCGCGAACTCGAGCGGGCGCTCGCCGGCGACGTCGTCGCCAGCCGCGACGAGCACGGCGACACGCAGGCCGGCAAGAGCGAGCACCAGGCGCTGCGCGACCGCGAGCAGATGTTCGTCGAGATCTACGTGCCGGTGCCCTCCGTCGACGGCCGCTCGGTGATCGGCGCGATCGAGTTCTACAAGCGCCCGCAGGCGCTGGCGCGCGCGCTCGCCGAGTTGCGCACCTACATCGCCGCCGGTGCCGCGCTGTGCGCGCTGCTGCTGTTCGGCGCGCTCTACGGCCTGGTGCGGCGCGCCGACAGCACGATCCAGACCCAGCAGCGGCAGATCGTCGAGCACACCACGATGGCCGCGCTCGGCGAGATGAGCGGCGCGGTCGCGCACGGCATCCGCAACCCGCTGGCGTCGATCCGCAGCTCGGCCGAGCTGATCCCGGGGGCCGACCCCGGGCGCGCGGCCGAGGCGGTGCGCGACATCGTCGAGATCTCCGACCGCCTGGAGGCCTGGGTGCGCGACCTGCTGTCGTACACCCAGCCGCTGGCGCCCGAGGCGGCCAGCGTGGCGCTGGCGCCGATCGTCGAGCGCTGCCTCGACGGCCACGCGCGCGAGCTGCAGCGCCGCGGCATCGCCGCCGAGACGCAGCTGCCCGCGAACCTGCCGCCGGTGCGCGGCGACGCCCGCCTGCTCGAGCAGGTGCTGCACGGCCTGTTCGCCAACGCCATCGAGGCGATGGGCCAGGGCGGCCGCCTGCGCGTACTGGGCAGCGGCCGCCGCGACGGCGTCACGCTGGAGGTGCGCGACGACGGGCCGGGCCTCACGCGCGAGCAGCTCGCGCGCGTCGGCCAGCCCTTCTACACGACGAAGCCGCGCGGCCTGGGCGTGGGCCTGGCGCTGTCGCGCCGCGTCCTCGACCGCTGTGGCGGCCGGCTCGAGATCGAGAGCGCGCCCGGCCGCGGCACCGTGGTGCGCCTGTGCCTGCGCAGCGCGTGAACGCCACCGAACCGACGAGGAAACACCCCATGACCGCCGCCGTGCTGATCATCGAAGACGAAGCCGTGCTGGGCAAGAACATGCTGCACTACCTGGAGCGCGAAGGCTTCGAGGCGCGCCTGGCCGGCAGCGCGCTCGCAGGGCTGGCGCTGCTGGAGAGCTTCCGCCCGGATGCCATCGTGCTCGACTTCCACCTGCCCGACCTCGACGGCCTGCAGGCGCTGGCGCGTATCCGCGCCCACGACGACGGCATCCGCGTGCTGATGGTCACCGGCCACGGCAGCGTCGAGCTCGCGGTGGAGGCGATGAAGGCCGGTGCGCACGACTTCCTCACCAAGCCGGTGTCGCTGGCGCAGCTGCGCGTGCGCATCGAGCAGGCCATCGGCGCCACCCGGCAGGACAGCACGCTGTCGTACTACCGGCGCCGCGACGCCGAGAGCGCGGTGCTGGGCACGCTGATCGGCGAGTCGGCGCCGATGCGCCAGCTCAAGCAGACGCTGCAGCAGCTGCTGGAGGCCGAGGCCGGCCTGCGCGACGCCGACGCGCCTGCGGTGCTGGTGCTCGGCGAGACCGGCGCCGGCAAGGAGGTGGTGGCGCGCGCACTGCACGACGGCGGCCCGCGGCGCGACAAGCCCTTCGTCGAGCTGAACTGCGCCGCGCTGCCGGCGCAGCTGCTCGAGAGCGAGCTCTTCGGCCACGAGCGCGGCGCCTTCACCGACGCGCGCGAGCGCAAGCTCGGCCTCGTCGAGACGGCCGAGGGCGGCACGCTGTTCCTCGACGAGATCGGCGACATGGACCTCGCGCTGCAGGCCAAGCTGCTGAAGCTGCTGGAAGAGAAGACGGTGCGCCGCCTGGGCAGCGTGCGCGAGCAGCGCGTCAGCGTGCGCATCGTCGCCGCCACCCACCGGCCGCTGGAGACGCTGGTGCGCGAAGGCCGCTTCCGCGCCGACCTGTACTACCGGCTGCGCGTGGTGCAGCTGCAGCTGCCGGCGCTGCGCGAGCGCGGCGACGACACGCTGCTGATCGCGCGCCACTTCCTCGCGCTGCACGCGGCGCGCTACGGCAAGCCGGCGCCGCAGCTCGACGCCGGCGCGCAGGCGCTGCTGCGCGGCTACCCCTGGCCGGGCAATGTGCGCGAACTGCGCAACGTGATCGAGCAGGCGGTGCTGATGAACCAGGGCCCGGTGCTGCAGGCGGCGCAGCTGGCCATCGCGCCGGCGTGGTCGAGCCCCACGCTGCCCGCCGCGCTGCCGGCCGCCGCGCCGGCCACCGCCGCCACGCTGGTGGACATCGAGCGCCAGGCGCTGCTGCGCGCGCTGGAGCTCAACGGCTGGAACGTCAGCCGCGCGGCGCGCGCGCTCGGCATCACGCGCGACACGCTGCGCTACCGCATCGACAAGCACGGCCTGCAGTCCGAGACGGTGCCGGGCTTTGCGGACAGCCGGCGATGATGCGGCGGCGGGCGGGGCATCGGCAGGCGCCACCCTGGTTCATTGACAATCTTCTGTATTTGGGATAAATTTCCCAACCATGGACGTCCAGAACGCGCTTCCGAAAGCCTTGAACCGGGCGGTCCGGCGGCTGCTCACGCCGCTGTTCCGGCTGCTGCTGCGCCAGGGCATGTCGTTCACCGCGTTCGAGGAACTGGCCAAGCGCGTCTACGTCGAGATCGCGCTGCGCGAATTCGGCATCCCGGGCAAGAAGCCGTCGATCTCGCGCGCCTCCATTCTCTCCGGCCTGACGCGCAAGGATGTGCAGCGCCTGCTCGCCGAGCCGCTGGAGGCGCTGGACGACGGCGGCGGCGAGCGCCACAACCGCGCCGCGCGCGTGCTGAAGGCCTGGACCTCCGACCCCGACTTCCTTGACGCGCAGGGCGAGCCGCTGCGCCTGACGCCGCAGGACGGCGAGATCAACTTCGCCGCGCTGGTGCGCCGCCACAGCGGCGACATGCCGGTGCGCGCCGTGCTCGACGAACTGGTGCGGGTGGGCGCCGTGACGCGCCACGACGACGGCACGATCGAGCTCGTCACGCGCGCCTTCCTGCCGCGCCGCAGCGCCGTCGACAAGCTGGCGCTGCTGGGCAGCGACGTCGGCGACCTCGTGACGACGATCGACCACAACATCCAGTTCGGCGACACCGACCCGCGCTTCCAGCGCAAGGTGATGTACCGAAACATGCTGGCCAGCGACGTGCCCGAGTTCAAGAAGCTGAGCGCCGCGCAGGCGATGGCCGTGCTCGAGAAGCTCGACCGCTGGCTCACCGTGCGCGCCGAGGCAGCCGCGGCGCCGGAGTTCGAAGGCAAGCCGCGCGTGCGGCTCGGCCTGGGCATCTACTACTTCGAGGACCACCTCGACGAAGCTCCCCCGGGGAAGGACGAATGACATGAAGCTCTCGACAGTCAAACGCTGGTGTTTCGCGGCCATCGCGGCCGGGGCGATCGGGGCCTGCGGCGGCGGCAGCGGCGGCATCGACGGCACCGGCGGCGGCGGCAACGGCGGCATCGACGGCACCGGCGTCAGCTACGGCACCATCACCGGCTTCGGCAGCGTGTGGGTCAACGGCGTGCGCTTCGACGTGTCGGACGCCACCATCAAGCTCGACGACAGCACGGTGGCGCAGGCCGACCTGCGCATCGGCATGGTCGTGCGCGTGAACGGCTCCATCGAGGACAGTCGCGCGGCGACGATCACCGTGGACAGCGCGATCAAGGGCCGCGTCGAGCAGGTCGTCGACGCCAGCCACCTGCGCGTCATGGGCCAGACGGTGCAGATCGACAACCAGACGCGCTTCGAGAACGGCGTGGTGCCGGTGCAGGGCGAGTACGTCGAGGTGCACGGCCTGCCGGTCGCCGACGGCGTGGTCGCCGCCGGCTACATCGAGCGCAAGTCGACGCTGGCGACGCCGCCGTTCGCGGTCAAGGGTTTCGTGAAGAGCCACGACACGGCGGCCAAGACCTTCGTCGTCGGCGCGCTGACCGTGAACTACACCGGCGCCACCGTCAGCGACCTCGGCGCGGGCTCCTGGGACGGCAAGGTCGTCGAGGTGAAGGGCAGCGCCTGCGCCGGCAACCCCGCCTGCGGCACGCTCACCGCGACCAAGGTCGAACCCACCGGCGCCAGCGTCGCCAGCGCGCCGAAGGCCGAGGTCGAGGGCTTCGTCACGGTGCTCGGCGCCAACGGCTTCACGCTCGGCGCCACGACGGTCGTCACCACCGCCAGCACCGTCTACGAGGGCGGCGTGGCGGGCGACATCCTGGTCGGCACCAAGCTCGAAGTCGAGGGCCGCATCGACAACGGCGTGCTCACCGCGACCAAGGTCGAGTTCCGCGACAGCGTGCGCCTGGAAGGCGACGTCGCCACGGTGGACGCCAACGCGGGCACGGTGACGCTTGCCGGCCTGCCCAGTGTGACGGTGTCCGTGAGCGGCCTGACGGACTTCGAGAACGTGGGTTCGCTGGCCGGCGTGTCGGCGGGCGACCACCTGCGCATCAAGGCCCGTCCGGGCACGGGTGCCACCGTGCTGGCGATCGAGTTCGAGCTCCGCGGCGGCAGCGACAGCCGGGTCGAACTGCAGGGCCCCGTCGCGGCGGTCGTCGGCACGTCGACGCTGACGATCCTGGGCACCGACATCGACACCACCGGCGTGTCCGACAACAACTTCCGCGGCCTCGAAGACGCCGTGCTCGGCCGCACCGCGTTCTTCGCCGCCATCAAGGCCGGCACGCTGGTGAAGGCTCGCGGCACGCTGGGCGCCGCCAACACCATCACCTGGAACCAGCTGGAACTGGAGGACTGAGCGTGCGCGCAGGACGCCGGAAGGCGTCCTGCGGCTCGCGAAGGCGCGAGCGCGATTTCACGCGCGAGTGCTGAGTCAGGACGTGGAACGCCGGAAGGCGTTCCACGCCTGACCAAGGCCCGAGCCCGATTTCACGGGCGAGGGCTGAGCGTGCCAGCCCTCAGCGCCGTCCCGACCCCGACGCCTTGTCGGCGGACGCCGACGCCGCGCCCGCCGCCTTCGGCACTTCGTGCGAGCCGGCGGTGTTGCCGCCGCAGGGCGATTGCTGGAACACCGTCTGCCCCTTCGCGTCGGCACAGCGGTAGACCTTCTTCTGCGCGTGCGCGGGGCCGGCGAGGGCGAGGGCGGTGAGCAGCAGCAGGGCAACTCGCATCGGCGCAAATCTCCGGGGCTCGGAACGTGGAGGGATGGTCCCTCCGACAGGAATCGAACCTGTATCTGGCGCTTAGGAGGCGCCCGTTCTATCCATTGAACTACGGCGGGGTGGCGGGCGATTTTCGCATGGCCCCCGGCAGCGGCACTTCGTCGAACTTCCACGTCCAGATGAGGTCCAGCGAGTTCTCCTGGCCGCTCTGCGCGCGCAGCGTGAAGCGCTGCGCGATGCGGTAGATGAGCTGCCAGGTGCCGGTGGTGGCGTTGACGCCGCGCTCGTAGCCCACGTACCAGCGGCGCGACAACTGCTTGCCCAGGCTCACGACGGTCTCGCGCACCTCGCCGTCGGTCTGCTTGAGCGACACCTCGTCGAGGCCGAGCGTGCGGATGATGGCGTCGGTGGGGGCCTCGTCCTCGCCGGCCAGCAGCGCGACCGCGGCGCGTTGCAGCAGCAGCGCGTCGGTGCGGCCCAGGCCGTCGGGCGCGCGGCCGAGCACCAGCCACGACAGCTTGTCGGTGTCGCTCATGTCGGTCTCGCTGTACAGGCGCACGCGCGGCGTCAACGCGTTGCCGGTGATCGACACGCCGACGCGCATGTCGGTGTTCGGCCGCAGCGCCAGGATGTCCAGGCGCGGGTTGTCGGCAGCGCCGCTGAAGGCGACGATGCCGCGGTCGATGTCCAGCTTCTGGCCGTAGGCCGCGTAGGTGCCGTCGGCGGTGCTGACGGTGCCGTTGATGGCCAGCCGCCCGCCCGGCGTGGTGATGCGCAGCAGGCCGCGCAGCGAGGTGTCCAGGCCGCGCCCGCGCACGCGCAGGCTCTGGCCGAGGTCGACGTCGACCGCCACCGCCACGTTGCGGCGCGCGCGCTGCGCCGGTGCGGCTTCGGCCGCGACCTCGGCGTCCTCGGGGCGGCGGATCGTCACGTCGTCGTCGAGGCCCGGGGCGTCGCGCCGGCTGGTGTCGAAGAGGCCTTCGTCGATGACGAACTTGCCGTCGAGCTTGACGAGGTCGGCGGCGAGCGCGAGCTCGGCGTTGCCGCTGGTCGTGAGCTGGCGGTCGATGCGGCCGAGCAGCCGGAAGCGTTCGGCGGCGAGCTTCAGGCGCGCGTTCGGCGCGCTGCCGAACTCGGCGCCGCCGCTAATGGCCAGCGTGCCGTCGCCGCCCTTCAGCGTGAAGCGCTCGATCATCGCGCGCTCGCCCTGCAGCTTGACCGTGACCTCGCCGTTGCTGATGTTCACGCCCTGCAGCAGGTTGCGCACGCCGATCTCGCGGCCTTCGATCTGGCCGGTGTACTCGGGCGCGCCGAAGCGGCCGCCGACGGTGGCGCTGGTGCGCAGTTCGCCGGCCAGGCGCCAGCCCGCCGGCACCCACGCGCCCCAGACGCCGAGGTTGGCCACGCGCGCCTGCAGCACGCCGTCCAGCGGCGCGTCGCGTTCGGGCCAGCGCGCCAGCGGGCTGGTGCGCACGCTCACCGCGCCGGCCATCTCGCCGAGCGCGCGGCCGGCGAAGGCCTGCGTGAAGAACCAGGTGCCGTCGTGCGCCGCCAGCGCGATGCGCAGGTCGGTCAGGCCCAGGGCCTGCGTGCCGCCCTCGTCCTTCACCTGCAGGTCGCCGTCGCGGCGTTCGAAGACGATGTCGGCGTCGAAGCGCTCGGCCGCCTTGACGTCGATGCTGGCCGCGAGCCGCAGGTCGCCGCGCCAGCCGAACGACGGCTGCAGGCGCGCCAGCAGCGGCGCCACCGGGAAGGGGTCGATCTCGGCGCGCAGCGCCAGCGCCGGGCGCTCGCCGCGCAGGTCGGCGTCGACGCGGTCCCAGCGCAGCGCGAAGGTGTCGGCCAGCGTCAGCCGGCCGGCGTCGGCCTGCAGGCGCACCAGCTTGCCGGTGGCGTCGAACTGCAGCTCGGCGGCCAGGTCGCGCGCGTCGGCCCATTGGGCGGGGCCGTCGCCGGCGAGTGCCTGGCCGTCCCAGGCCCCGACGGCGAGCCGGCTGACCTGGCCGCGCCAGCGGCCGCCACCGCCGGGCTCCGGCTGCCAGCGGCCTTCGCCGGTGAGGCCGGCGCGCGTGCCGGTGCGCGCGCGCAGGCCGAGCAGCTGCTCGGCGGCGGCCGGCGGCGCCAGCGGCAGCGCGGCGTCCAGCCGCAGGCGGTGCTCTCGCAGCGTGCCGCGCAGGTCGGCGCGCAGCAGTTCGGCGCGCTGCGTGCCCAGCCGCAGGCCGGCCGCTTCGGCCTGCAGTTCGAGCGGCTGGCGGCCGCTGGTGTCGAACGCGAGCTGCCACGTCGCGCGCGTGCGGGCGATCGCCAGCGTGCCGGCGGCGAAGTCCTGGGCCTCGACCGCGCCCTCGGTGCGCAGCTCGGGCCAGCGGCCGGTGACGCTGGCGTCGGCCTTCGCGCTGCCGCTGCGCGGCGCCCAGGCCGCCGCGTCGGGCAGCAGGCGCAGCAGTGGCGCCAGCACCGGCAGCGCGGGCGCGTCGAGCTTGAGTGCGAGGCGGTCGCGCGCGCCGTTGCCGGCGGGGTCGCCTTCGCCGTCGAGCGTCAGCGTGTTGTTGCCCAGGTGCAGCTCGCCGACGAGGTGGCTGGGCGCCGCGCCGCGGCCGGGCGCCTGACCGAGCGCGAGGTCCAGCGCCAGCGGCACGCCGGCAAGCATCGACTCCTGCAGCCGCAGCGTGCCGCTGCCGGCCAGGCGCGGCAGCAGCGCCAGCGGCGCCACGCGCGCGGCGTCGGCCGGCACGCGCACGTCGAGTTGCCAGGCGCCGCTGAAGCGGTGCGGGCCCTGGCGCCACGCCGAGCCGCTGTCGCCCGGCCACCACGGCAGCGGGTCGAAGTCGGCCAGGCTGCCGGCGCTGGCGATGCGCCAGCCGCCGCTGTCGCGGCGCGCGCCGGCCTTCAGCTGCGCGACGGCGGCGCCGGACTGCGCGCGCAGCTCGCTCACGTCGACGCCGCCGGCATCGGCGGTGGCGCGCAAGGCCACGTTGACCGGCTGCGGCGCGGCGTCGAGGCGGCCGTCGAGCGCCGCCTGCAGCGCCAGCGACCAGGGCGGCGGCGGCGCCGCGCCGGGCGCCGGCGAGGGCACGCCGCGCAGCGTGAAGCCGAGCGGGCCGGACAGCTGCATCGCCGCGGCGCGGGCATCCAGCCGCTGCGGGCGCAGCGTGTCCAGCGTGGTCTGCAGCGTCAGCTCGTGGCCGTTCCAGGCGCCCTGGCCGCGCACCTGGCCGGCCGGGCCGGCGGCGTCGGCGAGCTGCAGGTCGAAGGCCTTCAGCTCGACGCGCTCGCGCTGCGCGGCGCTCGCCTGCAGGTCGACGACGAGGCGGCCGAGCGGCAGCCGGCCTTCGTTCCAGCGCCCCGGCAGGCCGTTCGTCAGCGCGACCGCGGCGCCGATCGGGGCGTCCTTCGCGCTCGTCTTCACGTCGACGACGCCGGCCAGCCGCGTCTGTGGCAGCGCGCGGCCGAAGGCCGAGAGGTCGAGCGCCTCGGTGCGGCCGTTCAGCTCGACCAGCGGCCACGGCAGGAAGGGCGCGACGACGGCGCGCACGTCGGCCGCCGGCGTGCGCCGCCCCGGCGCCGGCCGGCCTTGCAGCGTGGCCGCCAGCGCCAGCCGCGCGAGCGGGCCGCGGGCGTCGAGCGTGGCGTCGAAGCTGCCGTCGTCGGGCCGCAGCCGCAGCGTGCCGGCGACGCCGTGCGGCGCCGTGCTCGCGATCGAGACATCGCCTTCGAGCGCGAGGCGCTCGCGCTGCAGCCGCAGGCGCTCGACGCGGTGGCGGCCGTCGTCGCCGAGCGCGAGCGCGCCGCTCAGCGCGGTGATCGGCACGCCGGCGTTGAGGGCGAGGCTGCCCACCTCGAGCGCGGCGATGCGCACGCGCGCCGGCAGCGCCAGCGTGGCCGGCGGCTTCAGCGGCTGGCCACTCGGCGGCCCGGTGTCGACGTCGACGCGGGTGGCGGCGAGCCGCGCCGCGTCGAGGCCGACCCAGGCGCCGGGCAGCGGCTGCCAGGTCCAGCGCAGGCCTTCGGCCTGCAGGCCGCTGACCGTGACCGACTGGCGCGCCGCCGCCGGGCCCCACTCGATGCGCAGGCGGTCGGCGCCGAGGCGCTCGTCGAGCAGCGCGCCGCGCCAGCCGTCGACGGTGACACCCGGCACCTGCGCCAGCAGCCAGCGCGTGCCGCCCTCGGTGCGCGCCAGCCACCAGCCGCCGCCGGCGATGGCGCCGAGCACGGCGGTCACGACCGCCAGCACCACGGCCACCGGCAGCAGCAGCCGCAGGGTGGCGGCGATCGGGCGGGCGGGCGTGGTCTCCATGGTCAGAACGCGATGCCGACGCTGAAGTGCAGGCGCGACTTGCGCACCTCGCGGCCGTAGGCCCAGTCCAGCCGCAGCGGGCCGGCCGGGCTGCGCCAGCGCAGGCCGATGCCGGCGCCGAGCGCCGGCGACAGCGTGCCCCAGTCGTCGGCGGCGTTGCCGGCGTCGACGAAGACCGCGCCCCACAGCGACGGCAGGCTGGCGGTGAACGGCCGCGCCAGTTCGACGCTGCCGGTGAACAGCGTGTTGCCGCCACTGACGACGCCGTCGACCAGCGGCCCCAGGCTGCGGTAGCTGTAGCCGCGCACGGAGTCGTCGCCGCCGGCGCGGAACAGCTGCGATTCGGGCACCGCGACGGCGTCGTTCCTGAACACCTGGCCCAGTTCGAGACGCAGCTGGCCGTACCAGGCGCGGCCGATCGGCAGGTACCAGGTGGCGCGCCCGTAGGCGCGGCCGAACGGGCCGCTCTCGGCGTCGGTGCCGTGCGAGCGGCCGATGCCGCCCTGCAGCGACCAGGTGGAGCCGTCGGTCGGCAGCACCACGCTGTCGAGCGAACGCCAGACCCAGTGGTAGTTGTACGAGAGCGCGACCGTGTTCGATTTCGTCGAGGTGTCGCCCAGCGTGGTGCGCGCCGAGCGCTCGGCCTCCACGTAGTACAGCCGCTCGATGCGCTGCGTGTCCTGCGTGCGGCCCAGGCGCACGCGCTGCGACAGCACGATGTCGGAGTCGGACTCCAGGCGCTCGACTGCGCCGCCCACCAGGTTGCGGTACAGGCCCTCGCCGGTGTGCGTGCTGACCTCGCCGTCCCAGGCCTGGCGCAGGCCGCCCCATTCGATCTTGTTGCGCGCCGTCACCGGGTAGCCGAAGACGCGCCGGTACAGGTGCTCGACCGAGGTGCGCGGGCCGGTGTTCGCGCTCACGCCCAGTCCGATCGTCCACACCTGCAGCGGCGCCTCGTGCAGGCGAACGTCGATGGTGGCGGCGGCGGCCTTGTCGGGGTCGGGGTCGAGCGTGACGGTGACGCTGTCGAACAGGCCGGCCTTCTGCAGCCGTTCCTGGTAGTCGAGCAGCAGCGATTCGCTCACCGGCGTGCCGACCGGGAAGGCCGCGATGTGCTGCACCGTCTGCAGGTCCTGCGTCGCGAGGCCCTCGACGTTGAGGCGGCCGTAGCGGTACAGCGGTCCGCTGTCGACGACGAGGAACAGGCGCGCCTCGTGCGTCTTCGTGTCGACCTCGGCGGCGGTGCCAGCCCATTGCGCGCCGGCGTAGCCGGCGGCGCGCAGGCGCGCGACGGCGGCGGCCTTGGCGTCGCTCCAGTCGGGGTTGCGGAAGGCGTCGCCCTCGCGCAGGCGCCAGTTCCGGCGCAGTTCGGCGAGCACGCCGCGCGCGTACTCGTCGCCGGCCGCGGCCGCGGTGGCGAGCTCGCCTTCGGCTTCCAGCGTGAGGCGGCCGACGCGCACGCGCGGGCCGGGCTGCAGGTCCAGCCGCACGCGCCGGTCCTCGCTGCCGGCCAGCGGCACGATCTGCACCTGCGGGTCGAAGTAGCCCTCGGTCTGCAGCAGTTCCTTCACCTGTACCGGCGCGGCGGCGATCAGGCGCGACCACTCGAAGTCGTCGATCGCGTCGCCGCCGTGCGAGAGGCGGTCGACCTTGGCGAGGTCGAGGTGGCGCTCGAGCAGCGCCTTCAGCGGCGCCGGCGCGACGACCTCCAGCCGCGATGCGCCGCTGCCCGGCGCGCTGGCGGCCGCGGCCGGCCCCGGCAGGCCCGCCTCGGCGCTCGTCGGCGCCGCGGTGCTGCCGGGCGGTGCCGCCGCGCAGCCGGCGAGGGCGCCAGCGGCGGCCAGGGCAAGCGCCAGTGCCGGCCGCGTGCCGGCCCGGCGCGGGGTCATTTGCTCAGCAGCCGCATCGCGCCTTCGAGCCCGGCCAGCGTGAGCGGGAACATGCGCTGGTTCATCAGCTGCTGGACGATCGAGATGCTCTGCCGGTAGCCCCAGACGCCCTGCGGCTCGGGGTTGATCCACGCGAACTTCGGGAACGCGTTCGTCAGCCGCTGCAGCCATTCGGCGCCCGGCTCCTCGTTGTTGTATTCGACGCTGCCGCCGGGCTGCAGGATCTCGTACGGGCTCATCGTCGCGTCGCCGACGAAGACGAGCTTGTAGTCCTTGTTGTACTTGCGGATGACGTCCCACGTCGCGAACTTCTCGGAGAAACGGCGCCGGTTGTTCTTCCACATGAAGTCGTAGACGCAGTTGTGGAAGTAATAGAACTCCAGGTGCTTGAACTCCGACTTGGTGGCGCTGAACAGCTCTTCGACGCGGTGGATGTGCTCGTCCATCGTGCCGCCGACGTCCATCAGCAGCAGCACCTTCACCTTGTTGTGGCGCTCGGGCACCATCTTGATGTCCAGCAGGCCGGCGTTCGCCGCGGTGGAGTGGATCGTGTCGTCGAGATCGAGTTCCAGGTCGCTGCCCTCACGCGCGAAGCGGCGCAGCCGGCGCAGCGCGACCTTGATGTTGCGCGTGCCGAGTTCCTTGGTGTCGTCGTAGTCCTTGTAGGCGCGCTGGTCCCACACCTTCACGGCGCTGCGGTTGCGGCCCTTGTCCTGGCCGATGCGGATGCCCTGCGGGTTGTAGCCGTAGGCGCCGAACGGGCTCGTGCCGCCGGTGCCGATCATGCGGTTGCCGCCCTCGTGGCGTTCCTTCTGCTCCTCGAAGCGCTTCTTCAGCGTTTCCATCAGCTCGTCCCAGCCCATCTTCTCGATGGCGGCCTTCTGCTCGGGGCTGAGCTCGAGCTCGAGCGTCTTGCGCAGCCATTCGAGCGGCAGGTCCTGCGTGAAGTCGGTGAGCAGCTCGACGCCCTTGAAGTAGGCGGCGAAGGCGCGGTCGAACTTGTCGTACTGCGCCTCGTCCTTCACGAGCGTGGTGCGGGCGAGGTAGTAGAAGTCGTCCACCGAGGGGCCGATGACCTCGGCCTTCAGCGCTTCCAGCAGCGTCAGGTACTCCTTGACGGAGACCGGCAGCTTGGCCGCGCGCAGCGTGTAGAAGAAGTCGATCAGCATGGGGCCTCGCATCCGGGGCCGGCCAGGCCCCGCGCTCGCGCCCGGTGGGGCGGCCGGACCCGTATTGTGACCGCGCCGGCGCGGCCTCGGCCGGCCTGGGGCTGCGGCGATACTGCGCGCCGACATGACGATCGTGCTGGCCATCATCGCCCTGCAGCAGGGGCTGTTCGCGCTGGGGTGGTGGGTGGCCGGCTGGGGGCTCAACCTGTCGCGCCGCGCCGCCGGCCACTGGGTGGTGGCGTCGCTGGCGGCCGCGGTCTCGCTGGCGCTCATCCTGCAGCGCGGCCGCTGGCCCGACCTGCTGACCATCGTCGTCGCCAACATGCTGGCGATGGGCGGCTTCGTCGCCATGCGGCGCGGCGTGCAGGTGTTCCTGCGGCTGCGCCCGACCGACCTGGAAAGCGGCGCGCTGCTGGCCGGCGTCACGGTGCTGCTGGGCCTGTTCGCGCTCGACGCCGGCTTCGCGCGCCTGGCGGTGCTGGGCGCTTCGTCGCTGATCGCCTGGACGCTGCTGCGCTGCGCGGTCGAGAGCCGGCGTGCGCTGCGGGCGGTGAACGACGCGGCGGCGGCGCGCGTCGTCGCGCTGCCGCTGGCGCTGCTGGGTGGCATCTACGCGCTGCGGGTGGCGCTGGGGCTGCTGCGGCCGGACGTCGCCGCGCGGCCGCTGCACGAGGACAACGCGTTCAACGGCGCCGTCGTCGTCGGCTTCATGGTCGTCGGCCTGCTGCTGAACCTGGTGCTCGCCTACCTGGTGGCGAACCGGCTCGTGCGGCGCCTGCACCAGCTGTCCATCCGCGACCCGCTCACCGGCCTGCTGAACCGCCGCGGCCTCGCGCCGCGCCTGCTGCGCGAGGCCACGCGCTGGCGCCGCAAGCAGGTGGGTTATGCGGTGCTGGTGATCGACGTCGACCACTTCAAGGCCGTCAACGACCGCCACGGCCACGCCGCTGGCGATGCCGTGCTGGTGCAGCTGGCCGCGCTGCTGGGCCAGGTGGCGCGCGAGGTCGACACGGTGGCGCGGCTGGGCGGCGAGGAGTTCTGCCTGCTGCTGCCGGGCGCCGAGCTGGTGGCGGCGCACCAGACCGGCGAGCGCATCTGCAAGCAGGTGCGCGGCGCGACCTGGCCGGTGCCGGCGGCGGACGGCGGCGGGCTCACGGTGAGCATCGGCATCGCGGTGGTCGCCGGCGACGACGGCCCGCACCGCGTGCTGGCGCGCGCCGACGCGGCGCTGATGCTGGCCAAGAAGGGCGGTCGCGACCGCGTGGTGATCGGTCCTTGACGCGGCCCCGGGCGGGGGTCGCCGCGCCGGGTGCACAGTCGGGGCATGGAGGTGTGATGGACGTGGCGATGCAGCCCGCGGGGGCCTTGCTGGTTGGCTTGATGGCCGCGCAGTTCCTCGTGCACGCGGCCGGCTGGGCGATGACGGCGCTGATGCAGCGCCGCGCCGACGGCCCCGAGGGCCACTTCTCGCTGTTCTGGCTGGCGCTGGCGGCGGCGCTGGCGCTGCAGCTGGCGCCGGAGTCTTCGCCGGCCGGCGCGCTCGCCGAGGGGCTGCTGTTGCTGGCGGCCCTGGCGGTGCACCGCGGCCTGCTGCGCTTCTACCGCCAGGAGGCGCCCGACCGCGTGTACGCGGCGGCACTCGCGCTGGCGGTGCTCGCGCTCGGCGCCGCGGCCGCCGGCCTCGTGCCGGTGCCGGCGGGCCGTGCGGTGGCCTCGCTGCTGGTGGCGCTGACCGCGCTCGCGGGGGCCGCGACCTGCTGGGTCAACGGGCGTGCGCGCACGCGCACGCTGTCGATCGCCGCCGGCGCCGCGATGGTGGCCGTGGCCATCGGCATGGGCGCGCGCGCGCTGCTGCTCGCGACGCAGCCGGCACACGCGTTGCCCGACCTGGCGGGCGCGTCGCTGCTGAACGCGGCGTTCTCGATCGCGCTGTTCTTCCTGGCCGGGCTGTTCAACCTGGCGCAGATCCGGCTCGTGCTCGGCCGCGTGCTGCAGCACCTGATGGCGCAGACGCAGCGCGACGCGCTCACCGGCGTGGCCAACCGGCGCGGCTTCATGATGGCGCTGGACGCGGCGCACCGCCGCGCCGTGCGCGACGGCACGCGCTACGGGCTGCTGATGATCGACATCGACCACTTCAAGCGCATCAACGACAGCCGCGGCCATGCGGCCGGCGACGAGGCGCTGCGCGGCCTGGCGATCCAGCTGCAGCACACGCTGCGCACCGGCGACACGGTGGGCCGCCTGGGCGGCGAGGAGTTCTGCCTGCTGCTGCCGGGCTGCGACATCGCCGGCGCTCACGGCCTGGCCGAGCGCGTGTGCCGCAAGGTCGCGGGGGCGAACTCGATCACCGTGAGCATCGGCGTCGCGCTCGCCGATGCGGCGGCCGAGAACGCCGAGCAGGCGCTGGCGCGCGCGGACGCCGCGCTCTACCGGGCCAAGAACGAGGGCCGCAACCGCGTGATCGTCAGCGGCGGCTGAGCGCCGTCAGCGCCGGGCCGGCGCCTTCTTGCGCGCGGCCGGCTTCTTCGCGGTGTCGTGGCGTTCGAGCCAGCCGAAGAACTCGCCGTACCACTGCTTCGAGTTGCGCGGCTTCAGGATCCAGTGGTTCTCGTCCGGGAACCAGAGCAGCCGCGCGTCGACGTTGCGCGCCTTCAGCGTGTTGTAGTACGCGAGGCCCTGGGCGTCGGGCACGCGGTAGTCGAGCGCGCCGTGAATCACCAGCGTGGGCGTCGTCATGTTTGCCGCGAAGGCGTGCGGGCTCTGCTTGTGCACCTGGGCGATGTCGTCCCAGTAGAACGCGCCCAGTTCCTTCGCGTGCCAGGTGTAGGCGTCGTCGGCGAACATCGCCGTCCAGTCGAAGCAGCCGGCATGGCAGACGTAGGCGGCGTAGCGGCCCGCTGGCACGTGGCCGTTCATCCACGCGACCATGAAGCCGCCGTAGCTGCCGCCGGTGGCGAAGATGCGGCGCTTGTCGACCCAGGGCTTCTGCAGCAGCCAGTCGGTGCCGGCCTCGACGTCCTTCAGCTCCAGCTCGCCCCAGCGGTGCGTGATGCTGTCCAGGAAGGCGTAGCCGAAGCTCGACGAGCCGTGGTAGTTGACGCAGGCCACCACGTAGCCCTGCGCCGCGAAGACCTGCGTGTTCCAGCGGTAGTGAAAGGCGTCGCCGAAGGCGGTGTGCGGGCCGCCGTGGATGAGGTGCAGCACCGGCCACTTCTTCTTCGGGTCGAAGTTGGGCGGGTAGTAGACCCACATCTGCACCAGGTCGCCGAGCGCGCCCTTGAGCCACACCTCCTCGGCGCGCGCGGTCGCGGTGCCGGCGAGCACGCGGTCGTTGAAGTGCTCCAGGCGGCGCGGCGCCTCGCCCGGCAGGTGGGCGTGCAGGCGCGCCGGGTGCTCGGCCGCGTCGGCCAGCGTGACGAGCGTGCCGGCCGCCTTGTCGAAGGCCTGCACGGTGCCGCCGTGCACCACCACCTCGGCGCGCCGGTCCGGCAGGTCGAAGCGCCACAGGTGGGCGCGGCCTTCCTGCTCGGCCTTCAGCAGCACGGCCTGGCCGTCGTCTTCCCAGTGCAGCGGCGCGTGCACCTCGTGGTCCCACTCGCCGCTGACCACTTCCCAGGCGCCGCTGTCGCGCTGCCAGACCGCCAGCTGGCCCGGCATCGTGTGCTTGACGCCCTGGTGGCTGGCGATGAAGGCGATGCGGTCGCCGTCGGGGCTGTAGCGCGGCGCGCCGAGGTCCCAGCCGGCGTCCTGCACGATCACGCTGACGCGGCCGCTCTTCAGTTCCATCTCCGCCAGCGCGAAGCAGTTGCCGATGCGCTTCTCCGGCGCCGGGTCGAACGCGAAGACGACGCGGCGGCCGTCGGGCGAGATGTCGAAGCTGTTCGTGTCGGGCTCGGTGCGTGTCAGCTCGTAGGGCGTGCCCTCGAAGAGGTCGCGCACCTTCGCTTCCGCGCCGGCCTTGCCGAGCTCCATCACGTGCAGGTGCGGCACGCGGCCCATCGGCAGGTTGTGGTCCCAGAAGCGGTACTGCGCCTCGGAGGTGGCGTAGCCGGTTTCCTTGCGGTCTTTCCAGGCCTTCGCCTCCCTGGCCTGCGCCTTCGCGCCCTTCAACCCAGGCCAGACCCAGGAGACGAAGGCGACGCGGCGGCCGTCCGGGAACCAGCGGAAGGCCTCGACGCCGGTGGCGACCTGCGCGGCGCGCTCGGCCTCGCCGCCATCGGGCGCGATCAGGTAGAGCTGCGGCGCTTCGTCCTTCGTGCCCTGCTGCTCGCGGCGGGCGACGAAGGCGATGCGGTCGCCGCGCGGGCTCCAGCGCGGCTGGCCGTCCTTGTCGCCGCACTGCGTCAGCGCGCGCGGCGCGCCGCCCAGCGTGGACAGCAGCCAGAGCGAGGACGAGGCCTTGTTCTCCTCCATCGAGAAGCGCGTGACGGCCGCCACCGCCTGCGCGCCGTCGGGCGCCAGGCTGGGCGAGCCCAGGCGTTCGAGCTTCCAGAGGTCGTCGACCGTGATCGGCTTCTTCTTCATCGCGGTTTGGCGAGTTGCCAGGTGAGGTGGGACTGGACCGTCGGCCACTCGGCCGCGGTGATGCTGTAGACGGCGGTGTCGCGCAGCGAGCCGTCGGCCGCGCGCTGGTGCGCGCGCAGGATGCCGTCGAGCTGCGCGCCCAGGCGCTCGATCGCGCGCCGGCTCTGCGTGTTCAGCCGGTGGGTGCGGAACTCCACCGCGATGCAGCCGAGCGTGTCGAACGCGTGGCCGAGCAAGAGCCGCTTGCACTCGGTGTTCAGCGGCGTGCGCTGCACGCGGCGCGCGTACCAGGTGCTGCCGATCTCGACGCGCTGGTGCGTGGCGTCGATGTTCATGTAGGTCGTCATGCCGACCGGCGTGCCGGCGGCGTCGAGCACCGTGAAAGGCAGCATCGAGCCGGCGGCCTGCAGCTTCAGCCGGCGCGCGATCTCGGCGGCCATGCCCTCGGGCGAGGGCACGGCGGTGTACCAGAGCCGCCAGAGCTCGCCGTCGCGCGTGGCGTCGGCCAGGGCCGCTTCGTGTTCGGCGGCGAGCGGGACGAGGCTCGCGTGTGCGCCCCGCAGCGAGACCGGATCGGGCCAGGCCAAGGCGGTCTCCCGATCAAGCCGCTGCGCGGATCCGGCTCCGCCGGTCCGCCGCAGAAGCCCCCTCGGGGGGCAGCGACCGGGAGGGAGCGTGGGGGCTCATCGATTGTGCTTCTGCATGAAGACGAGCTTTTCGAACAGGGTCACGTCCTGCTCGTTCTTCAGCAGCGCGCCCACCAGCGGCGGCACGGCGACCTTCTCGTCCTTGCTTTGCAGCGCTTCGAGCGGAATGTCCTCGGCCACCAGCAGCTTGAGCCAGTCGAGCAGTTCGCTCGTGCTCGGCTTCTTCTTCAGGCCGGGCAGGTTGCGCACGTCGTAGAAGGTCTTCAGCGCGGCGCCCAGCAGTTCCTTCTTCAGCCCCGGGAAATGCACGTCGACGATCTTCTGCATCGTCTCGGCATCGGGGAACTTGATGTAGTGGAAGAAGCAGCGGCGCAGGAAGGCGTCGGGCAGTTCCTTCTCGTTGTTCGAGGTGATGAACACCAGCGGCCGGTGCTTGGCCTTAACGAGTTCACGCGTCTCGTAGACGTAGAACTCCATGCGGTCGATCTCGCGCAGCAGGTCGTTCGGGAACTCGATGTCGGCCTTGTCGATCTCGTCGATCAACAGCACCACCGGCTGCTCGGCCGTGAAGGCCTGCCACAGCACGCCCTTGACGATGTAGTTGCGGATGTCGCGCACCTTCTCGGCGTCGTCGGCCCCGGAGAGCTGGCTGTCGCGCAGGCGGCTCACCGCGTCGTATTCGTACAGGCCCTGCTGCGCCTTCGTCGTGCTCTTGATGTGCCACTGCAGCAGCGGCATGTCCAGCGCCGAGGCCACCTCCTCGGCGAGCATCGTCTTGCCGGTGCCGGGCTCGCCCTTGATAAGCAGCGGCCGCTTCAGGGCGGCCGCCGCGTTCACCGCCAGCATCAGGTCCTGCGTGGCGACGTACTGCTCGGAGCCCTTGAATTTCATGGTGTCTGGATCGGTGTCTCTATGGGTGCGGGTCAGTATAAGCGGCCCCTATAATCTGTCGTCCCACCAAGCGCCCTGACGATGATCAAAGCGACCTCTCTGCTGCTGGCTTCCTTCGTGTCGCTGGCTTCGTTCGCCCTGCCCGCGCAAGCGCAGGACGCCGCCGCCGGCCAGAAGAAGGCCGCCATGTGCATCGGTTGCCACGGCATCCCGGGCTACCAGTCGAGCTTCCCGCAGGTGCACAAGGTGCCGATGATTTCCGGCCAGGGCGGCAAGTACATCGTCGCCGCGCTCGGTGCCTACAAGAAGGGCGAGCGCAAGCACCCGACCATGCGCGCGATCGCCGCCTCGCTGAGCGACCAGGACATGGCCGACCTGGGGGCCTTCTACGAGAAGGACGGCGCCTCGTCGGTGAAGACCTTGGCGGCCGCGCCGGCGCCTTCGGCCGAGGTCGGTGCGCTGCTCGCCAAGGGGGCCTGCGCGTCCTGCCACGGTGCCGATTTCGGCAAGCCCATCGACCCCGCCTATCCCAAGCTGGCCGGCCAGCACGCCGACTACCTGAACGTCGCGCTGCGCGCCTACGCCACCGACGGCAACCCGCAGGTCGGCCGCGCCAACGCGATCATGGGCGCCCAGGTCAAGCAGTTCAAGGCGAGCGAACTCAAGCTGATCGCCGACTACCTGGGCAGCCTGCCGGGCGAGTTGCGCACGGTGCCGCAGTCGCGCTTCCGCTGAAGAGGGCGGCCGCTCAAGTCTGATCGACGGGGGCCGAAATCTGGGTGGGCGGGTGCTGACCTGCCGCACACACCACCCCGATGCTGAAGAAGATCGATGTCCGCCAGCTGCGCCTGGGCATGCACCTGCATGCCTTCGAGGGCGCATGGACCGACCACCCGTTCTGGCGCACGCGCTTCGTCATCGACGACGCCGCGACGCTGAACAAGGTGCTCGAGAGCGGCCTCGTCGAGTGCTGGATCGACGTCTCCAAGGGGCTCGACGTCGTCGCGCCGTCCGCGCCCGACGTGGCCCCGATGGCGGCGTCACCCAAGTCCGCGCCCGCCCCGGCCACCGCGCCCGCTGCGGCCGCGCCCACCGCCGCCCCGCCGCGCACCGAGATGCGCGAAGAACTGCAGCGTGCCGCCGCCGTCTGCAAGAACGCCCGCCATGCCGTGACCTCGATGTTCGCGGACGTGCGGCTGGGCCGCGCGCTCGACGTCGAGCACACGCTGCCGCTGGTGGAGGAGATCTCGAACTCGGTGCTGCGCAACCCCGGCGCGCTGGTCAGCCTGGCGCGCCTGAAGACGCACGACGACTACACCTACATGCATTCGGTGGCGGTGTGCGCGCTGATGGTGTCGCTGGCGCGCCAGCTCGGCCTCGAGGAGGACGCCTGCCGCCAGGCCGGCCATGCCGGGCTGCTGCACGACATCGGCAAGGCGATGATGCCCACCGACGTGCTGAACAAGCCCGGCAAGCTCACCGACGACGAGTACGGCGTCATGAAGACGCACCCCGAGCGCGGCCACGTGCTGCTGCTGGAAGGCCGCGGCGCCGGCGAGGGCGCTCTCGACGTCTGCCTGCACCACCACGAGAAGGTCGACGGCAGCGGCTACCCGCACCGCCTGACCGGCGACACGATGACGATGTTCGCGCGCATGGGCGCGGTCTGCGACGTCTACGACGCCATCACCTCCAACCGGCCGTACAAGGCCGGCTGGGACCCGGCGGAGTCGATCGCGCGCATGGCCTCGTGGAAGGGCCACTTCGACGAGACCGTGTTCGGCGCCTTCGTGCGCAGCATCGGCATCTACCCGACCGGCTCGCTGGTGCGCATGCAGTCGGGGCGGCTGGGCGTCGTCACCGAGCAGAACGCCGGCAAGCCGGCGGCGCCGGTGGTCAAGCTGTTCTTCTCGACCAAGTCCAGCATGCCGATCCCGCCGGTGCGCCTGGACCTCGCGGCCGGCACGGGCAGCGACCGCATCGTCGGCCGCGAAGCGCCGGAACGCTGGGGCTTCAAGCAGCTGGACGACCTCTGGGTCGACCCGGCGGTGCGCAAGGCCACGAAGTAGGCGCGCGGCACAATCGGGCCCATCGCCCGAGGAGCCGCCGATGATCCAGTTCACCCTGCCCGACATGACCTGTGGCCACTGCGTCAAGGTCGTCACCGAGACCGTGCGCCGCATCGACGCGCAGGCGCAGCTGCAGGTCGACCTGCCGTCGCATGCGGTGAAGATCGAATCGGCGCGGCCGGCCGCCGACTTCGCCACCGCGCTGGCCGAAGAGGGCTACGCGCCGGCCTGATCGGGTTTTTCCCCTCGGCGGGGCGGCACGCCGCTTGCCTACACTCGGCGCACCGAACCACCTCTGCACACGCAGGAGCCGAGATGAAGCAACTGATCACCGCGCTGGCGTTGGCCGCGGCGCTGGCGGGCGGCGCGCACGCGCAGACGCTGCGCTGGGCCAGCCAGGGCGACCCGCAGACCATGGACCCGCACTCGCAGAACGAGTCCATGACGAACATGATGAACGGGCAGGTCTACGAGAAGCTCGTCATGCGGGACCGCAAGCTCAACATCGTGCCCGCGCTGGCGACCAGCTGGGAGCAGACCGGGCCGCTCACCTGGCGCTTCAAGCTGCGCCCGAACGTGAAGTTCCACGACGGCAGCCCGATGACCGCCGAGGACGTGGTCTTCTCGATCAACCGCGGCAAGGAGCCGACCTCGCAGGTCAACGTCTACGCCAACCCGGTCGGCACGCCGGTGGCGATCGACCCGATGACGGTGGAGTTCCGCCTCGACAAGGTGAACCCCATCTTCCTGCAGCACATGGACGCGCTCTGGATCATGAGCAAGAGCTGGTCCGAGAAGCACAAGGTCACGAAGCCGCTGGACTTCAAGAACAAGGAGGAGAGCTACGCCTCCTTCAACGCCAACGGCACCGGCCCGTACGTGCTGGCGAGCCGCCAGCCCGGCATCAAGACCACCTACAAGCGCAACCCGAACTGGTGGGGCAAGTTCGAGGGCAACGTCCAGGAGATCGTCTACACGCAGATCTCCAACGACGCCACCCGCCTGGCCGCGCTGGTGTCCGGCGAGATCGACTTCGTGCTCGACCCCGCGCCGCGCGACATCGCGCGGCTGCGCGGGACCGCCGGCGTGAAGATCATCGACGGGCCGGAGAACCGCATCGTCTTCATCGGCATGGACCAGCACCGCGACGAGCTGCTCTACGGCAGCGTGAAGAACAAGAACCCGTTCAAGGACCTGCGCGTGCGCAAGGCGCTGTACCAGGCGGTCGACATCGAGACGATGAAGACCAAGCTGATGAACGGGCAGAGCTTCCCCACCGGTGGCTACACGCCTTCGGCGCTGGCCGCGTACAACGACCCGGCGCTCGAGTCGCGCCACCCCTTCGACCTCGCGGCGGCGAAGAAGCTGATGACGGAGGCCGGCTACCCCGACGGCTTCGAGGTCACGCTCGACTGCCCGAACAACCGCTACATCAACGACGAGGAAATCTGCATCACGCTGGCGCAGATGTGGTCGAAGATCGGCGTCAAGGTGCGCGTCAACGCGATGCCGCGCGCCACCTACTTCCCCAAGCTCGAGAAGTTCGACACCAGCATGTACATGCTCGGCTGGGGCGGCGCCGTCACCGACGCCGAGACCACGCTGACGCCGGTGATGCGCAACTACGGCGAAAAAGGCGTCGGCCTGTACAACTACGGCCGTTCGAAGAACGACAAGTTCGACCAGATCGCCGCGCAGTCCAGCAACGAGGCCGACCCGAAGAAGCGCGAGGCGCTCGTGAAGGCCGCGCTCGCCGAGTGGAAGGAGCAGGTGCACTCGATCCCGCTGCACCGCCAGGTGATCCCGTGGGCCGCGCGCACCAACGTCGACGCCGTGCACCGCGCCGACAACTGGCTCGAGGTGGCCTGGGTCACCGTCAAGTGATCAGCTGAGGTCGCCGGCCGCCTGCCATTCGCGCAGGCGGCGGTACAGCAGGCCGCGCGACACGCCGAGGCGGCGCGCCGCCGCCGAGATGTTGCCGCCGCACTCGGCCAGCGTCTGTTCGATGTGGCGGCGGTTCACGTCGTCCAGCGACGGCGGCGACGGCGGCGGAGCGCTCGGCGCGGCCGCGACGTCGCCGTCGGCCGCACGCCGCGCGCGCGCCGGTTCGACGGCGGCCAGCCAGATGCCCAGCCCGCTGGGCAGCCGGTGCGGCAGCGGCGCCTTCGCGCCACAGGCCGACATCAGCTGCGGCAGCGTCAGGCCGAACAGCGATTCGACGTGGCGCGGCGTCGGCGCGCAGCCCGGCGGCTCCACCAGCGCCAGCCCGGCGGCATTCACCCACGAGACGCTGCCGTCCTCGCCCACCACCGCCAGCCCTTCCATCGCCGTACCCAGCAGCGAGGGCGCGAGCTGGAAGCGCAGCAGCAGCCGCTCGCGTGCCTGGCCGGCGACGTAGCGGTTCTCGATCGCGGTGGCGAACAGGCGCACGAGCGCGAAGGCGTCGAACGCGAACGGCCGGCCCTCGATCGACACGTCGAGCACGGCGGCGACGTCGCCGTCGCGGTTGCGGATCGGCGCCGCCGCGCAATGCACCTGCTCGAGGATGCCGAAGAAGTGCTCGCCGCCGCTCACGGTGCAGGCGCGGCCGCTGCGCGCCACCACCGAAGGCGCGGTGCTGCCCAGGTTGCCCTCGGCGAACCAGACGCCGACGCGCGCGCCCAGTTCGAGCGGGCTGCGCGCCACCGCGTCGCCGGCGCTCGCGCGCAGCACGACGCCGTGGCCGTCGGTCAGCAGCACCTTGCAGCCGGTGCCGGCGAGCAGGATGTCGAGCTGGTCGATCTCGGGCGCGGCCGCCTGCAGCAGCGTGTGGCCGCGCGCCAGCGCGGCGCTGACGCGGGCGCGGGTGACGGGCTCGAACTCCGGCCGCTGGTGCGGCTTGAGCCCCGCGGCCAGGCAGCGCTGCCAGCTCTGGATGACGGGTTCGCTCACCAGGCCCGAAGGGCGCTGGCCTTCGTCGAAGTAGCGCTGCCGGGCCCAGGCCAGGCGGTCGGCGGCGGTGGCGAAGAAGGGGCTCGGTGCCAGTGTGCCGAAGGCCGGCGGGCGGGGCGGGCGCGGGCCCGGATCGTGGGTCATGGACATCTCCTGCGGCGAATTTGTGCCATCGCGGAACAGGGCGGCGCTAGGGAAACCCCCGGTGTGGCGTCGGCGGTTCGGCGCGCATAGATTCGCGCCGCGGCTCGCGCAGACGGTGCCGTGCACCCATCACAAGGAGACGACATGCCTGCCTTCGACCTTCACGCCCGCCGGCGCGTGTTCGCCGCCGTCCTGGCCCTCGCCGCAGGCGCCGCTGGCGCACAGAGCCTGGCCGACCTGCAGCGCGACGCCGCCACGCCGGGCGACGTCACCACCTACGGCATGGGCTGGGGCCAGCAGCGCCACACGACGCTGCAGCAGATCACGCCCGGCAACGTCGGCAAGCTGGCACCGGCCTGGAACCTGAGCCTGGACAACTCGGCCAACGCGTCGAGCCAGCCGCTGCTGGTGAACGGCGTGATGTACGTCGCCACGCATTCGCACACGCTGGCGGTCGACCCGGTGTCGGGCCGCCAGCTGTGGAAGGTGCCGGTCGACCTGCCGGCCGACATCAACGGCTACCTGTGCTGCGGCATCCAGAGCCGCGGCCTCGCGGTGCTCGACGGCGTGCTCTACCGCACCACGCTCGATGCCCACGTCGTCGCGCTGTCGCTGAAGGACGGCAAGCAGGTCTGGAAACAGAAGGCCGCCGACTACAAGCAGGGCTACAGCATGACGCACGCCCCGCTGATCGCCGGCGGTGTGCTGATCACCGGCATTTCCGGCGGCGAGTACGGCGCGCGCGGCTTCCTGAACGGCTGGGACCTGAAGACCGGCGAGAAGAAGTGGCACCGCTGGACCACCGCCGGCGCCGGCGAGAAGGGTGCCGAAACCTGGAACCCGGGCATGGCCGACACCGGCGGCGCGCCGACCTGGCTGACCGGCACCTACGACCCCGACCTCAACCTCGTCTACTGGGGCACCGGCAACGGCGCGCCGTGGAACGCGGCGCTGCGCGGCGGCGATTCGCTCTACATCAGCTCGGTGCTGGCGCTGCGCCCGGCCACCGGCGAGGTGGTCTGGCACTTCCAGTTCAGCCCCGGCGACCCGTACGACTACGACGGCACGAACGAGCTCGTGCTCGCCGACCTGCCGGGCAGCGGCAGCGGCAAGGTGCTGATGCAGGCCAACCGCAACGGCTTCTTCTACGTCATCGACCGCAGCAACGGCAAGCTGCTGTCGGCGAAGCAGTTCGCACGCAAGGTGAACTGGGCCACTGGCATCGACATGGCGACCGGCCGGCCGATCGACACGCCGATGACGGCGCAGGTGCGCAAGTCCGCCGTCGGCACGGAGGTCATCGAGGTCTGGCCGAGCGCCTACGGCGGCAAGAACTGGATGCCGATGAGCTTCGACCCGGGGCGCAAGCTGGCGTTCTTCAACACCGTGAACCTCGGCATGAAGGTCAAGTACGTCGAGCAGAAGCGGCCCGGCGGCCCGAACTGGTGGCTCGGCCTGGAACTGGCCGGATTCGTCGCGCCGGAGGACGGCCAGCGCGGCTCGCTCGTCGCCTGGGACCCGGTGGCGGCGAAGAAGGTCTGGGAAGTGCCGCTGAAGTCGCCCAACTGGGCCGGCGTGCTGTCCACCGCGTCGGGCGTGGTCTTCACCGGCACGCAGACCGGCCGCTTCGTCGCCCACGACGCGAGCAGCGGCAAGGAGCTGTGGAGCTTCCAGACCGGCAGCGGCATCACCGGCCTGCCGATCGCCTGGGAGAAGGACGGCCGCCAGTACGTCACCATCATGAGCGGCGCCGCCACCGTCTACGGTGCGCTGTCGGGCGACCCGGAGCTGGCGAACGTGCCCGCAGGCAGCTCGCTCTGGACCTTCGCGCTGCCGAAGTGAAGGGGCGATGGACGATCGCGGCGCTCGCCCTCGCCGCGTGCCTCGGTGCCGGCGCCGCCGCGGCGCAGGACGCCCCGGTGCCGGCCACGCCGGAGGCCGGCCGCCGCGCCTACGTGAGCTACTGCGTGCGCTGCCACGGCCTGAACCTGGCCGTCGGCAGCAGCGCCTTCTTCGACCTGCGCACCTTCCCGAAGGACGACAAGGCGCGCTTCGTCGAGTCGGTGACGAACGGCAAGCGCGCGATGCCGGCCTGGAAGGGCATCGTCAAGCCCGAGGAGATCGAGGCGATCTGGGCCTACATCGGCAGCGTGAACGGCTGGTGATCCGCGGCGGCCGGGCCGCCGCGGCGGCTCAACGCCCGCCGACGATGCGCGTGGCGCGCTGGCGCACGGCGTCGATGTAGGCGTGACCGTCGGGCGGCAGCCCGCTGCGCTGGCTGGCCCAGATCATCTCGCCCAGGCACTCCATCACCTCGTGGTGCGCCTCGTGCAGCGAGTTGCGCCGCGCGGCGAGCAGCTCGACCGCCTGGCGGATGCCGCTCGGCTGATCGATGCTGCACTGCTCGTGGATGGACAGGTGCATCGACAGGTGCAGGAACGGGTTGGTGCGGCCGTCTTCCACCGTGTAGACGGCGGCCAGCGCCGCGGCCTCGTCGGCGAGGTCGGCGTCGTACTCCGGGTGCTCGGCGATCCAGCGCGCGGCGATGCTTTCCATCGCGTCGAGCGGCAGGCCGGCGCGCTGCTTGGCGCGGGTGCCGCAGAAGAAGCGGCGAACGTCGTTCTGCGAGGGCTGGAACATCCGAGAATTGTCGCTTCGTTCGACGCTCCGCCCACCGCTTGATCACCGACCCCTGGTTCTACGCCGTCGCCGTGCCGGCGGTGTTGCTGATGGGCATCTCCAAGAGCGGTTTCGGCGCTGGCTTCGGCGCGCTGGCGACGCCGCTCATCGCGCTGGCCATCCCGGTGCCGCAGGCGGCGGCGATCATGCTGCCGCTGCTGACGGTGATGGACGGCTTCGGCGTCGCCGCGCTGCTGCGCCACTGCGACCGCGCGCTGCTGAAACTGCTGATGCCCGCCGGCCTGCTGGGCACCGCGATCGGCACCGCCAGCTTCGGCCTCTTTCCGGTCGCCACCGTGTCGGGCATCGTCGGCGGCCTGACGCTGCTGTTCCTGGCGATCCGCCTCGTCTTCCCGCCGAAGGCCGACGCGCCGCCGCCGCCACGCTGGCTGGGCGTGCTGCTGGGCACGGCCTCGGGCTTCACCAGTTTCGTCGCCCACGCGGGCGGGCCGCCGATCGGCTTCTACGTGCTGCCGCTGCGGCTGACGCCGGTGGTGACGACGGCGACGCTGGCGGTCTTCTTCGCGGCGCTGAACCTGTCGAAGTGGATCCCGTACGCCTGGCTCGGGCTGTTCGACGGCCGCAACCTGACGACCTCGCTGGTGCTGGTGCCGCTGGCCCCGGTGGGGGTGTGGATCGGCGTGCGCATCGTCAAGCGCATCTCGCCGGTGCTGTTCGTCAGGCTCTTCGAGCTGGGACTGCTGCTGACCGGCGTCAAGCTGCTGGCGGACGGTCTTCGCTGACGCCGGCTGCCGGCGCCTGCCAGCCGGCGCGCGCGCGCTGCGGGCCGTTGGCGGCGCGCTCGCGCGCCCACATCTCTTCCAGCTGCTGGCGGCCCTGCTTGGCCACCGCGATCAGCTTGTTCTCGTCGCCCAGGTGCGGCGCCATCTGCTCGATCAGCTCGATGCTGTGGCGGCGGAAGCGCATGGCCTTCGTGCGCGCGGCGTGCGGCTCCCAGCCGAGCAGTTCGAGCACGCTGCGCGCGCTCATCAGGGCCGAGTCGAGCGTCTCGCGCTCGATCAGCGTCACGCCCAGCTGGCGCAGCCGCGTGTAGTGCGTGACGTTGCGCGCCCGCGCCACGATGGGCAGCTGCGGGAAGTGCTGCTTCACGAGGCGCGCGACCTCGACACTCTGGTCGACGTCGTCGATGGCGAGCACGAAGACCTTCGCGCGCTCGGCGCCGGCCACGCGCAGCAGGTCCAGGCGAGTGGCGTCGCCGTAGAAAGCCGGCCAGCCGAAGCGGCGCACGCCTTCCACGTTCTCGGCGCTGTGGTCCAGCACGGTGGCCTTCAGGCCGTTGGCGTTGATGAGCCGGCCGACGATCTGCCCGTAGCGGCCGAAGCCGGCGATCAGCACCGGCGCGTCCTGCTCCTCGGCGATCTCGGCCAGCTTCGGGCCGCTGCCGTGGCGCTTCAGGTGCATCGCCCACCAGCGGTCGGCCGCCACCAGCAACAGCGGCGTCAGCAGCATCGAGATCGCGACCGCGGCCACCAGCAGGCTCGACGTCTTCGCGTCGATCACGTTCGCGCCCAGTGCGGCCTGGAAGACGACGAAGCCGAACTCGCCGCCCTGCGCCAGCAGGATCACGAAAACCGGCCGCTCGGCCAGCGGCACCGGCATCGTGCGCGCCATCGCCCACAGTACCAGCGCCTTGACGACAAGGAAGCCGATGACGACGCCGACGACGACGAGCGGCTGCGCCAGCACCACCGCGAAGTCGACGCTCATGCCGACGGCGATGAAGAACAGGCCGAGCAGCAGGCCCTTGAACGGCTCGAGGTCGGTCTCGAGCTCGGTGCGGTACTCGCTTTCGGCCAGCAGCACGCCGGCGAGGAAGGCGCCGAGCGCCATCGACAGGCCCACGCTCTGCATCAGCGCCGCGGTGGCCACCACCAGCAGCAGCGCGGCGGCGGTGAAGATCTCCGGCGTCTCGCTGCGTGCGATCCAGCGCAGCGCCGGCCGCAGCAGCAGGCGGCCGCCGAAGACGATGGCGCCGATGACGCCGAAGGCCTTCGCCGCCCCGAGCCAGCCGCCGCCCTCGGCCGCGCCGTGCTGCGCGGCGAGCAGCGGGATGATGGCGAGGATGGGGATGGCCGCGATGTCCTGCAGCAGCGCCACGCTGAGCACGCTCTGGCCGGCCGAGGTGGCCATCAGGTTGCGCTCGGCCAGCACCGACAGGCCGATCGCGGTCGACGACATGCCCAGCCCGAGGCCTGCCACCAGCGCGAGCCGCCAGTCGACGCCGAGCGCCACGCCGGCGGCGCTGATCAGCGCGGCGGAGCCGAACAGCTGCACGCTGCCCCAGCCGAAGATCGGCCGCCGCAGGCTCCACAGGCGCCGCGGCTCCAGCTCGAGGCCGACCAGGAACAGCATCAGCACGACGCCGAACTCGGCGAAGTGCAGCATCGCCTGCGGGTCCGTCACGAGGCCCAGACCCCAGGGGCCGATGGCGATGCCGGCGCCGAGGTAGCCGATGATCGAGCCCAGCCCCAGCTTGCGGGCGATGGGCACCGCCAGCACCGCCGCCGCGAGGTAGACCAGGCTGCCCTGCAGCCACGAGGTGCCGTGTTCCATTCGGAGGAGCCTTCAGTCGGTGGTGGCGCCGGCGTCGGGCCGCTCGTCGGCGGGCACGGCGCATTCGGGTTCGGGTTCCAGCGCCGCCAGCTCGGGCCACGCCGGGTAGGTGGCGAGCCGGTCGGCGAACACCGCCGCGTGCGCCGCGAGCTCGGCGTCGGCCACCCGGTGCGCGCCGTGCAGCACCATCGGTGGCAGCCAGCGCATGCCGGTGAGCGTCGCGCTCTGCTCGTAGGGGTGCAGGTAGTCGTCGAAGAAGTGGCGGTTGTGGCCGGCCGGGTGGTAGGCCGACTCGGCGCCGCCGGTCGACGTGACGAGCCAGAGGTCCTTGCCGCGCAGCGCCGTGCCGCCCGGGCCGTAGGCCCAGCCGAAGGCGAACACCTCGTCGAGCCACAGCTTGGCCAGCGGCGGCATCGAGTACCAGTGGATCGGGTGCAGCCAGATCACCAGCTTCGCGGCCGCCAGCGCGGCCTGCTCGGCTTCGACGTCGACCAGGTAGTCGGGGTAGCGCGCGTAGAGCTCGCGCACCTCGGTGCGCGGCGCGCGCGCGGCGGCGTCGATCATCGCCCGCGTGACGTGCGAGTGCTGCAGGTGGGGGTGGGCGGCGATGACGACGATCTCGGCCATGGGCGGCGATTGTGGTTTGTCCGCAGGGGCCCCGGCCGGCCGGCACGCGTTTCCCCGCTACCATAGCCCGAAAGAGGCACCGGAGGAGCGCGCGAGATGCCAGTCATCGTCATCGCCAACCCCAAGGGTGGCGTCGGCAAGAGCACGCTGGCGACCAACGTGGCCGGCTGCCTGGCCGCCCGCGGGCACGCGGTGATGCTGGGCGACGTCGACCGCCAGCAGTCGGCACGCCAGTGGCTGGGCCTGCGGCCGCCGGCCTGCGCGCCGATCCGCGGCTGGGACGTCGCCGGTGACGCCATCGTGCGCCCGCCCAAGGGCACCTCGCACGTCGTGCTCGACACGCCGGCCGGCCTGCATGGCAAGCGCCTCGAAGCGGTGCTGCGCATCGCCGACACGCTGCTCGTGCCGCTGCAGGCGAGCCTGTTCGACATCCAGGCCACGCATGCCTTCGTGCAGGAACTGCGCGCGCACAAGCGCGCCGCGTCCATCCGCATCGGCCTCGTGGGCATGCGCGTGCGCGAGCACACCATCTCCAACGAGCAGCTGCACGCCTACCTCGCCACCGTGCCGGTGCCGGTGGTGGCCTGGCTGCGCGACACGCAGAACTACGTCCACCTGGCCGCGCGCGGCCTCACGCTCTGGGACGTGGCGCCCAGCCGCGTCGAGCGCGACCTCGAACAATGGGCCCCGCTGGCGGCCTGGCTCGACCGATGAAGCGCTACGCCCACCTGAACGACCTGGCGGCCGCCGTCGGCGCCGAACTCGCCACGAGCGACTGGATCACGATCGACCAGGCGCGCATCGACCAGTTCGCGCAGGCCACCGGCGACCACCAGTGGATCCACGTCGACGCCGCGCGCGCTGCCAGCGGCCCCTTCGGCGGCACCATCGCGCACGGCTTCCTCACGCTGAGCCTGCTGCCGATGATGTCGGAGTCGGCCTTCGCCATCGACGACGTGCGCATGGGCGTCAACTACGGCCTCAACCGCGTGCGCTTTCCGCACCCGGTGCGTTCGGGCAGCCGTGTGCGCGGCCGCTTCAAGCTGCTGGCCTACGAGCCGCTGCCCGGCGGCGCGCAGCTGACGGTCGAAGTGACGATGGAGATCGACGGCGCGCCGAAGCCGGCCTGCGTGGCCGAGTCGGTGTCGCGCCGCTTCACCTGAGGCCGGCGCACCCCTAAAAGGGGGAACGGGCGCGCCGCGCCGCGCGGCCAAAATGCCCCGAACCCTGAAGCTCGCGGAGGTGCCATGAAGGTCCTGCTGGTCGACGACCACCCGCTCATCCTGTCGGCCTTGCAGCAGGTCATCGAAGGCCTGGGCGACGGCATCAGCGTCCGCGGCGTCGACAGCGCCGCCGCCGCGCGTGCGGCGCTCGCGTCCGACAGCGACTTCGACCTCGTGCTGCTCGACCTCGCGCTCGGCGACGCCGACGGCTTCGACGTGCTGGTCGAGTTCCGCGCCACCTACCCGGCGGTGCCGGTGGTGGTGGTCTCGGCCTCCGACCGCACGAGCGACGTCATCCGCGCCATCGACCTCGGCGCGATGGGCTTCGTGCCCAAGCGCTCTTCGAACCGCGAGCTCTGCGAGGCGCTGCGCATGGTGATGAGCGGCGGCCTGTACATCCCGCCGAACATGCTGGGACTGGACTTCAGCGCCCCGCGCGCCGGCCCCGACAGCGCGCCGGGCGCGCTGCGCCCGCTGGGCGACGCGCCGCTGGGCGCGCGCGCGCGGCCCGAGCCGCACCAGCAGGTGTCGCCACTCGAGCACGTGGGCCTCACGCCGCGCCAGAACGACGTGCTCGCGCTGCTGCTGCAGGGCCTGCCGAACAAGCTGATCGCGCGCGAGCTCAACCTGTCGGTCGAGACCGTGAAGGACCACGTCGCCGCCGTGCTGCGTGCCTTGGGCGTCAGCTCGCGCACGCAGGCGGTGCTGGCGGTGAGCCAGATGACGCAGGGACAGGGCGGCTTCGTCGCCCGCAAGCCGCCGCCGCGCACATGACGGCCGAGGCCGCCGCCGCCCCCGCCGTCGCCGCAGAGGCCGCGCCGCCCGCGCCGGTGCCGCGGCGCGTCGGCACGCTGGTCGACCAGATGCGCGCGCTGTACGTGCAGACGCCGGCGACGCTGGCGGGCTACGTCTTCGGCGTCGTCGTCATCGTGATGCTGTTCCAGCCGCTCGCCGACCCGCGCGTGCTGTGGGGCTGGGTCGGCGCCGTTGCGCTGCTGTGGGGCGTGCGGCTCGCGCACTACCTGCGCTACCTGCGCACGCCGACGGCCGACGACGCCACGCTGCTCGCGTGGCGGCGCAGCTGGCGCGTGCTGGTGCTGCTGCAGGGCTCGATGTGGGGCCTGGCGTCGTGGCTGTTCTGGGGCCTGGGCACGCCGTACCAGACGATCGCGCTGATCCTCGTCATCCACACCTACTGCGTCAGCTCGGTGCAGCTGCTGGCGACGCAGGCGGGCGTGTTCCTCGGCTTCATCAGCCTGGTGCTCACGCCGGCCATCGTGCGCATCGCCAGCGACACCACGCAGCCCGGCAACATCCAGCTCGCGGTGGTGCTGGCCATCGTGTTCCTGGCCACCGTGCTGATGGTGCGCACCTACCGCAACGCGCTCGGCCAGGCGATCTCGCTGAAGGCGCGCACCGAAGAACTCGCGGTGCAGCTGCGCGTCGAGAAGGCCGAAGCCGACACCGCGCGCCGCGCCGCCGAGGCCGCCAGCCGCGCGAAGACGCAGTTCTTCGCCGCCGCCAGCCACGACCTGCGCCAGCCGCTGCACGCGATGGGCCTGTTCGCCGAGGCGCTGCGCCAGCGCAGCCACGACCCCGAGGTGGCCTCGCTGGTGAACAGCATCAACGAGAGCGTCGACGCGCTCGAAGGCCTGTTCGGCGAGCTGCTCGACATCACCCGCATCGACACCGGCGGCGTCGAGGTGAACCCGGCGCCGGTGCGCCTGCGCGACGTCTTCGGCCGCCTGCGCCTGCACTTCGAGCCGATCGCCTTCGAGAAGGGCCTGATGCTCAGCTTCCGCGGCGAGCAGCACGTGGCGCACGCCGACCCCGTGCTGCTCGAACGCGTGCTACGAAACCTGGTCAGCAACGCCATCCGCTACACCGACGACGGCGGCGTGCTCGTCAGCTGCCGCCCGCGCAACGGCCAACTGCTGGTGCAGGTGTGGGACTCCGGCATCGGCATCGCCGAGGCGATGCTGCCGCGCATCTTCGACGAGTTCTTCCAGGTGCAGTCGAACCGGCCCCTGGAGGCGCACCACCGCAAGGGCCTGGGCCTGGGCCTGGCGATCGTGAAGCGCCTGTCGGGCCTGATGGCGGCGCCGCTGGACGTGCGCTCGCGTGCCGGCCACGGCACCGTGTTCTCGCTCACGGTGCCGGTGGGCAAGGCGCCACGCACGGTCGAGGCGGTGGCCGGCAAGGCCAAGTTGCCGATCGGGCTGACGCTGGAAGGCCGCCGCTTCGTCGTCGTCGAGGACGAGGCGGCGGTGCGCGAAGGGCTGGTGGTCCTGCTGCAGGCCTGGGGCGCGAGCGTCGTGGCCTTCGACACGGTGGAGGGCGTCGAGGCGTGGGTCGGCTCGTCAGCGGCCGAGGAACCGCACCTGCTGCTCGTGGACTACCGCCTGCCGCAGGGCAAGACCGGCATCGATGCGCTGGTGGCGCTGCGCGCGCGCTGGCCGCAAGCGAAGCTGCCGGCCATCGTCATCACCGGCAGCAGCCTGGGTGGCCACGAGGACGAGGCCGTCACGCACGACTACCACCTGCTGATCAAGCCGGTGCTGCCGAACAAGCTGCGCGCGATGATCGCGTTCAAGCTCGGCATGCGCTGAGGCCGCGCGCGCGACTTCACGCGCGAGCGCTGCTCAGCCGAAACACACCGCCTCGACGTTGTGGCCGTCGGGGTCGATCAGGAAGGCCGCGTAGTAGTCGGCCGCGTAGTCAGGGCGTGGCCCTGGGCCGCCGTTGTCGCGCCCGCCGGCCGCCAGGCCGGCGGCGTGGAAGCCCTGCACCGCGCTCTGCGAAGGCGCGCGGAACGCCAGATGCGTGCCGGCGCCGGCGCCGCCGGCATGCGCGTACAGCCACAGGGCCGGTGCGCCCGGCGGGCCGAAGCCGGCGTAGCCCTCGCCCTGCGAGCCGAGCTCCAGGCCCAGCGGCGCGAGCGTGCGGCGGTAGAAGTCGATGCTGGCCGCGAGGTCGCGGACCTTCAGGCCGACGTGGTCGAACATGGCTTTCTCCTCGTGAAGCGATGCATCACACGAGGGCCATGCTAGGCAGCGCGCCGCAGCCGTTCTTGGAGAATCTTGCGCTCGCCGCGCGCCGCCTTGCGGAAGGTCCGCGGCGATACGCCGGCCGCGCGCCGGAAGCTGCGCACGAAGTTCGACAGGTCGGCGAAGCCGGCCTCGTAGGCCACCTCGGTCACCGGCCGTCCGTCGTCGGCCAGCAGGCCGGCGGCGCGGCGCAGGCGGCAGCGCAGCAGGTACTGGTGCGGCGTCACGCCCAGCACCGCCGAGAAGAGGCGCAGGAAGTGGAAGGGCGACAGCCCGGCCTCGCGTGCCATCGCGGCCAGGTCGATCGGCTCGCCCGCGTGGGCCTCGATCCACAGCGCACCGTGGACGGCGCGGCGGCGGTCCGGTGCGGCCGGCTTCAGCACCGCATGGGGCTCGCCGCCGGCGGCTTCGACGAAGCGGCTGGCGAACGCGAGGCCGATCTCGGCCAGGCCGCAGGCATCGTCGCCGTCGGCGGCTCGGCCCAGCACTTCGCCCAGCACGACGAGCGGCGCCATCGGCGGCAGGGCGCCCGAGCGCCACACGCCGCGCCGGCCGTGCAGCTCGTCGGCAAGCGCCTCGTCGAGGTAGACGGCCAGGCAGTCGTCGCCGCCGGCGCGGTGTTCGTGCGTGCAGGTGAACTCGTCGCCCGGCCGGCCGACCAGCACCGAGCCGGGCACCAGTTCGTGGCGGCGGTCGCCGCACAGGCAGCCGAAGCTGCCGCGCCGCACGATCGACACCGACCAGCGGCGGTGCAGCTCGGTCTGCGGCCCTTCGTCGGGGCCGCTGCGGCAGCGGTAGGCGGCCACCGTGACGGGGCCTTCGACGAGGGTGGTGCGGGTGATCACGCGGCGCAGTATGCGCGCCGGTGGGTCAGCCTTCGCGCGTGAAATCGCGCGAAGGCCTTCGCCAGCCGCGCGATGCCTTCCGGCCTCGCACGCGCGGGCTCAGCTAGGCGAGTACGCCAGTCGCACGTAGATGGGCGCGAAGGCCTCGGCCTGCGTCACCTCGATCAGCTGCTCGCGGCTCAGCTCCAGCATCGCGATGAAGGTGACCACGAGCACGGGCATGCCGCGCGTGACGTCGAAGAGATCCTGGAACTCGACGAAGCGCCGGCCCTGCAGGCGGCGCAGCACGATGCTCATGTGCTCGCGCACCGACAGCTGCTCGCGGCTGATCGAGTGGTGCTGGTTGAGCTTGGCGCGCTGCACGATGTCGGCCCAGGCGGCGCGCAGGTCGGCCACCTCGACGTCGGGGAAGCGCGGCGCCAGCGCCTGCTCGATCGTCACCTGCGCGCGCAGGAAGTCGCGGCCGGCGAGCGGCAGCGCGTCGAGCTTGGCGGCGGCGAGCTTGATCTGCTCGTATTCGATCAGCCGGCGCACGAGTTCGGCGCGCGGGTCCTCGACCTCGCCGCCGTCGGCGCTCTTCTTCGGCGGCAGCAGCATGCGGCTCTTGATCTCGATGAGCATCGCCGCCATCAGCAGGTACTCGGCGGCCAGTTCCAGGTTGTGGCGGCGCAGCTGGTCGACGTAGCTCAGGTACTGGCGCGTCACGTCGGCCAGCGGGATGTCGAGGATGTTGAAGTTCTGCCTGCGGATCAGGTAGAGCAGCAGGTCCAGCGGGCCTTCGAAGGCTTCGAGAAAGACTTCCAGCGCATCCGGCGGGATGTACAGGTCCTGCGGCATGCGGAAAAGCGGCTCGCCGTACAGGCGAGCGACCGCCACCTGGTCGACCACCTGGGGCGACGGCGCGGGCTCGTCCGGCGGCGCGGCCGGCAGCTCGGTCTCCAGCAAGGGATTACTTCGACTTCGTCTGGTAGACGTAGGGCTGCTGCGGCACGCGCGCATCGCGCCACTCGGCCTGCGCCTGGCGGTCGATCGCCTTGTCCCACAGCAGCGCGCGGCCGGCGCGCTGCTCGGCTTCGAGGGTGGGCTTCTTCGCCTTCAACTCGTCGATGAAGTTCGTGACGTCGGAGGTGTAGGGCTTCCAGAGGAACGGCATGGCGTGGGGCGAAGCAGAATGCGAACCGGCATTTTACCGGGGGCGGGCTTGGGGCCGGCTGACGTCGAGATCGAACTGAAGTTCATCGTGCCGGCCACGGCGCGTGCCGCGTTGGTGCGCCGGCTGGCCACCGCGAGTGCGCGCTCGCTCCCCCTGCGTGCCGCCTACTTCGACACCGCCGACGACCGGCTTGCCGCTGCCGGCCTGGCGCTGCGCGTGCGCCGCGAAGGCCGGCGCTGGGTGCAGACGCTGAAGGGCCGCGGCGACGGCCTGCTGCAGCGCGCCGAGCACGAAGTGCCGCTGCCGGCGCAGCGTGGCGTGCCGCTCCCCGACCCGGCGCGCCATGCCGGCAGCGCGCCCGGCGCCGCGCTGGCCGAACAGTTGGCCGACGGCGCCGCGCTCGTCGAGCGCTACCGCACCGACGTCCGCCGCCTGAGCCGCGTCGTCCGCCACGCGGGCGCGCGCATCGAGGTCGCGTACGACGAAGGCCGCATCGTCGCCGGCGAGCGCCACGTGGCGGTCTGCGAGCTCGAGTTCGAACTGCTGAGCGGCCCGACGCCGGCGCTGATCGACCTGGCCGCGCGGTGGGTGGCGCAGTTCGGCCTTCGGCTGGATGTGACGACGAAGTCCGAGCGCGGCCTGCTCCTGGCGCGCGGCGTGGCGGCGCCGGTGGTGCGCGCACGGCCGTCGCGCGTGGTGCCCGGCATGACGCCGGCGTCCGCGTTTGCCGCGATGGTCGGCGACGCGCTCGCGCAGGTGCTGCCGAACGCCGCCGCCTGCGCCGGCGCCGAAGGCGGCGCGGAAGCGCTGCACCAGTTGCGCGTCGGCCTGCGTCGCCTGCGCAGCGTGCTGCACGCCGGCGTCGACTGGAGCAGCGACCCGGCGGCGGCGCGCGCGCTGGCGCAGGCCCTGCGCGCGCCGTTCGCCCGACTGGGCGCGCAGCGCGACGACGACGCCATGCGCGCCTGGCTGGCGCCAGCGCTCGCCGAAGCCGGTGCGCCGCCGCTCGACTGGCCGGCCGCGGCGCCGGCCGGCGACAGCGCCGCCGAACTGAACACGCCGGCGTTCAGCGCGCTGATGCTCGAAGCGCTGCGGCTCGCCAGCCAGACGGGCACGCCCGGCGCTGCGCTCGACGATGCGGCGCGTGCGTGGCAGCGGCGCGCCGAGCGGCGCGTGGTGGCCGCGGTGCGCGACCTCGACCTGGCCGACGACGCTGCCCTGCACCGCCTGCGCAAGCGGCTCAAGCGCCTGCGCTACGTGCTCGAGGCGCTGCAACCGGTGCTGCCGCGCAAGCGCACCGCGCGCGTGCTGCGCGCCCTGCAGCGCGCGTTGGAAGCGCTCGGGCGCTGCCACGACGAGGCCGTGGCGCAGTCGATCTGGCGAACGCATGTCGAAGCGGAACCGCGGGGGTGGTTCGTCGTCGGCTGGCTGGCCGCGCGCCGGCCGCGCTCGCTGCGCAGTGCCGAGCGCTGTCTTGGTGATCTGACACGCGCGATCAGTCAGCGTCGTTGACGGTGCTGCCGCGAGGGTTCCCCCGACCCGGGGCAACCCTCGCGCAAGGCCCTGTTGTCAGAAAGTCGTAAGCGGAACTTTCGAGCCTCCAGGCACCGTCCTGGACAAGGTTCCGATGCTGCTGTTCGTGTCGTCGATCAAGCTGGTGGCCGAGATCGCGCTGATGGCGCTGGCCGGGCAATTCCTGCTCGGTCTGCTCGCCGGCGCGAAGCGCGACACCAACCTCTTCTATCAGCTGCTGGCCACGCTGACGAAGCCGTTCGTGCGCGGCGCGCGCCTGATCTCGCCCAAGCTCGTGCTCGACCGCCACGTGCCGCTGGTGGCCTTCCTGCTGCTGGCCTTCGCGTGGATCTTCGCCACGCTGTTCAAGATCCAGTTGTGTCTCGACATTGGAGTGCAGGCATGCCGTTGAACCCGACCGCCGTCCGCGGCAACGACTATCGCTGGCTCAAGTGGCAGGCGATCGGCTGGCTCGTCTTCGGGCGCCCGGCGCGCGCCGAGGCCTTGTTCGACGAGATGCTGCGCCGCTGGCCCGACGACGCCTACGCGCTGTCCAGCCGCTCCCACCTGCGCGGCCAACGAGGCGCCGTCGACGCCGCGATCGCCGACGCTCAGGCGCTCGTCGCCGCCCATCCCGAGCGCAGCGCCGCCGACTGGTTCAACCTCGCCTTCCTGCTCGAGTCCGCGCGCCGCTACGAAGACGCCGAGCCGGCGTTCCGGCGCGCCGTCGCGCTCGACGACACGCTCGACCGCGCGTGGTACGGGCTCGGCCTGGTGCTGGTGCGCCTGGGCCGCCACGACGACGCCGTGGCCGCCCTCGAGCGCAACACCAAGCTGCAACCGATGAGCCCGTATGGCTGGTACCAGCTGGCCCGCGTGCATGCCGAGCGGCAGGCGCCCGACGAGGCCGTGAAGATCATCCGCCACCTGAAGGGCTTCGAGCCCAAGGTGGCCGCCCAGCTCGAGAGAGAGACCGGGCTCGCCGCGTGAGTGAGTTCGCCGCCGGCACCGGCGGTGGATGCAGTTGGGGGGCGGCCTTCTCGGGCCGCTTGGGGTGTGATTGGAAGTGAGACAACTCGGAGGTACAGCATGCAGTTGACCGAGAGCCACAAGCAGTACTGGAAGAAGAACCTGCGCATCACCGCGGTTCTGCTTGCCATCTGGTTCGTGGTGACCTACGTCGTGAGCTTCTTCGCTCGCGACCTGAGCTTCACGTTCTTCGGCTGGCCGTTCAGCTTCTGGATGGCGTCGCAAGGTTCGTTGATCGTGTACTGCCTGATCATCTGGTACTACGCCCGGACGATGAACCGGCTAGACCAGGAACACGGCGTCGCCGAGGAGGAATGACATGGCTGGCTTGAGTTTCGAAAGCAGCGGTAAGAGCAGCGGGGCCGACAACCGCGCGTTCAAGTCGCAGCTGAACAAGGTCTACGGCTGGTACACCGGCGGCTTCGTGACCTTCGTCATCGTGCTCGCGATCCTGGAGCAGATGGGCCTGCCGCGGCAGTGGATCGGCTTCATCTTCCTGATCGCCACCGTGGCGCTGTATGCCGGCATCGGCATCATGAGCCGCACCACCGACGCGGCCGAGTACTACGTCGCCGGCCGGCGCGTGCCTGCGGTCTACAACGGCATGGCGACCGGCGCCGACTGGATGAGCGCGGCGTCGTTCATCGGCATGGCCGGCACGCTGTACCTCACCGGCTACGGCGGCCTGGCCTTCATCATGGGCTGGACCGGCGGCTACTGCCTGGTGGCGCTGTTCCTGGCGCCGTACCTGCGCAAGTTCGGCCAGTTCACGATCCCGGACTTCCTGGGCGCGCGCTATGAAGGCAACCTGCCGCGCTTCCTGGGCATCCTGGCGGCGATCCTGTGCTCGTTCACGTACGTGGTGGCGCAGATCTACGGCGTGGGCCTGATCACGACGCGGCTCTCCGGCCTGGCGTTCGAGATCGGCATCTTCGTCGGCCTGGGCGGCATCCTGGTGTGCTCGTTCCTGGGTGGCATGCGCGCGGTCACGTGGACGCAGGTGGCGCAGTACATCATCCTGATCATTGCCTACATGATCCCGGTGGTGTGGCTGTCCGTGAAGCAGACCGGCGTGCCGATCCCGCAGGCGATCTACGGCTACCAACTGCAGAAGGTCACCGAGCGCGAGAAGCAGCTGCGCGAAGACCCGAAGGAGAAGGAAGTCATCGCCGCGTTCAAGGCGAAGGCCGACGAGTTCGACGCCAAGCTGAAGGACGTCCCGGCCGCGCTCGCTGCCGACCGTGCCGCCGCGCAGAAGGCCGTCGACGACCTGAAGGCCGCGAACGCGCCGGCCACGCAGGTGCAGGCGGCCGAGAAGGCACTCGCGGCACTGCCGAAGGACGAGGCCGAGGCGAAGAAGGCCTGGGCGGCCGCCAAGGCCGCCAACGAAGGGCGCGCCAAGCCGCTGGCCGGCATGCCTTCGCATGCGGCGCAGTTCGCCGGCGACCCGAACGGCGACGCGAAGGCGCAGAAGACCTACGACGAATCGCGCCGCAACTTCCTCGCCCTCGTGTTCTGCCTGATGGTGGGCACGGCCGCGCTGCCGCACATCCTGATGCGCTACTACACGACGCCGTCGGTGAAGGAGGCACGCGAGTCGGTGACCTGGTCGCTCTTCTTCATCTTCCTGCTGTACTTCACGGCGCCGGCGCTCGCGGTGCTGGTGAAGTTCGAGGTGTTCACCGTGCTGGTGGGGACGCCATTCGACAAGTTGCCGGCCTGGATCGCCAACTGGGCACGCGTCGACCCGGCACTGCTGAGCGTGGTGGACATCAACAAGGACGGCATCTTCCAGCTCGGCGAGATGCGCATCGGCGGCGACATCATCGTGCTGGCCACGGCCGAGATCGGCGGTCTGCCGTACGTGATCTCGGGCATGGTCGCGGCCGGCGGCCTGGCGGCGGCGTTGTCCACCGCCGACGGCCTGCTGCTGACGATCGCCAACGCGCTGTCGCACGACCTGTACTACAAGATGATCGACCCGAACGCGCCCACCGCACGCCGCGTCACGCTGTCCAAGGCGCTGCTGCTGGTGGTGGCCCTGGCCGCGGCTTACGTGGCGTCGCAGAAGCCGGCGGACATCCTGTTCCTGGTCTCGGCGGCGTTCTCGTTCGCGGCGGCGGCGTTCTTCCCGGCACTGGTGCTCGGCATCTTCTGGAAGCGCGCCAACAAGTGGGGCGCCTCGCTGGGCATGATCGCCGGCCTGGGCGTCACGTTCTACTACATGGTGACGACGCAGCCCTGGTTGCGCGGCATCTTCGGCGTCACCTCGCCGATCGAACTGTGGTGGGGCATCCAGCCGATCTCGGCCGGCATGTTCGGCGTGCCCTTGGGCTTCGCGGTGATCATCATCGTGAGCCTGCTGACGCCGCCGCCGAAGAAGGAGACGCAGGAACTGGTCGAACACGTCCGCTACCCGGACCTGAAGTTCGCCAAGGCCTGACCGGACGGCCATGACTTGATCCGCCGCA
>CAUJHQ010000150.1 GCA_963204815.1 Pseudomonadota bacterium | reverse complement strand
CCAGCCCAGCGTCTGGAACCACGGCGTCGGCGCCGCGGGCTCCTGCACCGGCGTCAGCGCGTGCAGGCGCTTGGTCGTCAGCGTCGACAGCCCCCAGTGCTCGAGCCAGGCCTCCATGTCGCCGACGCTGTCGAAGGTGATCACGTTGATGGTGTAGTGGATCGCGCGCAACCAGTGGCGGATGAACAGGTTGTCGAGCTCGCTCTTGAAGACGGTCGGCTGGCCCTTCGCCTGGCGCGCGCGCGCTTCGGCGGCGGCCGGCGTGTGCATCGGCGAATAGCGTCCGTCCTTGACGGACGCGATCTCCAGGTCCCAGTGCAGCTGGGCGTCGCCGACCGCCACCATCTGCACCACGTAGCCGGGCTCGGCGACCCGGTCGCCGTGCCGGTGCGTGTTGATGATGTGCGCCACCTCGTTGGCCACCTCCGGCGGCAGCTTCTGCGGCGCGTCGCCGGTCGGCCATTTGCCGGTCAGGAACGTCTGCAGGCGCTTGCCGTCGCCGGGCCGGAAAGCCTCCAGCAGCAACTCGGTCGGGTGGGTGGCCAGCGGCAGGTGGTTGCGGCCGCGGTAGACGCCCTTGCCCTCGAGCTCCCGGTCCAGGAAGAAGCGGCGGGTCAGGTCGGCCATGGTCGGGGCTCCTCAGCGTGGCCCGCCAGCGTGCCAGCCCCGGCCCGCGCCGGCCGTGACGTCGGTCAATGACGCGCCACGGCGCGCCGGTCAGCGCAGAAGCGTCGCCAGCTCCGGCACCAGCGCCTGCGGCCCGCCGCGCGCGAGCGCGCCTTCCAGCGTGGCCAGCACGGCGGCGGCGACGTCCTTCGCGACGCCGGCATCGGCCGCCATCGTGTTGTAGTAGCCCAGGTCCTTGCAGGCGTTGGCGATGCTGAAGCGCAGGCCCGACGGGTCGTTCGCCAGCAGGTAGGGCTTGATGCGCTCGAGCGCGATGCCGCCGCCGCCGCCCTTGGCCAGCACGTCGACGAAGACCTCGGGCGCCACGCCGTGGTGCAGTGCGCTCGCCGCCGCCTCGGCGAGCAGCGTCACCATGCCGAGCGACACGTAGTTGTGCAGCAGCTTCATGCCGTGCCCGGCGCTCACCGGCCCGGCGTGGGTGATGTTCTCGGCGAAGCACTTCAGCAGCGGCCGGCACTCTTCCAGCAGCGCGGCGTCGCCGCCGACCAACAGGTTCAGGCGCCCCTCGGCGGCTTCCTTCGGCGTGCGCGTCATCGGCGCGTCGAGGAAGCGGCCGCCGGCGGCCTGCACGGACTGCGCCATGCGCACGGTCGACGACGGAATCGCGGTCGAGCAGTCGATCACCACCGCGCCCGGGCGCAGCCCTTCGAGCACGCCGCCGGCGCCGGTGAGCACCTGCTCGACCTGCGGGGAGCCGGTGAGCACGAGGATGACGACGTCCGAGCGTGCGGCCACGTCGGCGGCACGCTGCAGGCCCACCGCGCCGGCGGCCTTCAGGGCGTCCAGCGGCTGGTTGCCGGCGTGTTCGAGCACGGCCAGCGAGTGCCCGTGCTTGACGATGTTGCTGGCGATGCCGTGGCCCATCAGGCCGATGCCGACCATGCCGACGTTCTGCTTCATGCGGTGCTCCGTGTTCGCGGCGCGGCTGCGAGCGCCGAGCCTGATGTTAGGCCGGGCGGCGCCGTCAGTCCTGCAGGCGGCGCGCGCGTTCGCGCAGCAAGGCCTGTTCGCGCGCGTTGCCGGCCAGCGCGGCGGCGCGCTCGAACTCGGCGCGCGCCTCGGCGCGCCGGCCCAGCTTCTCCAGCAGATCGCCGCGCACGCTGGGCAGCCACTGGTACTGCGCCAGCCGCGGCTCGGCGGCCAGGCGGTCGACGATCTCCAGCCCGGCCGCCGGCCCGAAGGCCATCGCGACCGCGACGGCGCGGTTGAGCTCGACCACCGGCGACGGCAGGGCCTGCGCCAGCGCGTCGTAGAGCGCGGCGATGGCGGGCCAGTCGGTGGCGTCGGCGCTGGGCGCACGCGCGTGGCAGGCCGCAATCGACGCCTGCAGCGCGTACGGGCCGAGCGGCTCGCCGCGCCCCGCGGCCAGCGCCTGGGCGCGCTCCAGCGCGGCCAGGCCGCGGCGGATCAGCAGGCGGTCCCAGCGTGCGCGGTCCTGCGCGGCCAGCAGCACCGGGTCGCCCTGCGCGTCGGTGCGCGCCGCCGTGCGCGAGGCCTGCAGTTCCATCAGCGCCGCCAGGCCCAGCACCTCGGGAGCGTCGGGTGCCAGCGTGGCCAGCATGCGGCCCAGGCGCAGCGCCTCGTCGCACAGGGCCGGGCGCATCCAGTCGTCGCCGCGGGTGGCGGTGTAGCCCTCGTTGAAGATCAGGTAGACGACCTCCAGCACCGAGGCCAGCCGCTCGGCCAGCGCCGGCGCGGCCGGCAGCTCGAAGGGCACGCGCGCGGCGGCGAGCGCCTTCTTCGCGCGCACGATGCGCTGCGCGACGGTGGGCTCCGGCACGAGGAAGGCGCGCGCGATCTCGTCGGTCGTCAGGCCGCCCAGCAGGCGCAGCGTCAGCGCCAGCCGGGCGTCGGTGTTGAGCACTGGGTGGCAGGCGATGAAGATCAGACGCAGCAGGTCGTCGCCGATCGGGTCGGCCTGGCGTTCGGCGAGCGCGTCGACGAAGTCGGGCTCGACGTGCGATTCGAGCGCCTCCAGGTCGAGCAGCAGATCGCCGTGCTTGCGCTCGGACATCTGGCGGTGCCGCAGCACGTCGAGCGCGCGCCGCTTCGCGGTGGCCATCAGCCAGGCGCCGGCGTTGTCGGGCAGGCCGTCGGCCGGCCAGTGCTCGAGCGCGGCCACCAGCGCGTCCTGCGCGCATTCCTCGGCCAGCCCGACGTCACGCGTGAGGCGGGCGACGCCGGCGACGATCTTCGCGCACTCGATGCGCCAGACGGCGTCGATGCGCTGGTGCGTCGCGCTGTCGGCCATTCAGGCGGCACCGAGGGCGCGAAAGCGCTCGACCGCCTCGCCGGGACCGAAGTCCTCCAGCTCGAAGAGCTGGCGCACCTCGATCTCGCCCGCCCCGCCCGGCTGCGGCGCGGGAAAGCGGCGCGCCCACTCCAGCGCCGCCTCGCGGCTGGGCACGTCGATCAGCGTGTAGCCGGCGACGAGTTCCTTCGTCTCGGCGAACGGGCCGTCGACCAGGCTCGGCCGGCCGCCCGCGTAGCGCACCCGCCAGCCGCGCGACGTGGGGTGCAGGCCGTTGGCGTCGAGCAGCACGCCGGCCTGCGCCAGCTGCTCGTGGTAGGCCGCCATCTCGGCGATCAGGCCTTCTTCGGGCATCACGCCGGCCTCGGACGCGGCCGAGGCCTTCACCAGGATCATGAAGCGCATGTCGATCTCCTTTCCGGGGCACGACGAACGGCGCACCGGCGGATCGACAGCCGGCGCTACATGAAGCACGGTCCGACCGGCCGCACCTCCACCGTGGCCCAGGCGGCGGCCGGGCACTCGGCGGCGATCTTCAGCGCCGTGTCGTGGTCGGGCACGTCGATCAGGAAGTAGCCGCCGACCATCTCCTTCGTCTCGCTGAAGGGGCCGTCGAGCAGGCGCGCCTTGCCGTCGCGCACCTGCACGCGCGTGGCGCGGTCGTCGGTGAGCAGCGAGTCGCAGGCCTTGAAGACGCCGCGGCGGTCGAGTTCGCGCGCGAAGCCCTGCATCACCGCGTAGGCTTCCTCGCCTTCGCTGCGCGTGCGCTCGGCGCGCTGGCCGCGCGGTTCGTGGATCAGCAGCATGAAGTTCATCGCGTCGCGCCTCGTTCGGGTCCGGGAGGGCATCGTAGCGAAGGCGCCGCCGCGGTGCAGAGGTCACGACTGTCACGCCGCCCTGCCGGCGGCAGGGGCACGCTTGCCGCTAGATTCGAGGCCGACCATGCACGCCACCCTCCGTCGCAGCGCCCTGCTGGCCGCCGCCCTCGTGCTGGCGGCCTGCTCGAGCGCCCCCACCCGCGACGGCGCGGAGGCCAACCCGCCGGCCGGGCTGGAACGCACGCCCGACGCCGAGCCGCGCGTCGAGCCCATCCGCGCCGGCGGGCCGAACAAGCCCTACGAGGTGGGCGGCCGGCGCTACAAGCCGGTGACCGGCGACGAACGCTTGCGCGAAAGCGGCCTGGCCAGCTGGTACGGCCGCAAGTTCCACGGCCGGCCCACGGCCAGCGGCGAGGTCTACGACATGTACGCGATGACCGCCGCCCACCGGACGATGCCGCTGCCCAGCTACGCGCGCGTGCGCAATCCGGCGAACGGGCGCGAGATCATCGTGCGCGTGAACGACCGCGGGCCCTTCGAGGGCGGGCGTGTCATCGACCTCAGCTACACCGCCGCGCTCAAGCTCGGCGTGCTGGGCGGCGTGCAGAAGGTGGAGGTCGAGCGCCTCACCAACGAAGACATCCGCCGCGGCCGCTGGCAGCGGCCCGACTGATCAGGCCAGCGGCGCCGGCACCACGCCGTGCCACAGCGCGGCCAGGAAGTGCAGCGTACTGCCGGCCAGCACGAACAGGTGCCAGACGAAGTGCGCGTAGCGCACCCGGTTGTCGAGCAGGAAGAATGCCGCCCCCAGCGTGTAGGCGACGCCGCCGGCGATGACGAGCGCCAGCCCCTGCGCCGGCAGGCGCTCGAACATCGGGCCGACGGCGATCAGCGCCATCCAGCCCATGCCGATGTACAGCCCGGTCGACCACCACGGGTGGCGCAGCCGGTTCGCCACCTTGGCGACGACGCCGACGGCGGCCAGGCCCCAGACCAGGCCGAACAGCGTCCAGCCCCAGGGCCCGCGCAGCGGCCCGAGCACGAAGGGCGTGTAGCTGCCGGCGATGAACAGGAAGATGGCCGCGTGGTCCAGCCGCATGAAGCGGTGCTTCCAGCGGCCGTGCGGCAGCGCGTGGTAGACCGCCGACACCAAGTACAGCAGCATCATCGTGACCGAGAACACCACCGCACCGGTCACCGAGATCGCGCCGTGCTCGGCCGCGAACGCGACCAGGATCGGCAGCGACGCCACGGCCAGCAGGAAGCCCAGGCCGTGGCTGATGGCGTTGGCGATCTCCTCGCCCAGGGTCTGGGTGCGCTCGGTGGTCATGGCGCATTGTCCCCCCGCCGGGCGGCGCGAAGCGCGTGGTCGAGCACACGCGCCCGCCACGCCAGCAGCACGGCCGTGAACTCCGGGCGCTCGAAGGCCTCGGGCCGGAACTCGCAGCGGTGCACCGGCCAGCCGTAGGCGTCCTCGAGCAGCCCGTCGGCCTTCAGGCCCTCTTCGCAGACGACGAGCAGCGGGTGCCCGCGCGCGCAGGCGAAGGCGGCCTCGATCTGGTTCCAGGCGGTCGGAAAGCGCACGTCCTGCAGCGGCTGCGTGGCGCCGTCGTGCACGCGCTCGTGGCCGCGCTCGAAGGCGTAGCGCGCGTGCGCCAGCACCAGCGTGCCGTGGCAGCCGTCGATCAGGCGGCGGATCTCCGGCAGCGGCGCCTCGCCAGTGCGGCCGGCGTCGAGCAGGCGGTGCGGCTGCAGGCCGACGGCGGCGACGCGCGCCAGCACCGCCTCGCAGGCCTGGCGCTGCAGCGGCGTCGCGTGGCGGCCGACGCTGACGAAGACCGCCGTCACCGCCGGCCGGCTTCAGCGGCCGCCGGTGCTGTCGAGCACGGCGCCGGTGGTGTAGCTGGCCTCGTCGGACAGCAGCCAGACGATGGCGGCGGCCACTTCGTCGGCCGTGCCGGCGCGCTGCATCGGCACCAGCGGCGCGAGCTGGCGCACGCGGTCGGGCTGGCCGCCGGAGGCGTGGATGTCGGTGTCGATGATGCCGGGGCGCACGGCGTTGACGCGGATGCCCTCCGCCGCGACCTCGCGCGCCAGGCCGAGCGTGAAGGTGTCGATCGCGCCCTTGGCCGCCGCGTAGTCCACGTACTGCGCCGGCGAGCCCAGGCGCGCCGCCGCGCTGCCGAGGTTGACGATGGCGCCGCCGGCGCCGCCGTGGCGCGTGCTCATGCGGCGCACCGCCTCGCGCGCGCAGAGCAGGCTGCCGATGACGTTGATGTCGAACATGCGGCGCCAGCGCGCCACGTCCATCTGGTCCAGCCGCGCGGCGACGTCGACGACACCGGCGTTGTTCACCAGCCCCGTGAGGCGGCCGAGCTCGCGGTCGATGCGGCCGAACATCGCCAGCACCGCCGCTTCGTCGGCGACGTCGGCCGCCACGGTGAGGGCGCGCCGGCCGGCGGCGCGCACGCCGGCGGCCACGCGCTCGGCGGCCTCGGCGTCGCGCGCGTAGTTGACCGCGACGTCCCAGCCGCGCGTGGCCGCCTGCAGCGCCGCCGCGGCGCCGATGCCCCGGCTGCCGCCGGTGACGAGGAGCACCTTGTTTGTCATCTGGTCATCATAGGGGCGCTGCCGTAGAGTCGCGCGCTGTCCCGAAGAGATCAGGAGGATCCCGATGGCCGACAACAAGACCGAGTTCACCCCGCCGCCCGAGATCACCGGCTCGGCCGCGTGGTTCCGGCTCGACGGCCAGCAGCGCTACTACTCGGCGCGCTCGTCGCTCTACCAGGACCGCTACAAGCACATCAAGCTGGCGCTGATCTTCGTCTCGGCCACGATTCCGATCATCGCCTTCCTGCCCTGGGCGGAAACGGCGCGCTACCTGGTCGCGGGCTCCGGCGTGCTGATCGCCGTGCTCGAAGGCATCCTGCTGCTGAACCGCTACGGCGAACACGGCATCACCTACCGTCGCACGTCGGAAGGCCTCAAGCGCGAGCGCGCGCTGCTGCTGGCCGAGGCCGGCGACTACGCCGGCAAAGACTTGAAGGAGCGCCTGCGCCTGCTGGCCGAGCGCACCGAGGCGCTGCTGGACGAAGAGAACAAGCAGTGGCAGCAGCAGCAGGC